>CAZOMJ010000077.1:0-15132 GCA_964581055.1 uncultured Candidatus Kuenenia sp.
CGCCAGGATGGTGACGCTCGCCCGCGACCCTGCCACCCGGGCCGCCAACCTCCGTGCCGACCAGATCTGCCGCGACTGGAAGGTGTCGCTCGCGGGCGTGGTTGAACGGCTCGCCGACCACTTCACGGCTGACGCCCGGCAATCCGTCCCCGCCAGTGTTCGTCTCTCCCGTTCCGCCTGACCTCCGGTGCCGTCCCAATGTTTCCCTTCCTGACCGCCGGCGCTCTCCCGTACGACCCTCCCTGGGAACGGGAACCGCTTGAGTCCCGGCTGGCTGCGATCAAGCGAGACACCACGAGCATCGTCTGGCTCTACGAGAAGCCCGACACGAGCACGTTTCGCTATCGCGTCTACAACATGGTGGAGGCGATTACGTCCGATCCGGCGCGGCGGGCGACGGCTACATGGTGTGCCGTCGGGGAAATCCCGGCCCTGCTACCGCGACTCGCCGAGGTCGACACGCTCGTGCTGGCCCGCGTGCGGTACGACGCCGACGTCGCCCGACTGATCGCGGCGGCCAAGTCGCAAGGGGTGCGGGTCGTGTTCGATTGCGACGATCTCGTGTTCGACACCCGCTACGTGCATCTCCTGCTCGACACGCTCGACCAAGACACGAAGCCGGCCGCTGCCTGGGACTGGTGGTTCGCGTATGTTGGCAGGATCGAGGCCACCGCGCGGCTGTGCGACGGCGCGATCACGACCAATCGGTTTCTCGCCGAGCAGCTGGCCGAGACGGTGCCGGGGCCGGTGTGCATCGTGCCGAATTTCCTGAACCGCCGGCAGCAGGAGGTTTCCGAGGCCCTCCTGGCCGCCAAGCGGGCCCGCGGGTTCGCCGGCGAGGGGCCGGTGACAATCGGCTACTTCAGCGGCACCCCCAGCCACAACCGCGACTTTGCCATCGTCACCCCGGCGCTGGCGCGGCTGCTCGACCGCGATCCCGACGTGCGGGTGCAGGTGGTTGGATTCATGGAGGCCATCGGCCCGCTCGCGGCACACGCCAGCCGGGTGGACCGCGTCCCGCTCCATGACTGGATCAACCTGCAGCGACTGATCGCAGAGGTGGAGATCAACATCGCGCCCTTGCAGGAGAACGTGTTCACCAACTGCAAGAGCGAACTGAAGTTCTTCGAAGCGGCGATCGTCGGCACCTGGACGCTGGCCACACCGACCATGCCGTTCAGACAGGCCATCCGGTCCGCCGACATGGGTCGGCTGACACGGGCCGAAGACTGGGATCGGGCCTTGGCCGAGGCGGTGACGCTCGTTCGCTGCCCGGCCCGCTACGCACCCGTGGCCGAGGCCAATGCGGCCGCGGTTCGGGATGCCTACGGCTGGGACCGGTTCGCCGACCGCATCCTGGAGGCGACGGTGCGGAATGACTGACCACGCCGCTCCCGATCCGCTGCCCGCCGATCCCCGCCGGGATCTGCTCCTCGACGGCATTCCGCGGTCGGCGCGGATCGTGGAAGTGGGCGCGTCCTTCCGTCCTCTGGCCGCGAAGCGGGACGGCTGGAACACCTGCGTCGTCGACCACGACACCCGCGCCGGCCTGATCGCCAAATACGCGGCGGCCTCCGTCGTGCCCGAGGCGATCGAGGAGGTCGACGTGCTCTGGCAGGAGGGGCCGCTCCATGAGGCATTCCCGCCGGATAGCCTCGGCACCTTCGACGCGCTGGCCGCCTCGCACGTGCTCGAGCACATGCCCGATCTGATCGCCTTTCTCGACAGCAGCCGCCGGCTCGTCAGGGACGACGGCTGCCTCGTGTTCGCGCTGCCCGACAAGCGCTGGTGCTTCGACTTCTTCAGGCCTGTGTCACTGGCGGGCGATGTCATGCTGGCCCATAGCCAGCGGCGCACGCGGCACAGCCCGGCCACGCTCTACAACGAGGTCGCCTACGCCGTCACGCTGCACGGCCAGCCCGGCTGGGCGGCGGGCGAAACGGCGGCGAACGTGGCGTTTGCCCACCGTCTGGGCCTGGCCCGCCAACTGTTCGACAACGCGCAGGCCGACACGGTCTACCGCGACGCCCATGCCTGGCAGTTCACGCCGGCGAGCTTCGAACTCTTGATCCTCGACCTTGCGCTCGCTGGCGAGTGTGACTGGCATGTCGACTGGATTCGTCCTGCAGACGCGGTCGAATTCCTGGGCCGTCTCCGACCGGGAGTGACGTCATGTGCCGACCTCGAGCAGGTGCAGCAGCGGCGACTGTCGCTGTTGCACGAGATCGCCCGCGAATCGATCGCCCACTGGGAGAGCCTGCTGGGGGCGAGCCCACGGAGCGCCCACGAAGCCAACAGGCCCGCAGCCTGAAAATGGTCATGCCGCGGGCAGGGCGTCGAGCATGTGGTCGGTCACTTCTCGCAGTTCCAGCAGCATCCGCCGCAGCAAGGCGAGTCGCCGCGCCTGCAGGACATCGACCGAGGTGAACAGTTCTCGCGGCCTCGAGAGCGCGACGAGAAACTCCATCGCGGGCTGCGGTTCCAGCCAATCGATCCGCCAGTCGATCTCGCCGAGCACTCCCAGTTCGAGCACGAGCAGTTCGAAGCTCGCCGGCGTGAACTGCCACGCGTGGCAGTCGACATATCCCGCTGTGGCTGTCGTTCCCGCGTCGGCGTTGCCTCTGGCCTGCTCCAGCGTGTGGTCGAGGAACAGTGCCGTGAGCGGCTCCCGCGCCCAGGCGGCCCGGCCGGCGAGCCGGGTGAGGTAGGCGACGTGATCGAAGAGATCGGCATATGTGTGCCGCGCTCCGTCGCCGCGGTGCGCGGCCAGCACGCGGCCGGTCGTGGCGGCCGGCCGAAACAGGTCGAAGCACAGCCGCTTGTCGGGCAGAGCCAGCCGGATGCTGCCACGCATGGGATGCAGCAACGTCGCAGCGGATTGGAAAAAGCCGATCGGATCAGGCACGTGCTCGAGCACATGACTGGCGATGAGAGCCGTGAAGGTGCCCGCGTCGCCCGCTGCAAAGCCGGCCTCCAGCGGACCGCCTCGCCAGACGACGTCCACATCCTCGATCCGGTCGGTCGGAGCTTCGGGGGCGGTGGCGTACTTGGCGACGAGTTCTGCGCGGCTGCCGTGGTCGACCACCCGCGTATTCCAGCCGGCCGCCTTGGCCGCCACCGGGTTGTAGCTCGGCCCGATCTCGATCAGGCGATCCTCGGTCGAAAGCCCCGTCAACAGCCGCTGGCTGCGATCCGACAGGGCCGGACGGGGCAGGCCGCTTCGCGAGGCTGACGAGTCTGCCGGGCTGTGCATGGCACTCCTCCAAGGGAAGCCTGCGTGGAGCTCCCAACGACTTATCGCGCAGCCAGGCCGGCTCTGTCTACGCCAATCCGCGGTCCCCGGTGGGTCTCCTGTCGCCATCGATTGTCCGGCTGTCTGGGCAGGGTGGGTGGCCTGCGGGCACTTGTGAATTCCATCTTGCTGCTCGACCGGTCGTGGCCTTATTTCCCAGTTCATCATTTCCCAGTTCATCCACGCGGCCGGTCGGCTGCGGGGATCGCATTGTTGGTAGTGGAGCCCCGCGAGTGACCGCCGCAACATCGTTCTCGTCCTCTGCTTCGCACCCCGGCAGCCCACGGTTCTCCGTGATGCTGCCGACGTACGAGCCCGACGAAAAACTCTTTCGCGCGCTTCTGTCAGTGCTCGCGCAGGCGCCGCCCGCTGACCAGATGCAGATCACCGTGGTGGATGACGCCTCCGAACGGTCTGATGTGGCGGCGCTCGTGCACGCGGCAGATCCGACAGGCCGGGTCGAACTCATCCGCCACGACCATCGTCTGGGACTCGGCGGCAATTGGAATCGCGCCGTCGTCGCCGCCAGAGGAGACCTGTTGCACTTGCTGCATCAGGACGACTACGTGCTGCCCGGCTTCTATGCAAGCATGGACCAGGCCTTTCGCCACGATCCGCAGATCGGCATGGCGTTTTGTCGCTGTCGCATCGTCGACGGCGACAATCGCCGGATCAAAACCTCGTCACGTCTGCGATGGACACCCGGCACCATCCATGGCTGGCTGCCCAAAATCGCCGAGCGGCAACGGGTGCAGTGCCCGGCGGCTGTTGTGGCACGCAGCACCTACGAGTCTGTCGGCGGCTATCGCACCGATCTCTCCCTGGCACTCGACTGGGAAATGTGGGTGAGGATCGCCGCCCGCCACGAGGTGGGCTACGAGCCGCGCACGCTGGCAGCCTACTGCCGCCATGAGGCGAACGAGTCTGCACGGCTTGCGGCCAGCGGCGTTGTCTGGCCCGATCTCGTGCAGGCCATCGCCATCAACGCCTGTTCGCTCCCCGACGCGTCCCGTGCCACGCTCGTGCGCCGCAGCGCCGCGTGGTACGCCGGCTCGGCACGCCGCACGGCGGCGAAGCAGTTGGCGCAGGGAAATGCCGCCGCCGCTCGGCAGACGATTGCATACGTCCCCCGTCTCCTGGCCCTCGCCGCAGAAGGCGACGGCCAGACCGCGGTTGCCCGTCCAGCCGGAGCCACGCGGCGGGTCGCCTGACTGTCCCAGCCCGCGCCGTGGAAGGCACACGCATGGCCCGCGCTCTCGTCTACGCCCACCACGATCGCGATGGGGTGTTCGATCCCCACGTCATCGAGGCGCTGCGCCGCTACCGTCCGCTGATGGATCATGTGACGGTCGTCTCGACTGCCGCGCAGCAGCTTCCCGTCGAGATGAGACCTGTCGTCGATCGGTTTCTCGCGCGCGACAACATCGGCTACGACTTCTCGAGCTGGCGGGCGGGCATCGAAGCTCTGGGAAAGCCCGATCGGTTCGACGAAATCGTCTGCGCCAACGACAGCATCTACGGACCGCTGTTCGACCTCGAGCCTGTCTTCGACGACCCCCGTGTCGCCGCCGCCGATCTCTGGGGCATGTGCCTGTCGGAGCAGGGCACCAAGCGCCGCGGAAGGGTCGCCTGCCCTCACGTGCAGTCGTGGTGGTTCGCGATGCGCAAGCCCCTCCTGGCATCGTCGGCGTTCGCCGCGTTCTGGAATGCCGTGGTGCCGCTCGCCACCAAGGACGACATCGTGGACCGCTACGAGATCGGCCTGTCGGAGCACGTGTCCCGCGCGGGATTTCGGATCGCCAGTCTCTATGACGCCGCCACAGCCGGCCCGGTCACCTGGCGGGAACTCCTTCCCCACCTGTCGCTGTGGCATCCCACCCGATCCCGGCGGTTCGTCCGCAAGGCCCGTCGGACGCCGCATAACCCCAGCGAACTGGTCTGGAAGCGGATGCTCGACGCCGGTGTGCCGTTCGTCAAAGTGGGGCTCTTCCGCGTCAACCACTACGGTCTCGATCTCGACCACGTGCTGGCGGGCCTCGAGGCCGACACCCCCTACGACGTGGGCCTGATCCGTGCCCACCTGCTCCGCGTCGGCCGACCGTAGCGATGGCTTGGAAGCCGGGAGGGTTCCTGCCATAGTGATGGCCCGGGAGCGCCACCCGGGCCGTCCCGCTTCAGCGGCATGGTTCGCATCATCCACGCCCTTCCAGGCATCTCTCTCCATGAAAATCCACGAATATCAGGCCAAGGATCTGCTGCGGGCGGCCGGCGTGCCGGTGCTGGCCGGCCGCGTTGCCCGCACGCCCGACGAGGCCGCAGCCGCGTTCACCGCGCTCGGCACACCCGTGTGTGCGGTGAAGGCGCAGATCCACGCCGGCGGTCGCGGCAAGGGGCAGGTGCAGGGTTCCACCCAGCGCGGCGTGGAACTGGCCAAGAGTGCCGACGACGCGGCGCGGATCGCCAAGGGGCTGCTCGGCAAGACGCTCGTCACGATCCAGACGGGCCCCGAGGGGCAGGTCGTGCGGCAGGTGTTCGTGGAGAGCGGCTGCGCGATCGACCGCGAACTGTACTGTGCGGTGCTCGTCGACCGCCGCGTCGGTTCGCCGGTGCTTATCGCCAGCACCGCCGGCGGCATGGACATCGAGGAGGTCGCGCACAACACGCCCGAGCTGATCTTGAGCGAGCCCTTCGATCCCGACCGGGGCCTGGCCGGCTACCAGGCACGGCTCTTGGCCGCGAAGCTCGGCCTGCCCACGGCCAGCTGGCGGCATGCCGAAGCCTTCTTCCGCAAGCTCTGTGCGGCGTTCGTGTCGCTCGACGCCTCGCTCCTCGAGATCAATCCGCTCGTGCTCACGAAGGATGGCGGGCTCGTCGCCCTCGACGCCAAGATGACGTTCGACGACAATGCGCTGTTTCGCCACAAGGACGTGACGGCGCTCCGGGACGAGGCGGAGGAAGAGCCGGCCGAGACTCGGGCCGCCGCCGCCGGTCTCTCCTATGTGAAGCTCAACGGCACGATCGGCTGCCTGGTCAACGGCGCCGGCCTCGCCATGAGCACGATGGATCTCGTCAAATACCACGGCGGTCAGCCGGCCAACTTTCTCGACGTGGGAGGCGGCGCCGACGTCAATCAGGTGACCGAGGCCTTCCGAATCATCCTCTCCGATCCCCACGTGAAGGCGATCCTCGTCAACATCTTCGGCGGGATCATGCGATGCACCACGATCGCGAGCGCCATCGTCGAGGCGTCGAAAACCGTCGGCTTCACCGTGCCGTTGGTCGTGCGACTCGAGGGCACCGAGGTGGAGGAGGGGAAGAAGATCCTGGCCAATAGCGGCACGACGATCATCACCGCCGACGGTCTGACCGACGCCGCCAAGAAGGTAGTCGCCGCCGCCAACGCCGCCTAATTCCTTGTTCACGCCGGGCACGGACATCCTGTCCGCCCCGGCTTGGCGACCGCAGGTCGCTGGTGCTCGAGCGGGCCTCCAGCCCTTACACTCAACGAACTTCCACTCTCCGCTTTTGAAAGCCTCCCATGAGCATCCTCGTCAATCGCGACACCCGCGTCATCTGTCAGGGCATCACCGGCAAGGTGGGTGAGTTCCACACCCGCGGCTGCCTCGAATACGGCACACGGATGGTGGGCGGCGTGACGCCCGGCAAGGCGGGCGAAACCGTCGTCGGCCTGCCGGTCTTCAATACCGTCGCCGAAGCCCGCGACGCGACCGGCGCCAACGCCACGATGATCTTTGTGCCACCGGCCTTCGCGGCCGATGCGATTCTCGAAGCGGTCGGCGCCGGCATCGAACTGGTGATCGCGATCACCGAGGGCATCCCAGTGCTCGACATGGCCCGCGTGATGCCCGTCGTGGAGGCCTCGAAGAGCCGGCTGATCGGCCCCAACTGCCCGGGCGTGATCACACCGGGACAGTGCAAGATCGGCATCATGCCCGGCTACATCCACACGCCCGGACACGTCGGCGTGATGAGTCGCTCCGGCACACTCACCTACGAGGCCGTCTGGCAGCTCACGCAGCTCGGCCATGGCCAGAGCACCTGCGTGGGACTCGGTGGCGATCCGCTCGTGGGCTCGAGCTTCATCGACATCCTGACACTCTTCGAGGCCGATCCCGACACGCATGCCATCCTCATGATGGGCGAGATCGGTGGCTCCGCCGAGGAGGAGGCCGCGGCGTTCGTGAAGCAGCACGTCACCAAGCCGGTGGCCGCCTTCATCGCAGGCCGCACCGCGCCGCCGGGCAAGCGGATGGGCCACGCGGGCGCGATCATCTCCGGCGGTAAAGGCACGGCCGAGGCCAAGCTCGAGGCGCTGCGGGATGCCGGGATCGAGATCGCGGAAAGCCCGGCCGACATGGGGCAGGCACTGGTCCGCGCGATCAAGCGGCGCTAGAAAATGGGGACGGGAGCGATTTTTCGCTACCGATCATTCGCTCCAAGGTTGCTCCACAAAAATCGCTCCCGTCCCCATTTTTCATGAATGTCAGCCTCTTCATCCCCTGCTTCGTCGATCAGATGACCCCGCAGGTGGGCATGGCGGTGGCCCGTGTGCTCGAGCGACTCGGTCACACGGTCGAGTTTCGCTCGGCCCAGACCTGCTGCGGCCAGCCGAGCTTCAACGCCGGCTACTGGGACGAGGCACGCGCCGTCGCCATCCGTGCGGTAGAGGTTTTCGCTGAGACCGAGGCGGTGGTGGGCCCGAGCGGCTCCTGCGTGGCGATGATGCGGGTTTTCTATCCGGAACTGCTCGCCGGCACGCCCCACGAGACGGCCGCCCTCGACCTGGCGGCACGGACGTTCGAATTCGGCGAGTTTCTCGTCAAAAAACTGGGCGTGACCGACGTGGGCGCCCGGTTCCCACACCGTGTCACCTACCATGACGGCTGCCACGGCCTGCGGGAGCTGCGGGTCAAGGACGAGCCCAGGCAACTGCTGCGGGCCGTCCGCGATCTGGAACTTGTCGAGTGCGACGAGCCGGAGAGCTGCTGCGGCTTCGGTGGCCTCTTCAGCGTGAAGTTCCCGATGATCTCCACGGCGATGGCGGAGGTGAAGGGCGGATCACTCGCCCGGACCGACTGTGACTTCATCGTGTCGAGCGATCCAAGCTGCCAATTGCAGCTCGACGGCTGGCTCGCCCGCAACGGCCGGAAGGCACGCACCGTGCATCTCGCCGAGGTGCTCGCCGGGATGGTCGACGAGCGGTAGCCGAAGCCCGGACGTCCGACTTATTTCACCGGCTCACTGGTACCGGCATCCGATGGCACGGTCTCGGCGGGTGCCGTCGTTTCAGCCGCCGGCACGATCGCCTCGTCAAGCGTGACGACCGAAATCACGTTGCGGCCCCAGGCATGCAGCCGATAGCGCTCGAGCAGACCGACATCCCTCAGGCCATTACCGTTGGGATCGTTCAGGTCGAGGCGGCTCGTGAACGCCTTGTCGTTATCGGTGTCGAGATAGGGCTCCCCGTCGTCGTGCTGTTTATTGCCGTTCATGTCGGCGAAGGGCTCGCTCCAGCGAGGTGGAGGTGGAGGAGGGGGTGGGGGTGGGGGTGACTCGGACTTGGCTTTTTTGCCTTTTGTATCCTGCCTGTCACGCTTCGACTGCTTCTGCTGGTCGTCGGTGCCATCGTCGGGCGGCGGGGCCGCGGGCGACGGCTCCGGGACACTCCCGGGCTCCCCGGTGAGCAGAATCTCTCGCTTGGTGTCGTTTGGTTCGACGCAGCGGGCAAACGTCCGCAACATTCTCGTGCCCATGTCATAGCCAAGCGTGGAGCCGTCGAGTCGGAACGTCTCCGGAACCGGTACGACCGAGCAGGCGATCAGGAAGGTGCCAGCGATGACGATACCCGCCACGGCCCCCACCAGGCCGCCGCCGAGCTTGTCGATCACCGGCGCGAACCGCACCACCTCCGCAGGCACATATCCGCCCACGGCCAGCCGGGTGGCGATCGCCGTGCCGATCAGCAGCAGCCCAAAGGCCGCTGGAAACGCATACACCGCTGGCAGTTCAAACGTCACGAGCAGCGCCGCCAGCGGATCGGCGAAGGCCAGTGCCGCCACGAACGTCAGAAGTGCCTGCATGCCCACCAGCACCGCCAGAAACAGTCCGTTTTGCACTCCGAACGCGACCATTGCCAACACGATCCCGGCGACGATGAGATCGCCAAACCGTTGCAGCATGCTCGCCGCCCAAAGTGTGGTCAGCAGCATCAGCATGATCGCCTCGCCTGCAACGACAGTGGATACACGATGACACTCACTTGGTCACCCGCACGATCTCGTTGATGCTCGTGATGCCGGCGAGCACCTTGGCGATCCCCGCCTCCTGCAAGGTCCGCGTGCCCGCCTTGCGGGCCGCCGCCCGGATCGCCTGGATGGAGGGATGGGCCACGAGCAATTCCCGGATGGCGTTGTCGAACACGAGCAGTTCATGCACCCCCGTGCGGCCCTTGTAGCCGGTGCCATGGCAGGCGGGGCAGCCCTTTTCGCGATAGATCGTCACCTCTTTGTCGGCGGGCACCCCCAGCTTCTGCCGGAATTCGGCCGGCGCCGGATAGGGTTCCTTGCACTTGGGGCAGAGCACGCGGACGAGCCGCTGGGCGAGCACCGCGGTCACGGCCGACTGGATAAGCGTGGTGTCGATGCCGATGTCGAGCAGTCGCGTGACGGTCGTCGCCGTGTCGTTGGCGTGCAGCGTGGTGAAGACGAAATGGCCCGTGAGCGCCGCCTGCATCGCGATCTCGGCCGTCTCCTTGTCGCGAATTTCACCCACGAGGATCACGTCCGGGTCCTGCCGCAGCACCGACCGCAGGATCTTCGCGAACGTCAGGTCGGCAGCCGTATTGACGGCCGTTTGCGAGATGTTTTCAAGCTGGTACTCGATCGGGTCCTCGATGGTGACGATGTTGCGGGAGAGAACATCGATCTCGCCGAGGGCCACGTAAAGCGTCGTCGTCTTTCCCGACCCGGTGGGGCCGCAGACGATCAGCATGCCGTGGGGTTGCTGGACGATCGCCTGGAGCGTCTTGAGCATCGAGTCCCGCATGCCCAGCGAGGCGAGCCCCCCCTTGATGACGCCGCTGTCGGCATCGAGCAGTCGCAACGCCATCTTTTCGCCGAAATTCGTCGGGCCGGAGGCCGCACGGACGTCGAACTTTCTGCCGGCCTTGAGCAGGGCAAACGTGCCGTCCTGCGGCCGGCGCCGTTCCGCGATGTCCATGTCGGCACACACCTTGATGGCCGACACGACGGCCCGACCGGCCGATCCCTTGAGCGTCAACACGTTCTGCATGATCCCGTCGATACGGCAGCGAACGATCAGTTCCTCGGCAGCCTTGGGCTCGAGATGGATGTCGGTCGACCGCATTTCGATCGCCTTCTCGAAGATCTGCTGCACGGTCTTCACGGCCCGCGAGGCCTCGCGATCAAGGCCGTCGCTGCCCTGCCCATCAACGGGGGTGCCGTCTTTTTTCAGGATCACGACCGCGATGTCGGCCGGGCGGCTATTGGATCCGGCACTGCCGGACGGGAACCACTTATCGAACGACTTTTCCATGCCCAGTTTCGTGGCGGCCAGAAACGTCATCTTGCGGGCAAACCGCCGGGTGAGCATTTTGCGGGTCGAGGGTGCCTTGGTGTCGCGATACGCGACATACCCCAGAAAACTGGCGGGCAAAACCACCAGGAACAACGGCAGCAGGCCCAGACCGTACTGGTAGGTGACGAAGAGAAAGATCGCGCCGGCGGCCACGAAAGGCAACGACCAGGGGAAGTCCTCCCCCAGAATTTCCCGGTAATCGTCGTCGACCCAGATGCAGAATGCCGTCCAGGCGGCGGCGAGGAGAATCCAGGCCACGCCCAGCCAGACCAAGCGGTCGATCGCGGCCGCCGAAAGCATTCCTGTCACCTTTTCCATGCAGCTGGGGTCGGCGCGCTGCCCGTCGCCGATCTCGACGGCGGTGTATGCACGGCCCGCCGTTTGTCAGTATTCCATATTTTTACCGTCGGGCGCTGGAGAAATCTATGGAATGAGGCCCACGTGACGCCGCGGCGATCGGCTATGATGGCGTCATGCTGGTCAACGATGCTGCCGCCCCGTCTGTGGGCCATACCGCCGCCCCGCCGCCACAGCCACCCAGGCTCGCGAAAAAGCGGTTTCTGCACGACGCCGCCGAGCATGTCCGCGACACGGGCCACCGGGCATTCGTTCGCAAGGCCCTCAGCGGCTATTACGCCAGCCGCGACGTCCAAAAGGCCCGCTTCCGCGACTGGGAGCATGCCCGCGATGCGGCCAGTCTGGCGAAATGGTCGGCCGTGAATCGGCTCGACGAACTCCTCCCTCGTTTCGTCGCCAACTTCGAGGCCAACGGTGGCCAGGTGCACTGGGCGCGAGATGCCGAGGAGGCGAGGAGGATCGTGCTGGATCTGGTGCGGGCGGCCCGGGCCAAGGCGGTCATCAAGAGCAAGTGCATGACCAGCGAGGAGATTCACTTAAATGCCGCGCTCGAGGCCGATGGCTACGGCGTGGTGGAGAGCGACCTGGGCGAGTTCATCCAGCAACTCCGCGGAGAGCCACCGTATCACTTCGTCTTCCCCTGCATGCACGTCCGCCGCGAGGAGATCAGCGACCTGTTCGGCAAGCATCTCGGCACGGCACCGACCGACAGCCCCGAGGAACTCACGATGATCGCCCGGCGGCACATGCGCCGGCTCTACATCGATGCCGACGTGGGGATCACGGGTGCGAACTTTCTCGTCGCCGAAACCGGCCAGATCTCGATCACGGAGAACGAAGGCAACGCCCGGCTGACGGCGGCGCTGCCGCGGGTGCACATCGCCATCTCGGGTCTGGAGAAGGTGGTGGAGCATCTCGATGACCTCGCGGTGCTCTTGCCGATGCTGGCGACGGCAGGGGCGGGCCAGCCCATGACCTGCTACAACACCCTCTACGCGGGACCGCGGCAGCCCGGGGAGGCGGACGGCCCCGAGGAGATGCACCTGGTCCTCCTCGACAATTCGCGAACGGCCCTGCTCGCCGACCCCGAACAGCGGGACAGTCTCCACTGCATCCGCTGCGGGGCCTGCCTGAATGTCTGCCCGATCTTCAAAAATGTCGGCGGCTTCACCTATGGCACGACCTACCAGGGACCGATCGGTTCGGTGATCACGCCGCACCTGCGCGGGCTCGCCGACTGGAACCACCTTTCGGCCGCCAGTTCGCTGTGCGGCGCCTGCACCGATGCGTGCCCGGTGAGGATCGACATCCACCACCACCTGCTCCACAACCGGCGCAACGCCGCCCGGACCGCTCCCAACGCCTGGGAACGCCTGGGGCACAGGCTGTTCGTGATGGTGGCCAGCCGCCCCTGGCTCTTTGCCTTGGGGGGTGCTGTCTTTCGCCGCACGCTGCCGCTGCTGAAGGCCCTGCGGCCACCGCTCTTGCGGGATTGGCTCGCCTCTCGCGACCTCCCGGCCGCCCCAGGACAGAGTTTTCGCCGCCAGTGGGATCGCCGCCAGCCGCAGGAGCGCATGGGATGAGCGGCCAGCCCGAACTGTCGGCCCGCGATGTGATCCTGGCGCGGATCAGGGAGGCCTTGCGGGTGCCGTCGCCACTGCCGCACGGGCTGGCAGGGGCGGATGGTCGGCAGACGAGCCATGCGAGCCATGCCAGCCATGCGGGACACCCGGCGGTGACGACCAGCGGCGCGTCTACGGCCGGCGTGGTGGCGACGCATGCCAGCAGCGGGCTACCGGCCCTGACCGTGCTGCCCGAGCAGGTCGCCCGGCCGTGGCTGCCCGACGGTGGCGAGACGCTGGAGGAGCGTCTTGCACTGCTGCTTTCGAATCTCGACAAGCTCCGCGCGGTGGTACACCGTGCCCCCGACCTCACGGCCGCCGGCGACTACCTCTGTACGATCGCGCGGGAGCGGGATTGGCAGCGGTTGGCCTGGCACCCGCACCCACTCGTGGACTCCCTGCTCACGGGCGTGCCGTGCGCGACCTACCGCGTCGATGCCGCGGACTTCGACAAAAAAATGCTCGAGTCCTGCGATGCAGGCATCACGTCGTGCGAGGCACTCGTCGCCCAGACCGGCTCGATGCTGGTCTCCAGCGCCACCTCCGGTGGACGGGCGCTGTCCATCCTTCCGCACGTGCACGTCGTCGTGGCCACGTGCGACCAGATCGTGGCCACGCTCGCCGACGCCCTCCACGCCGCGAAGGCCCGGCATGATGGCCGCATGCCGAGCATGCTCTCCTTCATCACCGGCCCCAGCCGCACCGGAGACATCGAGCGGATTCTCGTGCTGGGCGCCCACGGCCCAAAGGAATTGATCCTCATCCTCGTGGGATCCATCGCGGGCTGAACCACGGCGAGCCTGCTACCATCGCGACTATGACCTCGCCTCGCTGCCCCGTCTGTCAGGGTGAAACTCTCGAGATCCGCGCCAAACTGATCTGCCGCGCATGCGGCATGATCCTCGAAACCTGCTGCGAGGGCGGTCCCATGGGGACGGGCTCTTCTTGCCCGCGGCCGCCTGCATCACCGGCACCATCGGCGCCACCGGACGAAACTCGGCGCGGCTGAGTTTTTCGACGGGGAAAGATCGATCTTCTGCTGTGAGTTTGCCTGTCGCGCAAACCCTGGCGATCGCGGTGAAAGGCCACGTATGGCTCCGCGATCTGCCTCGGGTGGGCGGCTGACGACTCGGCCGGGTCGATTGCGGCGGACGTTCACCGACTGGGGGTGGCCTCCACGTGATACCTGGAAGACGTGTTTGCAAAACGTTTTGCCTGTTTTTTCCTCTGGAGGTTCCTGTGAAGAAGCGTTTGACTTTCGGCTTCCTGCCCTGGGTGGCCGCCGCCGGCGTGTGTGTCGTTGGTGGTTTTGTTCGTGGTGACGACGCCGCGACGAGTGTTCCGGCTGACGGTTCCGTCCTGGTGGGCGGTGCCGCTGCGGCCGCTCCGGCCGAAGCTGCGGCGATCGACGGCGGTGCCGCCGACGCCTGCATGAAGACGGTGAAGGTGTGGAAGATGGTCCCGGAGATCCGGGAAGTGGAGAGCACGGAGTGGACGACCGAGGTGCGTGAGCGTTCGTTCACGGTCACCAAGAAGGTGCCGCGGATCGAGGAGCGGACTCGGAACTACACGGTCATGGTGCCGGAGCAGCGGACGAAGTCGGTGGATTACACCGTCAACGTGAACGTCCCGGAGACGCGTACGGCCACCTACAACGTGTCCGTGCCCTACACCGAGCAGCGTGAAGAGTCCTACACGGTCTGCGTGCCGGTCAAGGAAGAGCGGACCCGGTCGTGGAAGGTGAACGTGCCCTACACCGAGCAGGTCGAGCAGGCCTACACGGTGATGGTGCCGGTCAAGGAAGAGCGGACGGCCACCTACAAGGTGAACGTGCCCTACACCGAGGAGCGGACGGCCACCTACAAGGTGAACGTGCCCTACACCGAGCAGCTCGAGCAGGCCTATTCGGTGATGGTTCCCTACACCGAGCAGTTGACCGGCTCCCGCACGGTTTCGAAGCGCGTGCCCGTGAAGAGCACGAAGACCGTGACCTGCCGCGGCGGCCACTGGGTGACCGAGGCCAAGGAGATTTCCGCCAACGGCAAGTATGACGCCGCCGGAAACCCCTGCTGCCCGAAGGTCGTCTGCTGCCGTCGCTGGTTGCCCACCTGCGAGACCAAGGAGATCGAGGTCACGATGTGGAAGGTCGAGTGCGAGCAGGTTCCCTACACCTACTGCGTGAAGAAGAGCCGCTGCGAGCAGCGGACGCGGACGGTGTGCGTGCAGAAGAGCCGCTGCGAGGAG
>CAZOMJ010000078.1:0-77113 GCA_964581055.1 uncultured Candidatus Kuenenia sp.
ACCGACATCGTGGAGAACCGCTTGGTCGGCATGAAAAGCCGCGGCGTTTACGAGGCACCGGGCATGACGCTGCTCTACGAGGCCCATCGGCTCGTCGAGCAGATGACGCTCGACCGCGACCTCGTCCACCTCCGCGACCGGCTCTCGCCCGAGGTGGCGGAGATGGTCTACTACGGCTTCTGGTACGTGGCAAAGATGGACGCCCTGATGGCGTTCATCCGCGAGGCGCAGAAGCCCGTCACGGGCACCGTGGAACTGAACCTCTACAAGGGCAACATGCTCGTGAAGAGCCGCCAGAGCGAGCAGAGCCTCTACGACGCGGCGATCGCGTCGATGGAGGGAGGCGGCTCCTCCTACGACCAGACCGATGCCGAGGGCTTCCTGCGGATTCTCGGTCTGCCGTCGCGGGTGCAGGGGCACGTGCGGCCGCGGGGATAGGCGCTCATGTGGGAGCCGAGAGCGGCGGTCAGCGAGCGAGCGTCCACCGCTGGGGCTCGGGCATGACGTCGCCCGCCATCGCGACGGCGGCGATCGATCCGGCGGCCGGGGCGAACGAGCGGATCGCGAAGCGATCGGTCCCGAGGCGTCCGATCGCCTGCGTCTCGTCGAGGAGTTCAATTCGGATCGCGTCGAGCGGTGTCTGGAGGCCGGTGCCGCGGCACTTGAGGCAGGCCTCCTTGCAGGTCCAGAGCCGGAGGAACGCGGCCGCGGCATCCGCCTCGGGAAGCCCGCTGATCAAGGCGGCCTCGTCGGCCGCGAATTGCTTCGCCATCGATTGCACGTCGCGCGGTGCGGGCAACGTCTTTCCCTGCCCGCCCGGCGCGGCGACGAACGCTTCGATGTCCACGCCTACCGCAGCGCCCCTCGTGAACGCAAAGAGCGAGAGGTGTGCGGAGCCCGATGCATTGAACGCGATCGTGGTGTCATCGGCACCGCCGGCGAGCCGTGGTTTGCCGAACTCGCCCGTCTCGATCGCGACGGCAGCAGGTGACGCGCCGAGATAATTGCCGAGCAACTGTCGCAGCAGACCGCGGCCTGTGCGGGCACGATCGCGGTCGGCCGTGTAACGGTATCGCGCCGTACGTGCGACTTCTTCCGCCGACAGCGTTGCATCCCAGTCGCAATCCCTCCAATCGTCACCATCGGCCAGCCAGAGGTGCAGTTCGCCTACCGCCAGCGGCGACGTGCCGCATGCGTGCGGCCACGGGAGGATGGCGGGTCGGAAAGTTGTCATAGTTCCTGCCGCCAACTACCTTCGGAGAAGTGCGGATACCCCCGGCCTGGCAGAGGGCTTCCCTTGTGTTGCGGGCTCTCTCGCCGGCCGGCCTCTCGATGCGCGTCGCAGACATTTAAAGTACCACGGGTCCCATGATGCCACCTGCCGAACTGGGATCGCAGCGGCCCGGCCCGTGCATCCACGACCTGTTCGAGCAGCAGGTGGAGCGGCACCCCGATGCGGTGGCCGTGGTCCACGATGGGGCATCGCTGACGTATCGGGAACTCGACGGTCGGGCCAGCCGACTGGCCCATCATCTGCGGTCGCTGGGGGTGGGGCCTGACGTGCTCGTCGGCCTCTGTTTGGAGCGGGGGCTGGACATGATCGCGGGCCTGCTGGGCATTCTCAAGGCAGGCGGCGCGTATGTGCCGCTGGACCCGAGCTATCCACGTGAACGGCTCGCCGTGATGCTGCACGATTCCGCCGCGCCGGTGCTCGTGACCCAGCGGAGCCTTCTCGCCCATCTGCCGCCGACCGCGGCGCAGGTGGTCTGCCTCGATGATCCGCTCCCCGTGCGGGAGATCGCCGCGGTCGATGCCCACCCGTCGCCGGTGGCCGGTCCCGGGAACCTGGCCTACGTCATCTTCACGTCCGGTTCAACCGGCCAGCCGAAGGGAGTGCTCGTCACGCATCGCAATGTCGTCAGGCTCATGCAGGCCACGCAGCCGTGGTTTCGCTTCGACGAGCGGGATGTCTGGACGATGTTTCACTCCGTCGCCTTCGATTTTTCGGTATGGGAAATCTACGGCGCACTGCTCCACGGCGGCCGTCTGGTCATCGTGCCGTATCTCGTGAGCCGGTCTCCCGAGGCGTTCCACGAGTTGCTGCTGGCGGAGCAGGTCACGGTCCTCAATCAGACTCCAACTGCGTTCCAGCAGTTGATACGCGTGGATGCGGAGAACGACGGGACATGTCACCTTGCCTTGCGGTTCGTGATCTTTGGCGGCGAGAAGCTCCAGATGTCGAGCCTCGCGGAGTGGTTCGACCGCCACGGCGACGTCCACCCGCAGCTCGTCAACATGTATGGCATCACCGAAACGACCGTGCACGTCACCTATCGGCCGCTGACCACCGCCGACGTGCGGGCTCCCAGCATGATCGGCGTGCCCATTCCTGATCTGCAGGTGCACCTTCTCGACGAAGACCTCCGGCCCGTGGCCGACAGCGTGCCCGGCGAACTGTTCGTGGGGGGCGCGGGAGTGGCGCGGGGGTACCTCAACCGACCGGAGCTGACGGCCGAGCGGTTCATTCCGGATCCATTCCGTGATGAACCGCATGCGAGGCTCTATCGCACGGGCGATTGCGGCCGTCGTCTGCGGGGAGGCGACATCGAGTATCTTGGAAGAGCCGACGACCAGCTGAAAATTCGAGGCTTTCGTATCGAGCCGGGAGAGATCGAGGCCGCGCTCCTGCAGGTGGAGGGAATCCGACAGGCGGCGGTTGTCGCCCGCGACGTACATGCCGGTGATACGCGGCTGGTCGCATGCCTTGTGGGGCAGTCGGACATGGCAACCGATGCGGTCATCCGCGCCGCCCTGTCGCAGACATTGCCCGTTCACATGTATCCCGCCCGGTATGTGTGGTTGGAGTCGCTTCCGCTGACGGAGAACAGCAAGCTTGATCGCCGGGCGCTGCCGGCATGGCCGGCCGAAGTGGAGCCACACCGCGCCGCCGAGCTCGGTGTCGCACCTCGCACCCCGCTGGAGGAAAAGCTCGCCGCGATCTGGTGCGACCTGCTCAGTCTCGACGGGGTCACCGTGCACGACAACTTCTTCGAACTCGGCGGCGATTCGCTCACGGCGATGCAGGTGGTGGCGACGGTCCGGCAGGCGTTGGGGGTAACGGTGCCCGTGGGGTTTTTCTTCGCAAGCCCCACGCTGGCCAAGCTGGCGGAGGCCATCACCACGGCAGCGGAGGGAGCACCAGCGAAGGTATCGGGGCTGGCGGCGGCGGTCACCCCGCGATCGCTGAGTCTCCTTCCCGCCGAGGCTGCCGTCGCTTTCGAAACCCCGGCGACGGCGGCCCAGCAGAGCATGTGGCTGTTGCAGGCGATGGCACACGACCCGGCCACCTACAACCAGCCGATCGCCTTCCGAGCCGCGGTGGGCTTCGATGCCGAGCGACTTCGACGGGCACTCGCGAAACTGATGACGCGTCATGCCATGCTTCGCACGGGGCTGGTGCTGAAGGACGAGCGTCTCGTGCAGCGGGTCATGCCTGCGCGGAGCGTCGCGGTGTCGTGGCGGGAGATGCGGCCCGACTGGCCTGAGGTCGATCAGGATCGTCTGCTGCGTGAACTGCTGGTGAACGACGCGCGGCGGCCGTTCGATCTTTCGCAGCCGCCCCTGTGGCGGGTGCTGCTGGTCCACGTCGGGGCCGCCGGGGCCGTGCTGCAGTTCACGTTTCATCACTGCATCGTGGACGATTGGTCGCTGCGACGGATGATGTCGGATCTGGAGAACCTCTACGCCACCGACGTCGATCCGTCGTCCACATGCACGGAGCCTGAGCCTGCCTTGGAGCCGAACGTGCTCTCCGGCGTGGTTGCCGAGCGGCTGCGATCGTTCTGGCGGGAGACGCTTCATGACCCGCCGGACGGGCCCCGCTGGCTCACCGATACGCCGCGGCGCACCGTGGCGACCGGTCGCGGGAGCTGGCATCGCTTCACGATCGAGGCGGAGCCGGCAAGACTGCTGCGGGCGTTCGCCGCGCAGGAAAACACCACGCTCTTCACCATCATGCTGGCCGCCTGTCATGCGTGGCTGCATCGGATTTGCGGGGAGGACGATCTCGTCGTCGGTACGCCCGTCGCCGATCGGAGCCGACCGGAGGTACAGCAGTCGGTGGGCTATTTTCTGAACACCCTGCCGATCCGGCTGCGTTGGGATGACTTGTCGCCCCTCCAGGTCGGCGGCTTTCGCGGTGTTGTCAGGAAGGTCCGCGATGCGTTTCTGGTTGCGATGGAGCACGGAGCCCTGCCCTTCGAGGAGATCGTCCGGGTGGCTGCCCGGGGCCGCCCCATCGATGGACAGCCGCTGTGTCGCGTGCTGTTCGTGTTTCTCGGGAGTCCGCTCGGGGGGTGGCATCTCGGCGAGGCGGCCATGCAGCCGTTCCCGGTGGACACCGGCACGAGCAAGTTCGACCTGACGCTGTTCGTGGAGAGCTCGCCCGAAGGGTTCGCCTGCAGCATGGAATACTCGACCGATGTGTTCGATGCTGCAACGGTCGCCACGCTTGCCGACCAGTTTGTCTCGCTCGTACGGGCCGTCGCCGCCGATCCGTCGGCGCCGCTCGACACAGTCTCCCTGCTGACGCCGGCCGAACGGCGGCTCTTGATCAATGAACGGAACCGTTCGGCCGGGACTTTCGCGCTACCGTCATGCCTCCACGAGCAGTTCGACGCCCAAGCCGGCCGCACACCCGATGCGGTCGCGCTGGCCTGCGACGGCGGTGCCTGGACCTTCGGCGAGTTGCGGTCGCGTGCCGGTCGGCTCGCCGGCCGGCTACGGGCGCTCGGTGTGGGGCCCGATGTGCCGGTGGGGCTCTTTCTGGAGCGGTCTCCCGAACTGTTCGTGGGGTTGCTCGGCATCCTCAAGGCCGGCGGCGGCTACGTCCCGATGGATCCGTCGCTGCCCGACTCGAGGCTGGCATTCCTGCTCGCGGATTCCGCCTGCCCGGTGGTGATTGCCGACAAGGCATCGCTGCCTCGTGTCCAGGCAGCGCTCGGAGAAGGACGCGGGGCGACGGTGTCTCCACGCGAGGCCCCCGGTCCGGTCCTGCTCCTTCTCGACGACGATGCTCCTGTACCGCAACTCGCCGACGGTGTTTCCCCGCGGTGGTCTTCCACGCTCGACCAGTTGGCCTACGTCCTCTACACGTCGGGCTCCACTGGCCAGCCCAAGGGCGTGGCCATGCCGCATGGGCCGCTCGTCAATCTGCTGAGTTGGCAGGCGGCAACGTCGTGCATGGGAGAGGGCGGCCGCACTCTGCAGTTTGCGAGTCCGGGCTTCGATGTCTCGTTCCAGGAGATTTTCTCGACCTGGCTTTCCGGGGGCACGCTCGTGCTTGTCACCGAACAGGTGCGCCGGGATCCGTCGGCCTTGTTGGCCGCGATCGACCGCGACGGCATCGAGCGGCTGTTCCTGCCGGTCGTGATGCTCGACCATCTGGCGGAGGCGGCGGAGGCGTTTCAACTGTTTCCAAAGTCGCTCCGGGAGGTGATCGTCGCCGGCGAGCAACTGAGGATCACTCCGGCCATCCGGCACTTCTTCACGCGGCTGCCGTCATGCCGACTCTGGAACCACTATGGCCCGACCGAAACGCATGTCGTGACCGGGTATCTCCTTCCGCCCGACCCGTCCGCCTGGCCGGACCTGCCGCCGATCGGACGGCCGATCGCCAACACGCATGTCTCTGTGCTCGACGGCCACATGCAGCCGGTGCCGCGGGGCATGGCCGGTGATCTCTGGATCGGCGGGGCGGCCGTCGCGCAGGGCTACTGGCGAAGGCCGGAACTTACGGCGGAGCGGTTCGTCGCCGATCCGTTCGACGACAACCCGCACGCGCGTCTCTATCGCACCGGCGATCGCGGCCGCTCGAGGATGGACGGTCAGTTGGAATTCCTCGGACGCACCGACCACCAGGTGAAGGTCCGTGGCCACCGCGTCGAACTCGGGGAGATCGAGGCGGTTCTGGCCGAGCATCCCGACGTGCGGGCGGCTGTCGCCGTGGTCCGCGGGGATGCCGGAGCGGTCCGATCCATCATCGCCTTCGTCGTCAGCCATGAAGGGAAAGCACTGCGGCCGGCTGACGTGCGGTCATGGCTGCGGGGCCGTCTGCCCGAGCCGTGTGTGCCGGCCCGCGTCATGCCGCTGCCGGCGCTGCCCGTCAACGCCAACGGCAAGGTCGATCGCCAGGCGCTCGAGGGCCTCGCGGCTGGGTTGAGGCGGGGTGATGATTCCGCCGGTCATACGGGCGAATCCGGCGCGTGTGAACCGCCCGCAGTTGAACGCGAGACGATCCTGGCGTCTTTGTGGCGGTCGTTGCTGGCGGTGGACGAGGTCGGTCGCCACGACAACTTTTTCGCGTTGGGAGGCACGTCGCTGCTCGCGATGCGACTCGCCGCCCGCGCGCGGGCCGCGCTCGGCGTCGAGACTGCCGTTCGCGACGTCTTCGAGCAGCCCACGCTGGCCGGACTGGCGGACCGCTGGACGCCACGCGGACCGCTCGGACAACCGCCGGGCGGAGTGGCAATTCCCGCCCGTCGTTCGGGCAGCGGCGCCGTGACCTCAGTGGGGCCGCGGGTCGTCGCCGCCTCGGCGGCACAACGGCGGTTCTGGTTTCTGCAGCAGTATGCCCCCGATTCGCCGGTCTACACGATCGCCACCGCCCACGTCGTGCGCGGCCCGCTGGACGTCTCGGCGCTCGGGGCCTGCCTGAACCGGATCGTCGCCAGGCACGACTCGTTGCGAACCACGTTCACCTTCCTGGACGGCGAGGTCGTGGCCACCATTGCGGACGCGGCGACGTGGCCGCTCGCGAGCATCGACGCGACAGGAACGACGCCCGAGGAACGCCGGGCGGACACGATGGCACGGCTGGTTGCGGAATACCGACGGCCTTTCGATCTCGCACGCGGGCCGCTGGTCCGCGGCTGTGTCGTCCGCCTGTCGCCGCATGAATATGTCATTGCGATGGTCATGCACCATGCGATCTTCGACGGCTGGTCGATGGGCGTGTTCCATGGCGAATTGGCTGCGTGCTACGAGGCGTTGCGTGTCGGACGGGATCCATCCCTCGATGTGTTGCCGATCCAATACCCCGACTGTGCCGTCTGGCAGAACGAATGGTCTCGCTGCGGCGCGGCGGTCGAGCAGGAGGATTACTGGCGGCGGCAGCTCGCCGATGCTCCGGCGTACCTCGATCTGCCTACCGACAAGGCTCGCCCGCCGGTCGAGTCGTTCCGTGGCGCGATGGCATGCAAGCCGCTCGAAACGGCGGTCGCTGACAGCCTGGTTCGCGTGGCGCAGCAGGAGGCATGCACGCCCTTTATGGTGGCGCTGACGACGTTCGCCGCGGTGCTCAGCCGGTGGAGCGGTGCCGAGGACATCGTCGTGGGCACGCCCATGGCGGACCGTACCCGCGAAGAGGCGGCCAAGCTGATCGGATGCCTCGTCAACACGCTCGCCATCCGTGTCGACCTTTCCGGCAGGCCTTCGTTCCGGCAGTTGCTCGCTCGCGTGCGGACCACGGTGCTCGGGGCATTTGCCCATGCAGACATGCCCTTCGAACGCGTGGTGGAACTGCTGGAGACTCGCCGCGATGCCGCGCGGGCGCCGGTGTTCCAGGTGATGTTCGCCTGGCAGGACGAGACCGGCCCGCAGCTGCGGCTGTCCGGGCTCGAGACCGAGCCCCTGCCGTTCGACGCCCGTGTGGCTCGCTTCGATATGACGCTGTTCGCCGTTCAGACTTCGCGGGGAATCGAATTGCGGTTGGAGTACGCCACCGATCTTTTCGAGGCGGCCACGGCCACGCGGATGCTCGACGGTGTGGCGACCATGCTCGCCACGGCCATGGCCGACCCCGACGCCCTGATCGGGCAGATTTCGATGGCCGCGCCGTCCGAGCAAGCCGCCGCACTCGCTCTTGGGGAAGCCGCGGCGGGTGCACTTGTTCCCGATGGCACCCTTGACGGACTCTTCTCGGCACAGGCGGCGCGTACGCCGGCAGCGACCGCCGTCTCCTGCGACGGCCGACGCCTGACCTATGGCGAACTCGCCACCGAGGCCGGCCGGCTGGCAGGGCATCTGCGGGCCAGCGGCGTTGAGCCGGGCGACTTCGTGGGCATTCTGCTCGATCGTTCCGTCGAATTCGTCGTGGCGGTGCTAGGCATCCTCGAGGCGGGGTGTGCCTATGTGCCGCTCCCGGCCGAGTATCCCGACGAACGGCTGGCCTTCATGATCGCCGATACGCGCATGCGGCTGGTGGTCACGACGCGGACGCACGCCGACCGTCTGCCTTCGGCCGTCATCGGCAGGGTGTTCATGGAGAGCGATGAGCCGTGGCGGCAGGCGGCCTCCGCGTCCGATAAGGATTCGGGTGTCACCGTCACGGCGGAGAGTCCCGCCTACGTGATGTACACGTCTGGGTCGACCGGCCGGCCGAAGGGTGTCGTCGTCCCGCACCGCGCCGTGGTCCGTCTCGTGACTGGCCAGACCTACGTGCCGTTCGGTCCGGCGATGCGCACGCTGCTGCTGGCGCCGACCGCGTTCGACGCCTCGACCTTCGAACTCTGGGCTCCCCTGCTCCATGGCGGCACGTGTGCCGTGTTTTCCGAACGGTATCCCGATCTCGACAGGCTCGGACAGGTGATTCGAGATGAACAGATCAACTGCCTCTGGCTCACGGCCGGCCTCTTCAACCACGTGATCGACTCGATCCCGGAGATTCTTACGACGGTGGACCACGTCCTGACCGGCGGCGACGTGCTGTCGGTGCCGCACGTGCGTAAGGCGATCTCACTGCTGCCGCAGACGCGGTTCGTCAACGGCTATGGGCCCACCGAATCGACGACGTTCGCCTGCACGCACCCGATCGGTCGCGATGAGATATTTCCGCATGGCACGGTGCCGATCGGCCGACCTTTGGCCAACACGAGTTGTATCATCGTGGATGAGTCGCTCGAGCCCGTGCCGATCGGCATCCCGGGCGAGTTGCTCGTCGGCGGGGCCGGGTTGGCGCTCGGCTACCTGAATCAGCCGGAGCTCACGGCGGAGAAATTCCTTCCCGATCGGTATTCAGTGACGCCCGGTGCGAGGCTCTACCGCACAGGTGATCGTTGCCGCTGGCTGCCGGATGGGACGGTCGAGTTTCTCGGTCGCCAGGACGGGCAGGTGAAGATCCGCGGTCACCGCGTCGAGACGGGCGAGATCGAGGCGGCGCTGGCCGCCCTGCCCGGCATCGACCAGGCGGTGGTCGTGGTCTGCGATCGCGAGAGGGGCGGTGGCGGCACGCGGAAAGTCCTGCGGGCCTGTGTCGTGCCCCGGCACGGGGTGACGCTCGATGTCGCGGACCTGCGACGGGCTCTCGCCGGGCGCCTGCCCGAACCGTCGCTGCCCGGCGAATGGCACGTTCTCGAGTCGCTGCCGCTGACAGCTCATGGCAAGATCGATCGCGGCAGGCTTGTATCCGCACCGCTGGCGGTGCCCGTGCTTCCCGACGTGCACGAAACTGGCGTGCCGCGTGACGACACCGCGCCGCAGACGCTCCTGGAACTGGAGATCGCGAAGATCTGGCAGCGGCTCTTTGGCCGGGAACAGGTGCGCCGCACCGATGACTTCTTTGAACTGGGCGGACACTCGCTCCTGGCGGCGCAGCTGGCGGTCGAACTGGAACGCCTGCTCGGGCACCGTGTTCCGATTGCGATGCTCTTCAGGGCGCCGACGCTCGAATCACTGACGCGGTCCCTTGCTGACGAATCGTGGATGCCGGCGTGGACGTCGCTCGCGCCGCTGCAGCCGGCCGGATCGCGCGTCCCGTTCTTCATGGTGCATGGATTGGGAGGCGACGTCTTCAGCTTTTACCGCCTCGCACGGTTGCTCTCACCGGACCAGCCCGTCTACGGCGTGCGGGCCGTGGATCTCGATGGCCGCGGGCCGCCGCACGGGACGGTCGAGGAGATGGCGCGGCATTACACGCGGGAGATCCGTGCGCTCCAGCCGGAGGGACCGTATCGTCTGGGAGGTTATTCGGCGGGCGGCTGGATCGCCTACGCGGTGGCGACGGAACTCCGCAGCCTCGGGCAGCAGGTGACGGTCCTGATCTTCGACACCTACCCGAGTTGCAGACTCCCGTGGCCGGCGAGCGGCGCAAAAGTGCTGACGAACGCCCTGGCGGCGATCTCGGGCCTGCAGTACCACTTCCGGAAGATGGTCAGACTGCGGGTTCGTGAGTGGCCGCGGTACATCGGGTCGCGGTTGCAGGCAGTGGGGCGTCGTGTCACTGAAGGTGCGCCGGCGCCAGGCGGGCCCGCGGATCTTCAGGAGGATTCTTCCATCGCCGATCGCTACACCCGGGCCGTCGCACGATACGCTGCCAGGAGCATCGAAGCCCGCGTGGAGCTGTTTCTGGCCCACGCTCCTCTGGTGCCGTCGCTCTTGGCCGGGGCTCAAACCGTGCTCTGGCGGCTGCTCGTGCGTGGCCCGGTGCATGTGCACCGGCTATCGTGCGAGCATCTGGAGATGTTCTCGCCGGAGAACCTGACCGGCATGGCTGCGATGGTGGACACGATCCTGGCAGATCAGGTCTCGGCTGATCTGCCTCGGCCGGGACTGCCCCTCGGCAGTGGATCGTAAAAGTTGTGTATCGTGACGGATTCATGTCCCATGCGTCCCGCCATACCGTGCGGTGGTTGATGCCGTCATCCTGGCGGCCATCCTCGTGGCTATTTAGGCGGCGTGCTCTTGGCCTGCCGGGAACACTCGTCGGCATCGACCGGCGGCGGCCCGCTTCGTGGATCGCGCTTGCGATGGGTGGCTGGCTGGGATGGTGGTGCTGCACCCACACGGGGGCGGGGGGCGGCATCGCCATGCTGGCGGCTGCCGTATTAGCGGTGGCGGCGATCGGTGACGTGCCGCTGGCGGTCTGTGTCGCCACTGGCCGCGGCCTGCCGCTCCTTTGGGCATGCGAGCGGGCCGCCTGGCCGCTTGTCGGGGCGGTGCTCGGCATGCTCGTCGCCGGCGGTGGGCCCGGGTCTGTTGCAATCGTGCTCGCGGCGACGGCCGGTGCGCTGCTGGCCGCCTTCACGACGGTCGCCGGCAGGCTGTCCGGCGCCAAGGCCGCCGACGCCGCGAGCCTGACGCTTCTGGTGGCCGCAGCGAGCGCGGCCGCTGGCGGCGAACTCGCAACCCGGCTCGGAGGGAATTTCGTGAGCGGCGTGGCGGCGTGGCTGCTGCTCGGCGGCCTGGGCTGGGCATGGTCGCAGTCCCAGCAGGCGGCGATCGAGACAGTCCTGCCGGGAACGCATCGAACCGTTCAGCGTGTTGGAGCCGACGTTCTTCACGTCGACGCCCTCCCGGCCAATGGCCCGCTGCGGCAGACGTTGAGCCGGCTGGCGATGGTCGCGGCGCTCGCGGCCATGGCCGGTTGGCTCATGCTCGAGCCTGCGCTCGACCCCGGTGCCGGAAGTGGGCATGGCGAGGTTGAGCACGGTGGCCAGGTTGGCCAATGGGATCGGATGGTGCCGTTTCAGCGTTCGGGCCTGGCATGGGCCCTGTTCACGGGGGCATGGTTCATCGGCCTGGCCGTACCGCAGGCGACGCTCCAGGATGGGATCGCGGGGGCCCGGGGCTGGGAGCATCTCTTCCGCACGACCGCCGGGCCGCGTCGCGGCGGTGCTGGATCGCGGGGCCTTTGGGGCCCGCGTCCCGGTCCGGTGCGGTTTGCAGGCGGCGTTGCCCTGACGCACGCGGCGATCCTCGGCTGGCCGGTGCTGGTGTGTGCGGTGCTGTCGTTGCCCACGCCTGCCGCTGCCAGGCTGCCGCTGGGCATCGTGATCGGTCTTGCCGCGACGGCGGCCGTTGTCGTGGCCATGGTCTGGCTCGGGACCGCTGCGCATGCCTCGCGGGAGACGACGTTCGCCGCCATCCTTGCCGTTGCACTGGCCATCGTCGTCGGCGTTCTGGCCTACGCCGCGGATTCCACGCTCCCTGCTCGTCAGCAGGCCCAGCCCAGCCTCCCCAGTCTCCTGTTGCCCCCGCTGCAACGCCTCCGCGGCGGCTGACTGGAGGATTTTGTCTTGCTGGAAAGACGCTTCACCTGCGAAACTTCGCGGTTCCGGTCGAGAAATCGTGCCCGGAAGCACGATAGAAGGAGAGTCGTGCCGGTCGTGCGGATTGTGCCAATGCGCCGTGCCAAAGCCCAAGGAGTGTTTTTCGTGGACGGAACCAGCTGCTATCAACCGATCCGTTCCTTCCACCGCCTCGCGCGGGCTACGGCCGCCGTGGCCATCACGCTCGGCTCGGTCCTCTCGGGCCTTGTCGATCCAGCGGGCGTCGCCATCGCCGGTGGTGCCTTCCCGCCGAGCGAGAAGATTTTCCCCGCCACGACCAGAGGCTGGGTGAGCATTTCCCACGGGCCGGAGTTCCGTCAGCGGTTCAACCGCTCGCAGTATGGGCTCCTGCTCAAAGACCCGAGCATGAAGCCGTTCATCGAGAGCGTCAGGAAGCAGCTCGAAAGCTCCAACAGTGGCCGCCTCGGCCGGCTGGGCCTCACCCTCGACGACCTGCTCGAGGTCGCTGGAGGAGAGTATGCGCTCGGTGCGGTTGAGTCTCCTGCCGGCAAATTGGCCACCGTCGTGCTGGTGGACGTCACCGGCCACGATGCCGAGGCCCGTGCCCTCGTCGACAAAATGAACCAGCGGATGGTCGAGCAGAAGGGCACGAAGGTCGCCGCCAATGGCGGACAACCGCTGACCGTCTACCAGTTGCCCGCCGCCGAAAACTCCGGTCGCTCGGGCGACCAGCGGGTTGCCTTCGCACTCTCCGGCAGCACGCTGATCGTCGGCGATGACCCGGCACTCATCACGCAGGTGATGGGCACGCTCGGCCAGGGCCGTGGCGACTGCGTGGAATCGCTGCCCGCCTTTGGCACCGTCATGGGCCGTTGCCAGAACCAGGTACCGGCGTCCGCCGCTGCAGTCCGCTGGTATGTCGATCCGCTTCCCTTCGCCAAGGCATATCAGGCGACCAATCCGCCGCGCGAGAAGCGAAAGGGACCCGATTACGTGGCGATCCTCGGCCGGCAGGGCTTCAGTGCCGTGAAGGGCGCCGGTGGCGTGGTCGTGTTCGACGACGGTGGCCACGCGATGCGGCATCACACGATGGTCTACGCGCCGCCGCTGCCCGGCAGGGAGCCGTTTGCGGCCGATCGGTTCGATCTTGCCGCCCGCATGCTGCAGTTCCCGGATGTCGAGGCGATCAGTCCGCAGCCATGGGTGCCGCGGGATGTCTCAGGCTGGACGTCGCTCCAGTTCAATCTCCGCAATGCGTTCGTGACCGTCGAGTCGCTCGTGGACGACATCGTGGGCGAGAAGGGTGTCTACGACGACGTGATCGCCTCGGTGAAGGAGGATCCGGATGGTCCGCAGATCGACCTGGAAAAGGATCTCGTCGCATGTCTCGGCAGCCGCGTGACGCTTCTCACCGACCATGCCACGCCGATCGGCACCGACAGCGAGCGGCTTGTGATCGCGGTGGAGGCGGTCGATCCCGAGCGGGTCGCCGCCACCGTGGCCAAGAGCATGTCGATCGATCCCGACATGGCCAAGATCGACGTGCAGGGCAACGTTGCGTGGGAACTCATCGATCGTTCGATGGCGATTCCACAGCTCGAGGTGGAACTGCCGGGTGGTGCCGTACCCCATGCCGACCACGACGACGACGCCCATCGCCGGCGTGCGAAGCTCCGCGAACGCGAGGAGAAACTCCTGCCGCACTCGGTCGTGACCGTGGCCCACGGGCATTTGTTCGTGGCGTCGCACCGCGACATCCTTGAACGCGTGCTGGCCACGAAGGGCGACATCGAGGCCCTCGGTTCGGCCGCCGACTACGGGCAGGTGGCCACGGAATTGAACAGGCTCCTGCCGGGCAAGGCAGCCACGCGTTCGTTTACCCGCGAGGACGAGGCTATCCGCCCCGCCTACGAGATGCTGCGGCAGGGCTCGATGCCCAAGTCGAAGAGCCTGACGGGTCAGGTCCTCAACGGTATTCTGGGCGACGGCAAGCCCGGCACGGTACGGACGCAGCGTCTCGATGGCAGCACGCTTCCCGAATTCGAGATGGTCCGGCGGTATTTCGGCACGGTTGGCGTGGGGATGCAGTCGCTGCCCGACGGCTGGTACGTCACGGGCATCTCGCTGCCGCGGAGCCAGCAGGAGCCCGAGGTGGCCCATCGGCCGGTGACTTCGCCGCAGTAGGCGGTTTGTGTCGAACGCGTTCCACCACCCGCGCCAAGAAGCCCCGGGCGGAAGCCCGGGGACACCGTGAGCATACCGCGAGCCCGGCAACCATCACGCCAGGTTCAACACCACCGACCTACGCCCATGGTCGTCGGCTGCGGGCGGTACACACCGGAAGAAAGTTTGCGAAAGCGTCTTGAGCGAAGCTATAGTCGCCAGCTTGCCCGATAGAGCGATGCCCGCAAACGACCGAACGATCTGCCCCGCCATGCCCGAATTCACATCCGACTGGTTCAGCCACAACATCCCGCATTGGCAGCGGCACGTCATCGAGAAACTCCCGGCGGGGCCGATCCGCTGGCTCGAACTCGGGGCGTTCGAGGGCCGCTCCGCCTGCTGGGTTCACGACAACGTGATCGTGCCACGGGGAGGGGTGCTCTCCTGTCTCGACTCGTGGTGGAAGGACGACTACGAGAAGCGGTTCGACGCCAACATGGCGGGAAAGACGATCGAGAAGATCAAGAGCCGCACCCATCCCTGGTTGATGCAGAACCAGGGGAAACGCACCTTCCACGTGATCTACGTCGACGCCGACCACGAAGCCAAGTCGGTCCTCCTCGACGCCGCCCTCGCCTGGCCGATGCTGGAGACGGGCGGATTCATGATTTTCGACGACTACGCGTGGAAGCATCCTGATACGAAGGTGAAGGTGCCGCCGAAGGTCGGCATCGACTCCTTCGTCGCCTGTTGGCAGGACCAACTCGTCGTCTGCCACAAGGGATACCAGCTCATCGTGCGGAAGATCTGAGCTCGCCCGTCGCCATCACGGGCGCGGGTAGTCGGTGCCCCACGATGGAATCTCGCGGCCGAGCAGTTCGAAGAACCGCTGGTTGTGGGGACGGTAGAAGTCGGAGAGCCACTCGCGTTGCTCGGCAGTGAGCCGAGTCGTGTACTTCCTCACGTGGGCGTCTTCGTGTGAGATCCTCGTCGGCCGCAGTCCGAGGAAGTCGGCGATACGGTCGTACGTCGCCTGCGGGTTCTGCCGGTATTCCTCCGCCACGAGGATCAGGAGCTGTTCCGGGGGGAAGCGGTTCAGCACCCTTTGAATGGTGTCTACGTAGAGCCCCATCCGCAGGAGGCCATGGCGGCTAGGGTCGGCGAGTTCCCCTTGCAAGTTCACGTCAAACGCCAGAGACGGGTTCCACGTGCCGAACCGCTTCAAATCGGGCGATTCCGAATGCCATTGCAGCATGTGATTGATCGCCGACTCGATCCGTGAAACGGGCTCACGGCAGATAAAGATCAACCTCGCTCCTGGGATCGCCTCCGCGATGCTTGTAATCGCCACGGGTGAATCGTAGGTCGGGCATGCCTCGCCCTGAAGTTTCCCGTTGTGGTTGAAAAGTGGCTTGTAGTCGTCAATCGTGCTTATGCCAAACAAAGTCCCCCAGCCGTTGAAGAACCCTGTTTCCTTGGTGTTGATCCAACCCTTCCATTCGGCCCGGAAATTCGGGACAAGCTCGATACCTGGATGCTTTCGCAGATTCACGTCCAATGACGTCGTGCCCGACTTTTGTGCTCCGATGATGAGGAAGTGAGGCAGTCGACTACGCCGTAAACCGGTGTGGCGCACGTCGGGTCGATCGGAGCCGGAGCGTCGAGGCGTCACTGCAGATTCCTTTGCAGCGGCGGCGCTGCCAGGCCCGAGGGCCCATGGCTCTGCTGCATCAGCCACCGCTGCCGCATAATCGTCCGTTGGTCGGGCAGGCAGTGCCGGTGGCGTGATGGGGAAGGCGGGATCACGGGCCAGGATGCGGCGACGCAGTTCCGACGCGGCGAACGAGAAGCCGCCGGCCACGTGCCCTGCGATCTCGACGGCCACAAGCGACACCGGGACGTCGATTCGCCCCCGGGCCGCCGCGACGAGGCGGGCGAGGTAGTGTCGCTGCAGACCTCCCAAGAGCGACGCCCGCGATCGCTGGTCGCCATCCCGCAGGAGCGTCATCGTGTGGTAGCCGACGGCGCTCTTCGCGTAGTTGTAGACCTGCTTCCTCAGGTGCCGGGATGTGCTGCGATGCTTGTGCCACACCCAGACGTCGGAGAGGTACTGGAGCCTGTAACCGGCCTTCAGCACCCGGTAGAAGAAGTAGGGATCCTCCCCTGCCCCGATCGGCGTTCCGGGGCCGAGCGATTCCGCGAACAAGCCCACGGCCGGGTCGGAGAAGACGCTGGTCCGGACGGCAACGTTGGCCGTCGTGCCGAATTCCCAGCCCTGGACGGAATCTGGCGAGGCCTGGAACCAGTAGCCGTCGACGGTGAACGGCTCGGCTCCCGCGCTCAGGCTGCAGCACGACTCGCAGAGCCGTTCGGCCGACGTCTTGAGCTGGAAGGGAATGATGTTTCCGGTGACCACGCCGACAGTCGGATCGTCGAAGGGGGCGAGCAATCCCTCGAGCCATCCGGCCGGCGCCACGACGTCGTCGTCGCTCCAGACGATGATCGACCCCCGGCTCGCGAGCAGGCCCCGGTTGCGGGCATAGGCGGAACCACGCCGCGGTTCGGTGACGATCCGTATTCCGGAGAACTCGGCCACGACTGGCGGCGTCAGTCCGGATTCGGGGTGGTTGTCCACCACGATGATCTCGACACGCCGATCGGTCTCTTGGGCGAAGATCGCCCGCAGACATTCCCTGAGATCATCGGGACGGTCGCGGGTGGGAATCACGATCGACACGGTGGCTGGCGGTGCGTCCTGATTCGGGCCACTCGCACCGGCTCCGTCTGTGGTGGCGGATCCCAGCAGATGCTCGCCGAGAACCCGGCCGGCGGCCTCGCCTGCGAGATCTGCCCGCAGCGTCCGCGTGGAACTCTCGAATTCAATGATGCCGGGACGGAGCCCCAGTTGCCGCGACAGGATCGTGTCCCATTGGCGGTCGACGATGAGGCGACGAATCTGCTCGAGGGTCACGGGCTGCGAGCCGGTGACGACGCTCACCAGTCCGAGCACGCGGCCGTGCCAGAGCCCGAGGATCTCGGCCACGGGCGTGAGCCTCGCTGCCTCAAGCGTCGGCGAGCCCTCATCGTCAGGGGCGTGCTTCCCGTGGACGGACACTTCGAGCGGCACGATTCGGCCCGCGGCGAATGGCGAGTCGCTTTCGCTCGTGGTCGTCGCCACCGCGGCCGAGCGAGCGGCGAACGGCCTGCGGGAGCGGGGCCACAACAGACCGATGAAACCGCGGCACGTTCCCGTCACATGACCGCAGAGCCGGGCCCACGCCAGCGACCGCGGGGAGCCCCGCCTGATGATCATGTCGGCGATCGCGGCCCGCACAAACCACTGGGCGGCGAGCAGAATGCTGACGATGTGGCGTGGCCGACGCACGCCAGCGGCCACAAGGCTTGCCGAGATCCCCGCCGCGGTGGCTCGCAGTTCGGCTTTGACGTCGGCCATCGTCGGAACGCCGCCGTCGCGAACGACCGCGGCCGGCTCGTGGACGATCCCCAGCCGAGCGTCGAGCACCCGCAGCCAGAAATCGAGGTGTTGGCACGACTCCTTCGCCGCTCCCCCGGCGATCGCTTCGAAGCCCCGCATGGTCGAAAACAGACTGGTGCGATAGGCCATGTTTGCGGCAGAGCCAAGCTTGTGGGCGTTGCACCATGTCCGCGGCATCTGCTCGTCGGGGCGGAGGCAGAGCCACCTGAATGCAAGTGGATCGCGCCAGACCATCCGTTCGCGGCCGGCCGCAAGCAGCCGGGAGGCTGCGCTCGCCACCCCATTGGGCAGCAGCGATCCGGTGACGACCATCGCATCTGGGTAGTTACGAAATGTCCGGCAGAGCACCGCCCCCCACTGGGCATCGACACACACCAACTCATCCACGAAAGCCACGAGCGGTGTTCTGGTCTCCTCCACCGCCAGATGGCGGGCCCGCGCCAGGTCGGCGCTCGGCTCGGTGATCCAGCGGACCGGAAACGCGGCCGCCGACCAGCTTTCACGCAGCGGCTCGGGTGGCTCTGCCCTGTGGCCGCGGCACACCACCAGCACCTCGGCCGGGAGGACGGTGTTCGACGCGAGCGACTGCAGGCATTGTTCGAACGATTCCCAATACCTGCCGGTCGTGCAGATCACCACGGTCAGTTGGCCGGGCTCAACGGGCTCTTCGACCGCCGGGAGCTTGATCAGATCGTCGAGATCGAGCGACTGTATGCCCGGCGTCGCCATCCCGTTTCGAACCAGCTCGCGGAGGATGGGATCGGCCAGTTGTCGGATGATCGCGCGGGCCAGTCCGCGGCGGTAGACATGCCCCCCTCGGCAGGTCACCGTGACGATGCCCAACGGTCGGCCATGGAGCCAGACGATCGCCTTGACAAACGACTGTTCGGGAACATCGATCCGCATGGGAAGCGGACGACCGACGTCGATGTCGACGAACTTCGTGTCCATGCGGGTGGCGGGTTGTCGTCGGGGCGAGAAGGTCGCGAGCGACGAAACATCCCCGTAGTCGGGCAACGCCTGTCAGTCGCGACTGGAAAAATATTTGAGTATACTCAACCTATCGGAATAGTTAGTAAAAATACGGCTTCACTTAGGCCTGCGAGCACCCTTCGGTGAAACGTCTCGTCGTCGTCGTTGCGGCCGTTGCCGCGTGTGGCCTTCTCGCTGCCGGTGCGGCGGTTGCGTACCTCCGGTGGTCGGCGGGGCTGGTGGAGAACGCACTCGAAGCCGCGCGGCAGGCTGAGGAGGCCGGGGACGACGGAGTCGCCGCCGACGAGTATCAAAAGTACGTCAATTACGCCGGGCTCAAAGCCGACCCCGCCGTGCTCAAGGATCGCAGCCTGCTCCTGCTGCGGCTCGCGTCGGTGCGTGATGCTTCTCCCAAAGATGTGGGCCGGGCGTTCGACGCCACGGAGGTCGCGATCCGCCAGTTGCCGGACGACATGCGGCTCCGCCGTCGCCTTGCTGAACTGAAGCTCGCCACGGGGGATTTTAATCAGGCGCGCGAGCACCTGCTCGTCGTTCGCGACGCCATCAAGCGTGGCGCAGCCGACGACGACCTCGCCGCGATCGACGTGCAGATCGCACGCACGTGGAACGGCACGGGGGATCATCGCCAGGCTCTGGAGATCGTCGCCGCCCAAACCGGCTTCGACGTCAAAGCCCGATCCTTCCCGGCAGCTGCATCCAAAAAACCCCCGCGGGCCGATACGTATCTGCTGCTCTCGGAGATCGTGCGGGACAAGCTCGGCGACAAGCCGGTGGCAGAAAGTGTGATCGAACGCTGCATGCAGGCCCACCCCGACGACCCCGCGGTGCTCGTCTCCTACGCCGACTTGATGCTGTCGCGGAACGAGCCCGAAGCGGCCCTACGGGCAGCATCGCGGGCCGCGGCGCTTGCCCCGACGGATTCGGCGTCGCTCGTGGCCAACGCGAGGGCGCTGGCCGCCACGGGCGACTTCAAGGGTTCGAGCGCCGCGTTCACCGAGGCGAGGAGAATGTTTCCCACGGACCGGCCGCTGTTTGCAGCCATGGCTCGGCACATCGCGGCGCGTGGCACCCCCGACGAGGTGCTTGAAACGCTCGACGCGGCCCTGGAACGGTTTCCGTTCCAGCAGTATGCGGTGTTCGTCTACCTCGCGAGCATGCCCATCGCGCATCCGTCGCGTCCTGAATTCGCGAAGCGGCTCGAGGCGGCTCGGGAGACGCTCGGGCCGGATCATCCCGCCGTGGTCGTGTTGGATGCCAGGGTCCAAGAAGCGAATGGCAACTGGTGCGCCGCGGAAAAGGGTCTCGTGAAGGCCCGTGCACTCGTGCCGGTCGAGGCCAAAAGCAGGATCGATGAATGGCTGGCGCGGTGCCATGCCATGCTCGGCGAATGGGACGAGGCGATCGATGATTACCAGCGGCTCGAGCGAAACCCAATGGCGTGGGGGAGGGCGATGGGCGGCATTGCGCAGGCGCGACTCGATCTGAACCAACGGGAAGCCGCCGCCGAAATCGTGAGGAGACTCGAGCAACGCTGGCTCACCGGTCCCAAGCTCGGGGAGCGGCCGACCGTCGGCCTTTGGCTGATACCGCAGGTGTCGACGATGATTCGTGTGGTCCGGTTGCAGCCGGCGGACAAGCGGAATTGGAGGCGACTCGACGCGCTCATCGAAGCCATTGCCTCGTCGGCCAATGCTTCCGACTGGCGGCTCGCGCAGCTGCGGGCGGAACTGCTTGCCGCCAAGGGGGAAGTCGACGCGGCTCTGGCGGCCCTTCCGAGCGGTGACGCGGTGAATCAGCTAGTCCAGCTCGACGCCCTGCGGCTCTCGCTCCTTGACGAGCGCGACGGCATCGTCGCTATGCGGTCCGCTCACGCTGCCCTGCCCCGCTGGCGGCAAGACCGGCCGGAGGTGCTCGTGGCGATGGCCCGCGCGGAGGCCCGTCATGCCACGGGCGACGACCGTGGCTGGCTCCAGTCGATCGCTGCCGCGACCGACCGCATTGCCGCCCCTGAAGAGGCCGTCCAGACACTCCAGACGCTGGCGGGACTGGCGCATGCGGCTGGGTGGTACGACGAGGCCCGGGCCGTGTGGGCTCGGGCGGCAACTCGGATGCCGAACGATTTTCGTCCGCCCCTGGCGCTGGCGATCGACGCCGCTCGGGCGGGCGATGCCGACGCGGGGGCGAAGGCCGCCGCCGAGGTCGTGGCGCTCGAAGGAAAAAGCTCACCCCGGGGGCGGTTGGCGGCGGCGGCGTCGCTCGTGGCCGCCGTGCGGGCGGGCGTGAACAACGCGTCGCCGTCGGGGACTGCCAAGCTGAACGACGCCCAGCGGAAGCAGCTTGACGAGGCGAGGGAACTGCTCGTGGAGGCCCGCGACGAACGAAAACGGTGGCAGCCTGTCGAGGCGCTGTCGGGCGACATCGAGCTGATAGCCGGCAAACTGGCTGCCGCGGTCGGCCATCTCCAGCGGGCGACGGCGTATGGCCCTGAAGACGCCCGCCTCACCCGCCTGCAGGCCGATGCGCTTGAGCGATTCGGGCGGCGAGCGGATGCGGATCGCCTGCGCGACGCCATCGCGCCGGCGGGCCTCGGGGGTGGGGATCGATTGGTGATCAACTCGCTGCTCTCGTCGAGCGACTTTTCGGCGGCCGCCGACCGGGCGATTTCAGTGATCGATGTCGAGGCCGCGGATCGTGCCACGCTCGTCTGGCTGGGCAGGCTCTGCGAACGGGCGGGGATGCAGGAGCGGGCTGGTGAACTCTTTACCCGTGTCACGCAAACCGACCCGTCCAATCCCGACGCGTGGATCTGGCTTGCTCGCTGGCAGGTTTCGACGGGGGCGAAAGAGGCTGCGGAGGAGACGATCGCCAAGGGAATTGAAACGGTTCCCGAGGGGCAGCGTCGTCTCCTCGCGGCGAGGGGGGCGGCGGTGACGGGAAGTGTTGTCGAAGCCGAGCGGCGGTTCAGGGAGGTGTCCCAGCAGGCCGGCGCCGACATCGCCCCGGTCGCGTACGCGGTCGATTTTCTCGTCGAGCAGAAAGGCGGAAAAGAAGCAGAAGTGTTTCTCCAGGAGATCATCGACAGCGGCGACCGGCACGAGGTGAGATCGTGGGCGACGCAGCGACTGGCCGATCTCCGCGATGTTTCGTGGAAGTGACGCCGATGATCGTCAGCTGCTCGGTGAGAGAGTGTCGCTCGGGCGCGAACTGGGATAGAGTCTAGGCCTTCCGTCTCAATGCCCGCGAGAACCATGCCGTGCAGCAACTATCGGAATCCGACCTGCGTGACGAGGTCCGCCGCATCCAGGCCGATTTCCATTCCCGGCTGAGTAAAGTGCGCACCGCTGTCGAATCGAAAGGCCTCGATGTCAACGCTTTTTTCCAATCGACCGCGCTGTTCGACGGGCCACTGCCGTCACAGGTCAAGGCCACGGGCTTTGCGGAGCACGTGCGGTTTTTCGGGTCGAGGGACGAAATGCTTCAGTCGATCCAGCTGTCAGCCGGGCCGGAGGTCTGTGAACTTGGCGTGTGGAAGGGGGCGTTCAGCAAGCGAATTCTCAAGCATTTGAGCCCGCGGGTGTTTCACCTGTTCGATCTTCAATTCAGCGGCCTCGATCCCACGGTCCGCAGTGACGCTGCTGTCGTTCTTCACGAAGGCGATTCCGGCACTGCCATCGCGGACCTTGCCGATGATTCGATCGACTACGCCTACGTAGACGGGGACCACTCGTATGCGGGTTCGCGGCGAGACATCGTTGGCATCCTGCCGAAGGTCAAGCAGGGCGGATACATCCAGTTGAACGACTACACGCCGTGGTCGGTCCTGTCGGGTTTTCCGTATGGCGTGATGGCCAATGTGCACGAGGTGTTGAATCGGGGCGACGCGGCGATGGTTGGTTTTGCCCTGCAACCCTTCGGCCACCATGACGTGCTGCTGAGGAAGTCGTAGCGCCGCCTGCGATCACTTTGCTCGTTCGTCTGCAGGCGGCGTGGATGGGGGCGGTACAAACGACACATCGGCGAGTTCTACGGCGATGTCGCTTGCACCCAGGTCGAAGGAGAAGAGCCCGTTCGACGCGTCATGGAGATGAGGCTGGGCAGCGAACCTCCGGCCGGCTGCGATGCCACGCTGTTGGACCGTACGGTGGGCCTCCTCGACGAGCAGGAGTTCGATTGATACCGCTGTGCTGGGGATGTTTAATGATATCTTGTGTTTCTTGCCCGCTTGACGCGTGCGACAAGCGGTGGCCGGTGACGGACCGTCGAACGAACAGTCTTCAAGGGTGGTTTCATGAGTCGATATTGCGCCGTCTGCGATGCCACTTCCGACGCGTTTCTCGAGTATGGCATCAAGCCGCGGGCCGATGCGAGATGCCCGGCGTGTGGTTCGCTCGAACGTCATCGCTTGCTCCTCGTGTTTCTGCGGGCGACCGATTTCTTCGATGGCAAGCCAAGGCGTTTTCTGCATATCGCACCCGAGAAGTCGCTCGGGCAAATCTTCGCGCGTGTGTGCGGAAGCGGCTATCTCAGTGCCGATCTGAACGATCCAACAGCGATGGAAAAGATGGACATCACCGACATCCGTCATCCCGACGACAGTTTCGATGTGATCTACTGCTCGCACGTGCTCGAGCACGTTCCCGATGACCGGAAGGCGATGCGGGAATTGTGCCGGGTGCTACGGCCGTCGGGATTCGCGATTCTCAACGTTCCAGTCCTGGTCAAGGAGACCTTCGAGGATCCGTCGATCGTTGATCCCGCGGACCGACAGCGTGTGTATGGTCATTTTGACCATGTGCGGAATTATGGACGCGACTACAAGGACCGCCTCGTAGAATCCGGGTTCGAGGTGACCGAATGCCATGCCCCTGATCTGCTCTCGCCCGAAGAGATTGAATGGCACGGTTTGCGCAATCGCTGTTGCGGCGAAATCTACATGGGCACGAAGCGACAGGGCTGAGCAGCCGGTCGGCGGAGCCGCGGGCGAAGTGGGGGCCATTCCTGCGTGCCGGCGACGGTGTCATTCCGGCGGGCGCACTGCCCCGATGCCATTGCTCATGAACGGTTCCAGCGACTGTCGTGTCCGCTGGACGTTTCGGTCCTCGTGAAGGTGTGGAGCGATGTTCTGATACTCTCGGATCGCAAGGCGCATCCATGCGTCGAAGTGCCCTTCGGCTGCCCCTGGCTGCCCTTTCATGTGAGCATAATGGTAGAAGAACATCACCTTGGCGGCCTTGATGGAGGCAATGGGGTTTTTCGAGACGAGGCTCTCTGAGTAGTCAAAAGCGTTGTCTATTTCTTCCGCGGTGATGTCTGCGAAATCGACCGCAGACCGGCATGATTCCCTCGAAACGGGCCGCACCGTTCGGAAGACATAACTGCACGAGTCTGGTATCTCGAACACAGGCTCCAAAACGTCCCGGAGCCGATACATGATCAGATGAATCCACGGGGTGTAGTGGTGAAAAAAGTCCTGCTGAACGACGAGGCCTCCCGGTGCGACGAGACAAGGAAAGAATTGTTCCGCAATGACCTTGGCAGTTCCCCACGACTTCATCAAATCAACGAACAGATACTCGATCGGCTCTCCTCCCCATCCGATTTTGGCTACGTCTCCCTGCCGAATGTCAATGGTGTCTTTCCAGGGTGAGGTGTTCGCTAGAAAGCGGTCGAGAAAATCATCTCCCTGCGGTACATCTTCAAGGGGCTCTCCGGGAATTCGTCCCCAACTTTTGACAAATTGGTCGAAGGCGATGACTTTCCTGCCCGTCGCGTTGCTGTTTGACGACAGCCCGCAAGCCAGTGCCGCCGCTGAACTCCCTGTCATAGCGCCAAGATCGACAATTTCGCCGACACCTCGATAGAGCTCTGCGGAGTACCATTGGTTGAACTGGCGTTCCGTCGGGAATGTCCAACCTTTGATCTTCTGGACGTTTTCGTGCAGAGCACACTGGGCAGATCGAACGAAATCGATCGTGGCGGGGCTTGCGGCGGATGGCATTTGACGGGCGGGGGCTGGTTGAGGCTCCTTGATCGCGTTGTTGACGATGCGGTTGCCGGCCAACTCGATCGTTGGGCTGGCGGTGGATTTCGCGTCGCATCCGACTCGGTTTTTGTCGCCCGGCAGTCGTACGGCCCATTGGATGGTGGGCTCGTCGACAAGAATCAGCTCGAAGCTCCCTCGCCCCACCGCCTCGCGAACCGCCTTGCAGACGCCATGATGCCGATGGGCGGGGTCGGGCTGCCAGTCGTGGCCGGCGATAATGCCCCCGGGCCTGACTTTTCGCCGTAGCAACTCGAGTTCCTTAACCGTCGGGGCATAGAGATGCGTCGAATCGACGTAGGCCCAGTCGAGGTGATGGTCCGGCAGTTCCGCGAGCGCTTTGAGATCGTCGTCGATTTTCAGGATGACACGGCCGCTGACGAGGTCATCTTCAAACGTGCGGAGGATGTTGCACAGTGCCGACACGGTGCTGCGGTCACCCTCGCCCCAGTGCCATGCCTTCGTCATCAGATACCAGGGATCCATCAAATAGAGCTTGCGAGGGGCGAGGTGCTCGAGCAACGCCCTTGAAAACTCCCCCTTGAACACGCCGCATTCGGCCCCCACGCCCCCCGGTTCAATCACCTGGCGGAGAACCGTAGCGCGACGCTTATCCCCTGGGGAAATGGGCCCCACGTGGCTCCGTGGCGATGGGGTCGACTGGTCTGCAGCGGTCAGGGTGTCGCCACTCACATCATGTTCCTTGCTTTAAAGGCCAAGACGGGCCGGGATACCAGCCATCATCGTGGAACTCACGGCGAAATGGACTTTACCACGCGGTCCGTGTCAACGACTGTGGGGAACATCGTGACGGGGCCGCCCTTCCCTCCTGAGCGGGGAGCCCGTTTGCAAAGCACACACGTTCTCAGGCCCGTAAGTATCATGTCCTTTGGTGGCGAATGCCATTCACCGCGATGCCGGGTGCTTCGTCGAGCGCCCCGTGCCGACCAAGAGTCGTTTGTCAGCCCGTCGTGGCTGGAGCCGTTCTCGGTCGTTCCGACGGAACCGACACCACAGCGAGAGAGTCTGACGGATGGGAATGATGAAGTTGCATCAGTGGAATCATGAGTGATCACCTCGTTCGCACAGCGCATGAAGCATTCCTTCACAAAGACTATTCCCAGGCACTCCAGCTTTACAGGGAAGCAGGAGAGCGACTCGGGCACAATCTTTTTTCTGCACACCGGCGCTTGTGCCAGAACCTTTTCTATAAGGCACAGGCAGTGCGGGCCGATCAGGAATTGCGCAGCAGTGAGTTTGCAGACTCCGAGAAGCGGATCAAATATGCGGACCGCTTTCGTGTAGCGTTCATCGCGGATGAATTCACGACGAACAGCTTTTCCGATGAATTCATTGCCATTCCGCTCGAACCTGCTGACTGGCGCGAGAAAATCGAACAACACCAGCCCGAGATTTTTTTCTGTGAGTCCGCCTGGAGCGGTCCGGACAGCAAGCGTCGTCCGTGGAAAGGGCAGATCTACGCAAGCAGGAATTTCTCCAAGGAAAACCGCACGGCGCTGCTCGAGATTCTGGCCCATTGCCGCCAGAAAGGCATCCCAACCCTCTTCTGGAACAAGGAGGATCCAACACACTTCGCGGATCGCGTCCATGACTTCGTAGAAACGGCGAAGGAATTCGATTTTGTGTTCACCTCGGCGGCCGAGTGTGTGCAGGGATACGAGCGCGAGCATGGCGTGTCACGTGCCTTTGCGCTGCCCTTCGCGACGAACCCGCGGCTCTTCAACCCGATGGAGACCGCCCATCGCTCGTCACGTGTTGTCTTTGCCGGCAGCTGGTATGCCAATCATGTTCAGCGCAGCAAGGACATGGAGCATATCCTCGATGCCATCTGTGCCGATGGCTATGAACTGGAAATTTACGATCGCTATCACGGCGACCCAGATCCCCTCCACATTTGGCCCGACCGCTACCAACGCTTCCTCAAGCCATCTCAGCCGCATGACCGCATGCCCAGCGTCTACAAGTCGAGCCGTTATGGCTTGAATTTCAACACCGTCACCGATTCGCCCACGATGTTTGCTCGGCGAGTGTTCGAGTTGATGTCCAGCAACACGCTGGTTCTTTCCAACTACTCACGCGGCGCGGATGAGATGCTGGGCGACCTTGTCGTTTACCCTGATAGGCAACCCACACGCCTGCGAGCACTCAGCGATGCTGATATCGATGCATTGCGTGAGCGGGCGCTGAACAAGGTGCTCAGGGACCACACCTATAAGCAGCGCTGGTTGCAGATTCTGCAAAGCATCGGTGTCGCACACGCCGCCCGCGACTTCACGATCACTGCCACCTGCCTCGTGGAGCGGCAGGCCGACGCGCGGGAGGCCATCGCTTGGTTCCAGCAGCATGGTCAGCAGCAGCCGGGCGCTCGACTGCTGCTGGTTGCCAACGCCCAGATGGCCGATCTCGAAGTGGCCGAGTTGTACCGCCTGTTCAACCGCGCCGGCGTCAGTGTCACGTCCTGGAGCCATGCGACACGCTACGCCATACTCGACCGCTACCAGCCGGTCGAAACCAGTCACTTCCTGGCCTTTCATCCCCGTCATGCACCGACTGCTGACTGGCTCTCTCGCGCAGCCCTGCATCTGCAGTACGCCACGGAATACCCGCTGACCGTAGCCAACGATGCCCAGCAACGCTACCGAACTGGACTCGTCAGCCCAGATGCGCCGTTCCTTGACCTGCGGGGCAGATTTGGACTGTGGCTGCACAGTTCGAATCAACTTCGCACCGCTTATTTTATCTGAGCTTTTTATTTGAGTACGAGCGATGAAGGCCACCATCATCATCCCAAGCTTCAACGCAGCCGACAAAATTGCGCGTTGCTTTACTTCGTTGCGGGCTATTGACCTCGATGCCAGCGAATACGAAGTGCTGTTCATCGACGACTATTCCACTGATGGCACCTATGAACTGACCCAGCGTGCCTGCGCTGAAGAGCCCAACTGGCGGTCATTGCGTCTCGACCAGAACAGTGGTTCGCCCTCCCGCCCTCGCAACCATGGCATCGACGTTGCCAGGGGGGAATACATCTACTTCCTGGATTGCGACGACGAGTTGCTACCGGGGGCACTGAGGAAACTGCTGGAATGTGCCAGCCGCACGGATGCCTGCATCGTGAGGTCTGAGCTGATACGCGATGATGGCCGTGCGCGTACGCGGATGAACCAGATGCCGGGGTGGGCCGAAGCCCAGACATCAGCACAGCGGCGTGAATTGATCATCGCGGGTACGAGCACGGTGATCAACAGCTTCGTGAAACGCAGCTTCCTCTTGCAGCATCAGATCCGCTGGCCCGAGCATCTGCGGATGGGCGAGGATTCCGTTTTCCTCGCTGAGGTGCTGTCGCGGGCTGAGCGTATCGAATATCTCTCTGAGCCAACTTTTGTTTACTTGAAACGGCCCTCGCCAACACCATCCAGCACGCAGTGCTACGGTGCACGAGAGTTGGGAGACCATCTGCAGGTCTGGGCATCCGTACAAAAGCTGATGCAACCACTGGGTATCGATTATTTGAAAAGCCGCCTTCCCGTAGGTCTGCGGGTGGCTTTGGAGTCGTTGATTTTCCGCAACCGTGGTGACGTCGATGCAGCAAGCTTCCAGACGTTCCATGAATTTGTTGCGTCGAACTGGGAGGTCATTGGGAAGTTCTCCTACAAACGGCGTCTCTTGGAACTACTCCAGACCGTTCACGCAGGCAACTATCCCCGCTTTCGTGAGCTGTGCCGTCCGCGGCTGCTCATTGCCGGCTACGACATGAAGTTCATCCGCGACGCGGTGCCGTCGCTCGAAGAACACTTTGAGATCCGCTTCGATGAATGGAAAGGGCACGACCGCAATGACGAAAAGCAGAGCAGAGCGTTGCTCGACTGGGCTGAATGTATATGGTGCGAGTGGCTGCTCGGAAATGCAGAATGGTATTCAACACACAAGAGGCCCGATCAGCGATTGGTGGTGCGCATGCACCGCATGGAGCTTGGCCGCATGCATGGCGAACGGTTCGATGTGGATCGAGTGGACGCAGTAATCGCCGTTTCACCGCTCTTCCTCGAGCGGTTATTGGAGCGTTATCCAAATATCCCACGCTCGAAGGCAAGACTCCTTCCAAACTATGTGCGAGTGGAGGATTACCGAACCGATTGGCACCCTGACCGCCTGCACACGCTGGGAATTATAGGGATCCTTCCTTCCAGGAAAGGATTTCTCTGGGCCCTGAAAGTTCTGCATGCGCTGCGAGCGAAAGATCCTCGTTTTCGACTGGAGGTGTTTGGCCAACGCCCCGAGGAACTGTCGTGGATTGCGCGGGATCCCGTTGAAATGGCGTATTTCAAGACGTGTGAGGAGTTCATCAAGCAACATGCTCTCGATGATGCCGTGCATTTCAATGGTCACGTCGATGTCAAGCAGGCATTGGCAGAACGCCGCGTTGGTTACGTCTTGTCGGCAAGCGATTCAGAGGTTGGGCTTCTTGGCTTCGAGAGTTTCCATCTGGCTGTTGCTGATGGGTTTGCGGCTCAATGCGTGTCCCTCGTCCGGCGTTGGCCGGGGGCTGAATATCTGTGGCCACAGCAGTTCCTTGTGGATGACGAGGACGATGCGGTCCAAAGGATTGCTCGATATTCCGCTGACCAAGCTCTTTTTCGATCTGCGGCAGCCGAGGGCCACGAGGCGATCAAGGCACTCTACGATATTGACACGTTTGTCCGCCTCGCAGTCGATATGTTTCGTGAGTTTATTTAGGGCACGCAGCTTCAACGACAATCGCAAAGACGAACTCTACCGATGAAACTCACGAGCACCCTGAAACGACCGCACTGGCCTTGGCCACACATGGATATCCCCGAGGTCGCAAGGCAGGCTCACGATCACAATTTCTACATGCCCAACATTGGATTTGTGGCAGTGGATATGAATGGCGGATGGAGAGCTGATCTTGGTGAGGCTGCGAATTCAAAACGACTCTGGCTGAACTCCTTGGTTTCAGCGCATGCATGCCTTGAGTGCGGCATTCAGAACCCGGCCGAGTCTCAGAACCATTTTGCAACAGCCGCGGAGATCGTCAAAAGCTACCTCGAGGGTTGCGACACCGATCAGGGAGTTTTCCAGGATGCATGGCGGGATGAGCACGCGGTAGCTAATCGCCTCTTTGTTTTAAGTGCGTTTATTCATTACGCAACTCGCCCGGACGTGTTGGGGGCGGGCAGTGAAATCGCAATCATTGGGAAGATTATCCCAATCGAAAACCTTTTTCTCCATGCAGTCGTTCATGCGGATTGGCTACACAGCGATCACCACTACGTGAAGAACAACCATGGCGTGATGATGGATCTTGCGTTGGCCCAGTTTTCCGTCATTGCGAAAGAGACTGACAAAGCGTTAGCCGACAAATACCGCATGAAGTGCGTGAGCAGGCTGGAGATGATGCTCGAGCTGACCTTCGACAAAGATGGTTGCTGCACAGAAAATAGCTCGACCTATCATTTCGTGAACTACGGCTTATTTTCCAAGGCACGCGATTTTCTTTTGGAATACAGGCTCATCGAAACTGCGACAAAGTGGGAAGATACGCTTGGGAAGGCAAGGCATGTCGGCGACCTTTTTCTCCGCTCAAACAAGACTCTGCCGTTGGTTGGCGACTCTGAAACCATGCTGGCGACGTTCTTTCCCGGTGTGGAATCAGATGATGCCAGGTACGGACTTGGATATTACCCAGACGCGGGGTTCTTCCTGGTGTCCCAGCCAGACTTCCACATGACTCTCAGAGCCGGAGGGATGACATACTCGCATCGGCATGTCGATGACCTGAGTCTCACCCTGCAGTATCAAGGGAAAGATTTCATCGTCGATTGCGGTATGTACAACTACGACATTCAGGACAAGCTTCGGCGTTGGTTCATTTCCACTCGTGCTCATAGTGGGATTTACGTCGAGTCGATGGGCAATGTCCGCTTTGCCAACTTTCAGTCGCCGCAGGAGATGTCCCGTGTTATCTCCCTCGAAGGTCACGCGAGTCGCTTCGACATACGCGCAGCCCACAACCTTTCAGCAGAGGTTGAGGTTGAGCGACGCGTGTCATACGGCGACAGCTCCCTCATGATTGAAGATAGCTTCTGTAGCGCACACTCTCAGTCATGGAGGATGCAACTGAATCTTCATCCAGATGTGAGCGTGCACAGCCTGGATTCCAAAGGCGGATTCAGATTGGAAAACGGGAGTGCGAGCCTATGCATTTGGTTCGACCAAAGGTTTGATGTGCAGATTGAAAACATTCATTATTCTCCGACATTTATGTGCTTGGAGAAGTCGAAGGCGCTCGTTATGAAAGGGGATGGCGATTCTTTAGTGGCCCGCACGAAGCTTGAGTTCGGTGCCACTCAACTCATGTGGGCTTCTCCTCTCATGGGGGCTTCTAATCCACAGTGATGCAGAAGCACTATCCACCGACCGAGGCTTCCGATCGTTTCTTCGCCGCTTTGCAGGAGGCCGATCGTTCAGTTCCGCATATCCCTGCTCAAATACTTACCGAGCTATGCACGAACTGGGGAAACGAGAGCTGGCCTGCCAAGGAAGAATTGCTCGCGGCAATAGCGGCGCACGCGTGGGAGATCCAGGGAACAATCCTGGAATGTGGCTGCGGCCTCAGCACTGTCTTGCTCGCATTGATCGCCCGACACAAGGGCCAAAGGGTCGTCAGCATCGAGCATCCTGCTTGACGACGTGTAGTCTGGGGGTGCCTCCGTCCTGGCCAGATGGAAGAAGGAATACGGGCTCGATGCGGTCATTGAAGGTGTCGTGAAACCTTACGGACGGATCGTCATACCATGAAAGTGCTGACCGTTTTTGGTACGAGGCCCGAGGCCATCAAGATGGCACCGGTGGTCGGGGCGCTGGGCGCCCTGGCCGGCATCGAGTCGCGGGTCTGCGTCACGGCGCAGCACCGCGAGATGCTGGATCAGGTGCTGCACCTGTTCGGCATGCAGCCAGACTACGATCTGGGCATCATGGTGCCCGGTCAGACCCTTTCCGCAACCACCAGCAAGGTGCTTCTCGGTCTCGAACCGCTCCTGCAGCAGTTTGGTCCCGATCTGGTATTGGTTCACGGGGACACCGCCACCGCGTCTGCCGCCTCGCTGGCGGCGTATTACCAGCGAATTCCGGTCGGCCATGTGGAGGCTGGTCTGCGCACGGGCGACCTGCTGGCCCCTTGGCCGGAGGAGGGTAACCGGAAGGTGATCGCTGCGGTCGCCACCGTGCACTTTGCGCCCACTGAGCAAGCTCGGAAAAACCTGCTCCGTGAGGGGATCGCCCCTGGTGCCATTCACGTCACCGGTAATACCGTGATCGACGCCCTGCGACTGGTGGTCGATCGGCTCCGGACCGACTCCCACCTTGCCGACTCGCTCGCGGGCCAGTTTCCATTCCTGCGGGCTGATGCCAGGCTGGTGGTGATCACCTGCCACCGTCGGGAGAATTTTCAGGGAGGGTTGGACCGCGTCTGCGCGGCGATCCGCACCTTGGCGGAGCGGTTTCCCAAGGTTGATTTTGTCTTTCCGGTCCACCCCAATCCCAAGGTGCTGGGGCCGGTCAGTGCGGCACTGCAGGGAATAGGCAATGTCCACCTGATCGAACCTCAGGACTATCTGCCGTTTGTCTATCTCATGAGCAGGTCGAGTCTTCTGCTCACCGACTCCGGTGGCATCCAGGAGGAGGCACCTGCTTTGGGCAAGCCGGTGCTGGTGATGCGAGACACGACCGAACGCCCCGAGGCGCTCGCGAACGGTGCCGTGCAATTGGTTGGCACCGATACCGTCACGATCGTCGAGTCTGCCGCACGCGTATTGGCAGGGTCACACAGCCCTGTCGTCAGTTCGATGGTAGAAACACCCTACGGCGATGGACGGGCCAGCGAACGCATCGTACGGATCCTGCAATCCCTCGGAAGCCATTGAGCAATGCCAGATACCAGCACCAGCCTCAACACACTCTCTGTCATCGGCCTGGGCTATGTGGGGCTGCCCACGGCCGCCGTCTTCGCCTCCCGGCGGGTCGCGGTCATCGGTGTCGATGTCAACGAGCGCACCGTGGCCACCATCAACAGCGGGAACGTGCACATCGACGAACCGGAGCTGGATATGCTCGTCCGGGCCGCGGTGGGGGCGGGTATACTGCGGGCTACCACCGTCCCCGAACCGGCGGACGCCTTCCTGATCGCCGTGCCAACGCCGTTCAAAGGGGAGCATCAGCCCGATCTCGACCATGTGCGGGCGGCGGCTCAGTCGATCGCCCCGGTGCTCGCGCCCGGCAACATCGTGGTTCTCGAGTCGACCTCTCCAGTGGGAACGACGGAGCAACTGGCGGTCTGGTTGTCGGCGGCACGCCCCGACCTGCGTTTTCCGGGCCCCGGCGCTGGAGACGTCGTGGATGTGCACATTGCCTACTGCCCAGAGCGGGTCCTGCCGGGGCATGTGATCCGGGAGCTGGTGGAGAATGACCGGATCATCGGGGGCCTGACCGCGGCCTGTTCCCGGCGGGCCGAGGAGGTGTATCGGACGTGCGTTGCGGGCGCGATATACATCACCGATGCCCGCACTGCGGAGATGAGCAAGCTCGCGGAGAATGCCTACCGCGACGTCAACGTGGCCTTCGCCAACGAGCTGTCGATGATCTGCGACAGGCTCGGCATCCCCGTGTGGGACCTGATCTCCTTGGCCAACCATCACCCTCGCGTGAAGATCCTCCAGCCGAGCTGCGGTGTGGGCGGCCACTGCGTTGCGGTGGATCCCTGGTTCATCGTCGATGCGGCGCCGAGCGACGCCCGGCTGATCCGCACCGCCCGAGAAGTGAACGACGCCAAGCCTCGCTGGGTGCATGAGCAGATCAGAAGGGCTGTTACGGCGTTGGCGGCGGAGGGCCGGGAGGAACCATCGGTTGTGGTTGCATTGCTCGGGCTGGCCTTCAAGCCGAACGTTGCCGACCTCCGCGAAAGCCCAGCCCTGCAGGTGGCCCATGCCCTGTCCACGCAGACGACCGCCCGCTTGCTGGCGGTCGAGCCGAACGTGACGGAGCTTCCGGCAGGCCTCGGCCGCGTGGAGTGGGCAGAGCTCGGGCCGGCTCTCGAGCAGGCCGACATCGTGGCTGTGCTGGTCGGCCATCAGGAGTTTCGCGACCTGCCCCGCCATCTGCTGCAGGGGAAGCACGTGATCGATGTCACCGGGGTTCTTTCGGCATCAGGGCGACCATGACCGCGTTTCTTGGGGCTAGCGATTGGCTCAGACGTGCCTGCTCCCGATGGCTCGGGGGCCAGCCATCGCAGGATGATCACGGCGTGATCCACGTCGGCTCACTCCCTCTCACGGCCGATGGACTCGCCGCCCATCCCGAGCCGCGTGGCCGGCTGCGGGTCGCGGCCATCATGGACGAGTTCACCGAGAGCTCCTTCAGGCCGGAGTGCCAACTCCTGCAGCTATCGGTGGGGGGATGGCAGGACGAACTCGATGCGTTTCGGCCAGAGCTATTGTTCGTCGAGTCGGCATGGCGTGGGAAGGACGATCAGTGGAACAACAAGGTCTACCACACCAGCCCGGAGCTGCGCGGGGTGATCGCCTGGTGTCGTGCGCACGGCGTGCCTACGGTGTTTTGGAACAAGGAAGACCCCGTTCACTTCGACGGCTTCCTCACCACCGCCAAACAGTTCGACTGGATCTTTACCACCGACATCGACAGCATTCCCGGCTACCGGGCCGCAGTGGGGCATGACCGCGTCCATCTGTTGCCGTTTGCCTGCCAGCCCGCCACGACCAATCCGATCGAGGTGTATCCGCGGAAAAACGCCTTCTGTTTCGCCGGGGCTTTTTATGTGCGGTATCCGGAGCGTGCGCGTGATCTCAGCCAGATCCTCAAGGCGATCAGTGCCAACTGGCCGGTGGAGATCTATGACCGGTATTCTGGGTTCGACAACCCGAACTACCAGTTTCCGGACGAATACAAGCCATTCATCGTAGGGCAGCTGCCATTCGCCGAGATCGACAGGGCCTACAAGGGCTACCGCTATGGGATCAACCTCAATTCGGTGAAACAGTCGCAGAGCATGTGCGCCCGCAGGGTGTTTGAACTGCTCGCCTCCAACACCGTCACCGTGAGCAATTTCTCCCGCGCCGTCCGTATGCAGTTCGGTGATCTGGTCATCACATCCGACAACGGTGACGAGATCGTGCGCCGGTTGCAGGCGGTGGAGGGCGACGAAGCGACCTGGCGCAAGTTCCGGTTGGCCGGCCTGAGAAAGGTGATGCAGAGCCACACCTATTCCGACCGCCTCGCCACCATCATCTCCAAGGTGAAGGGAACGCCGGCTGCCGACCTCCTGCCCACCATCGTGGCCACCGGCTATGCTGCCAGCCGCCGTGCATTCGACTCGCTTGTGGCCGGTTTCGCCCGGCAAAGCTATGCCCGGCGACGCCTGGTGGTGGTCGTGCCGAACGGTTTCAGCGCCAAGCCTGCCACGATGGAGTCGGCGGTGCGGGTCGTGCCCGCTCGCATGGCCGCCGGCCTGACGTGTGGTGAAATGGCCGGAGAAGGCGAGCTCATCGCCGGCATGGTGGCCGCCGATTACTACGGCCCCAACTATCTTCTCGACCTGGCGCTGGCCACCCGCTGGAGCCGGGCCTCGGCGATAGGCAAGGGGTCGCACTACCAGTGGTCGGCGGAGGCTGGCTGCCGGCTTGTTCAGCCAGGCGACCGCTATTGCGAGGTGGAGAGTGTCCCAGCGCGGAGTTCGCTGGTTCGTGCGGAGCTTGTGGCCGCAATGCCGCTGGCCGACTGGGTGAAGGGACTGCCTGGGCGGAGGATCGAGGGCGACGGCCTTCTCTCTGTCGATGAGTTCAACTACTGCCGGGATGGGGCGGGCACCGCCTTCCAGACCTCTCATGCAGAGGCGGTCAACGATCTGCGTGGGCTCGACGAGGGGCTGTCTGTATCGCAACTGTTAGCGCATGCAGATCGTGTGGCGTCCGAGCCACTTGCGTCCGTGCCCGTTGCGGCCAGCACCACGCCGGTGCGCACTGGTGCCGACCTCGCTGCGCTCTTCACGCCACCGAGTGGCAAAGGATACAGCCTCGAGGTCTCAGGGAATGCATGGGAAGTCACCTCGACGCTGACGGCGGACCAGATCCACTACCTGCATGCCACGACCGACGTTCCACTTGCCGAGCTCGGCTTTGCGGAGCGGGCCCAGTTCCGCCTCGATGCCGATCCTGGGCTCGATCTGAGCCTGGCGGTGACGTTTCTCGATAGCGGGAAGCAGCAACTGGAGCGGGTCGTCAGGGAGGCCAATCGGGAGGGCGACTTCGCTATTCCTGCCGGCACCGCGTGGATCAGGTTCGGCATCCGACTGAAGGGTAGCGGCACGTCGCGGATTCGTTCCGTTCGGTTGGGCCCCCCGCCTCCGTCCCAGGTCCGACTGCTTTGTCGCCGCGAGCACTTGGTGATCGTGCGGCAATATCCCTCCTACGACGATCTCTACCGGTTTGGATTCGTGCACACACGCGTGGCGGGCTATGCGAAGCAGGGCCTGCCGGTTGATGTCTTCCGGCTGCGGAATGAATCGGGGGTGTTGTTCCAGGAATACCGCAACGTAGATGTGATCACGGGATCATCCGCCGATCTGCAGCGACTGCTCGAAGACGGGCATCATCGCAGTTTGCTTGTGCACTTTCTCGACGAGCCGCTGTGGAACGTGCTCCGCCACCACGTCCACACGAAAAAGATCTTTGTCTGGGTCCACGGCTTCGAGATCCAGCCCTGGTACAGGCGTGATTTCAACAACGACGCCGACCAGCAGCGGCGGGCGGCCCAGAAGGAGAGCACCGCCCGGATCGCATTCTGGCGAGGGTTGCTCGAGGAGATGCCCTCCAACCTCAGCCTGATATTCGTGTCGAGGATGTTCGCCGAGCAGGTGATGGAAGACATCGGCCTCCGCATTCCACCGCAGCACTATCGGGTCATCCACAATCCGATCGATACGACACGGTTTGCCTATCACCCCAAGCCTCCGGAGCAACGGAAGAAGATCCTCTCCATTGCCTCGTACGCATCGCGGAAATACGCCAATGACCTGAGCGTTCGGGCCATCCAGTCGCTCGCGAACAAGCCGTGGTTTGGAGAGTTGGAGTTTCGGTTCGTTGGTGACGGCCTGCTATTTGACGAGGTACTCGCACCCCTTCGGCAGTTTGGCAACGTGGTCATCGACCGCCGATTTCTCACGCCGGATGAGCTGCGCGACATGTACCGGGAATACGGCGTCTTTCTCTGCCCATCGCGGTGGGACAGCCAGGGAGTGTCTCGCGATGAGGCGATGGCCTCCGGCTTGGTGCCGGTCATGAACGCCGTGGGAGCAATTCCCGAATTCGTCAACGCCGAGTGCGGTGTGCTTGCACCACCGGAGGACTTTTTGGGTCTGGCTGCCGGAATCGAGAGCCTGTTTCTCGACGAGACCCGGTTTGCGACGATGTCACTCACTGCCAGCCGGCGAGTGAGGCGGCAGAGCGACATCGACTCCATCGTGGCCAAGGAGGTGATGATGTTCGGTGTCAGCCAGTCCGTTGGACGATCAGGGCCGTTTACTGCCCCGTGGCGCACTCGCTGAAGGTAACGTAAGCTAAGGGCGTTCGGTAGGCGCGCAAGCGTGTTTTTTCTGGCGACTTTGAGAGCCTCGCCGCCCGCTTCAGTCCCGGCGACCATTTCGACAACTCACACTGATGACGCAGACTCCCCCGCCCGAAGGATTCCGGCTAATCTCGTTTGTCTGCGAGACGGATGCCGATCTGCTGCCCCATTTCGTGCGGTGGTATCGGCGGCTGGGCGTGGACCGCTTCCACTTCGTGATGCACGGGACGTGGAGCCGCGAAAGCCTGGCGATGCTGGCCAGTCTGCCGGGCGTCGAGTGCACGCGGTGGGTCAACAAGCCGTTCTGCAAGTCGCTCAAGTGCGATGAGATCACCGCCATTGCCCGCCGCCACGTCGGCGAGTGGGTGGTGTTTGCCGACGCCGACGAACTGCTCGAAATGCCCACTCGCGGCTTGAAAGAGATGGTCGCTGCACTCGAAGCCGCCGGCATTGAAGAACTCTATGCCACGATGCTGCAGCGGGTGGCCGCCGACGGGAGCCTGCCAGAGGTGCGGGCCGACAGCGACCTCGACACGCTCTTTCCGATGCACCACGTCGGCCTCTGTGAGGACATGGGGCTCGAGAAGCCGGCCTGGAAGAGCAAGTATCCGCTCGCGCGGGTCGGAGCCAGCTTCGTCTACCAACGGGGCAACCACCTGCCCGGCAACAGCCGCTCCGTGGCCCACGTGCCGATCCGTGCCGTCATGCACCACTTCAAGTGGCGGAAGAGCCTCCTCGCGGCCTTCGAGCAAGAGCGGGGCGAGGGCACGAATTTTGGCGAGATGGCGGTCTACCGTCACTACATCGAGTCGCACGGCAGCCTGCCGATGGAGGGCGCGAAGAAGAATTCCACCGCAGCCCTTCTCGCAGAGGGCATGCTGCGGCTGCCCACCAAGGCGGAATCGGCAGTCCTGACAGCGATGATCGGCGAGCGGACCGCGGCTGAGAAATCACGCATCCGCGTCGGCTTCGTCACCTACGAACTGGGCGGGCCGGGCACACCCAACGGCGGCATCGCCACCGCCATGTCGTCTCTGGCGAAGCTGCAGGCGGCCCACGGCCACGAGGTCGATGTCTTCTACTGCCCCTTTCACATGCCCCGGGAGCTGCCCCCGCTGTGGTTCGAATACTGGGCCGCGTTCGGCGTCCGCCTGCACTACATCTCCCGGATCGAGGCCCGCACGAACCGACAGCTCGAATCGCATGAGGTGGAGGCGGCCATCGTTGAATGCGTGCGCCGGGCCGGCCGATTCGACTCGCTCCACTTTCACGACACGCAGGGGTTCGCAGCCCGGTTCTGCATGCTCAAGCGGGCCGAACTCGAGTTTGCCGACACGCGGATCGCCATCACCACCCACGGCGGCACGCGGTGGCACAACGAGTTCAACGGCACGCCGTGGGACGACCGTGCCTATCAGCAGGAGCTGATCGGCCAGCGGCTCTGCGACATGGTCGTCTCCCCGAGCGCCTACCTGATCGAGTGGAACCGGCAACTCGACGCACTGCCCGCCCGGCACGTCGTGCTCCAGAACGTGCTGGAGCCCGAGAGCAAATCGTTCACACGGCCGCTCGACCATGCCGTGGTGCCGGAGTGCCTGGCATTCTTCGGACGGGTCGAGACTCGCAAGGGCATCGACCTCTTCCTCGAAGCCCTGCGTGAACTCGCCGCCACCACCGACCTCCGCCCCGACGTGCTCGTCCTCGGCCGGTTTGGCACCGGATATTCCCAGGAACGGTTCGACGAGGAGACGGCAGGGCTGCCCTTCAGTATCAGCCACTCTAAGTCGCTCAATCCGCAGCAGGCCCTGCGGATGCTGAAGGAGAAGAAGACGCTGTCGATCATGCCCTCCCGCCAGGAAAATTCTCCCTATGTGGCCTACGAGGCGATGGAGAACCAGCTCCCCTTCCTCGTCAGCTTCACGGGTGGAACGTCCGAGTTGATTCAACGTGAGGACTGGCCACAGGCGGAACTTCCCGCGGAGCCGGCCGCCATGGCCGAGAAGATCGCCGGGATTCTGCGGCGAGGCCTGCGGCCCGCCCGGCTCGCCTTCGATCCGATGGAGGTCGAGCTGCGCAATCTTGTGCTCTGGCGTTCGTTCGCCACCGAAAAAGACCGACCGGCCGGACCGCGGCCTGCGAAGCCTGTGCGGTTTGCCCTGACCGACTGGGCCGCGGCGGCGGCACGCGATCCGCAGGAGATCATCGCGCTAGTGCCGGCGGGCGTGGACGTGGCCGAGTCGCAGGTTCAGGCAATGGCACGACTGCTGGCCTCGTGCCGCCAGGCAGACATCGTCGAGCCATGCTGCCAAGTGGCCGAAGCGGAGACTGGCACGGAGATGTCGTCGCTGCAGCTGAAGAAGGCAACGCCGCGGGAGGCTGCGCTGATCACCGGTCCCCTGCCCCTCGTGGTGCGGGCGGGCGTGATCGCCGATCTTGGGCCCGCTCTGGCGGCCTCCCCGCCCGACAACCTCTATGGCTCGCTCATGGCGGCCGCCCAAGAGATGGGCAAGAGCGTGCTCCCCATTCCGCTCGTGACCCATCGCAGCCGCTTTGTGCCCGGCCTCGAACAGCGGGCGGTCTGCAACCGTCTGAATCTGCCACTGGCCCGCCAGCGGCCGTTCGAGAGGCCGCCCCGGCCTCTCGAACAGGTCAACATGCTCTGTGGCATGCTGAGCGCCGAGCCCTTCGTAGCGATCTCGATGATCAGTTCCGAGTGCCCCTACGGCGCGCTCTCGCTCTTTCCGGATGAACTGGCCGATCGGCCCTCGCTTCACCTGATCGCTACGAACAGTTCCCTCCGCTGGGTCGCCCGCTCAGACCTGCCCCGCCGCATCGCCGAGGCCCGCGAGCGATGGCCGCGGGCTCACTTCCGCGTGCTGGCTGCCGACGAGACCGATCTCCTCGCGGCACGTGCCGCGGGCCTGCCCGCCATGCTCGGCAACCTCAACATGTTTACCGACGAGCGGGTGTTTCACCCGTTCCGTCCGGAGGCCGCGATCCAGACGATGGACGCGATCTCGATCGCCCCCCTGGCAGTGCGTGAGAATCACTTCCTGGCGCGAGATCTCGACTCAATCGGCATCGTGCACCACCGCTACGAGGGCATGGAGGACGTTGGCACGGAGGTGCGGCAGCGACTGTCTCGAGCGGTCTACCTGACCGACGCCCCCAACCGGAGCGAGGGCTTTTTCTACCCGTCCAACGATCAGACCGCGGCCTGGATCTGCCAGGCGGCCACCGGGCTCGCGCTCAACGAGAGCGGCGACAGCTGCGTCGCGACGGCAAAATACCTGCTCTGCGGCACGCCCGTGGTTACGGTCCCCAACGTCGGCGGCCGCGATCACTTTCTCAGAGATCCCTACTTCATCAGGGCCGAGACGACGGCTGAATCGGTGGCGGCGGCGGTGCGGGAGTTCAAGGCCCGTAATCTCTCCCGCGAAGAGGTCCATGAGGCGACGAAGCAGATGTTCGCCGAGGCCAGGAGAACGTTCCTCGACGAAGTCAACGCCGCCGTGCGCGGGGCATGTGGCGCTGGGCACGAGATCGACGACGTTTCGGGTCTCATCGGTGAGGTCAACCGGTGGCGGCGAGCCGTCGACGTGCTGAAGGTGCCGGAAAATCGCGCACCGGAGCCCGTCGCACAACCCGAGCAGACACCCGTTCAAACGCCGGATCTCCCGGCATCGCGACCGCTCCTGCGTTGGCCCACGTGGCTCTCGTTCAAACGCTAAATCGGTGGGCAGCGGTCAATTCGAAGCGGCTGGCTTGGGCTTCGCGGGCTGGAACGAGACGTCGGCCAGTTCCACCGGGACGTCGCTGCCGCCCAGGTCAAAGGCCCACACGGCGTTCGACGCATCGGCCTTCGCTGTGAACTCACGGGTGATCGACTGCCACTTCTCCTTGGCCGGGATCACGCCATAGAGCCCAAGGTTCGTCCAGGGTTCCTGCGCCTCCCTGACGGTGAAGACGACCTCGCGGGGTTTGTCCGTCCGGATGCGAAACGAGACCTGACATTTCGCGTTGGCCTTCAACTCCATCGGCTGTGAGGTGAGCCGCACCCGCGACGGCTCCAACTCCGGCAGGCTGCCAAAGTCGATCCGCATCCCTTCAGGAATGCGGTCGAGGAACGTCAGCACCGCCTCATGGTCTTTCCTGGCCGTGAGATTCCACGCCGCTTTCCGAACGCTTGCCGACTGCACCTCGACCGCGGCATCGTTCTCACCGAGCTGGAACGTCAGTTGCGATGCAGGCTCGCTCGCCGTGGGCTTGAATGCAAAGCCGAAGCTCCTCCATTCCGTGGAGAGTTCCACAGGCTTGCGGAGTCCGAGCGAAGTCCCGGGTGGATTCGCCATGTTGACTGTGGCGATGATCTGCCGCGGCTTATCGGCACGGGCGCGGAAAGACGCATAGAGTTCCTCACCTTCCGAAACCGGAAAGGCCGGTCCATTGATCCGCACGGCCCACGGCCGTTCGGCGTCAGCGGCCTTGGCGATCGTGACGCGGGCGGCGGCCGGCAGCCCGGCGGGCGTCTCAAGCGTCGCCTCGGCGTCTTTGCTCACCCCGAAAAACCAGGCCTGCGGTGCGAGGTCGAGATCGGCGATTTCCACGGCCGCGGCGCTTTCACCGAGATTGAAGCCGAGGCGTGCCTTCGGCTCGTCCAGCTTCGACTCGAAGTCGAGTCGGAAACTCTGCCACTGTTCCGTGAGGCTCACCGGTTTGAACAGGCCAAGCGACTCCCAAGGTTCCTTTGCCTGCTGGGCCTTGACCACCATAGTGCGCGGCTCGGCGGCTCTGGCCCGGAATGAGACGGTGTAGCGCTGCTTGGCCTTGACTGGCCCGCCGGGGCCGAAGAGGAGGACCTGCCAGCCCTTTCCATCGCCTATTCTGTCAATGTCGACCTTCATCGCGCCGTCTGGCGAGATGGCGAGCGTTGCCTTCGCGCCCTCTTGGGCGCTGACCTGCCACGCAGGCGGTGCCGGCGCTGCAGCCTTGGCGGCTTTGGCTGGGCTGGCTGCCGATGTTGCCGACGGCGTCCCCGGCGTCTCGGCCGTGTCGGTCTGCTTGCTCGAAGGAGCGGAGGAGTTGCACCCCGTCAGGCTCAGAATCATGAGGCCCGGCATGACGACGACCATGATCACCACGGCCGACACGGACACAATGGCTCGCGATTGCAAACGCATCGGATTTTCCATGGCGTGGAAGAGACGGAACCTTACGGAGTGTTTAGGTGGCCGTCGCTCCGCCGTCAACACCCTCGGTCCCGCAGAACGTATCACTCGCGATTCTCACCGCGGCGACGATTGAGCGTGAGCCACGCAGGCCACCATCGCTGCCGTGGGGCAGCGGCCTGTCGCGGTGCGCCCGGCGGCCGCAGCACGTCGACGGCACGCCGGTAGCGGACCACTTTGCCGACGAGCCCCGACACGTCGTCGATCCGGTGGCCACTGCCAAACACGTCGCGCATGGCGGCGTTGAGGTCGACGAGAAACGCCTGCCTCGCTTCTTGGAAGAGTTGCTTAGTCGCCTCATGGATCTCGTTCCGGGAAAGCCTGCGGGCCCGTAGTTCCGCCACGGCTGCGGCCACAGACTCGGCCGTCGTGTCGGCCCGTGCGAAGAAGGGCTGTTTCAGGAAGTGGTCGCGGCCGCCGATGTTGGGCACCGTGACCACGGGCGTGCCGCAGAGCAGGTATTGCGCCGTCGCCATGCAGCTGCCCCCCGTCTCGCTCAGCGCCAGGCCCGTGGTCGCCTGGCAGATCCATCCCGCCAGCTGCTCATCAGACGGATAGAAGAATCCCTGCGCGTCTTCGGTCGTGTCGTTGAGAAACGTGGCCTGCGGCAGAAGCCGGCGGACTTCGGCGCCGACGTCGTCCATGCCTTCGTAGCGATGATGCACGATACCGATCGAGCCGATCGTTCGGGCCAGATGGTGGTTTTCACGGAGGTCGAGCGGCGCGATGCAGATCGCGTCTGTCGTCTGCGCTGCGGCCTCCGGACGCAACGGGTGGAAGACTCGCTCGTCGGTGAACATGTTCAGATTGCACAGCAGCGTTGGCAGGCCCGCAGCCCGCAGGCCGCGAAGCTCCGTCTCGTCGGCGGCCAGGAGCCGGAAGCGGGCCTGCGGCCAGCGCTTTCCGGCCTCGGCGAGCCGCTGCGGAAGCAGCGTCGAGGCCGCCCAGAGGAGCGAGTGGTCCATCGTGATCAGGTGCAGCGACGGCCGTTCCTGGAATGCATCCGGAAAGAGTGACAGCGCCCCATACGGGCACTCCGGCGTGAACATCGAGATCGCGACGAATGGGTCGTCGCTGAGCATCCCACAGAGCTGCCACGACTCTTCTGCCGGCCGCTGGGGGCTTTCCTGCGCCTGCGGCGGGCTTTCTTCAGCGTTGGACACGATCGCGTCCGCTGGCCGCTTCCGACCCACCGGCAGCCACAGCCGATTGCAGATCGCTCGCTGTTCGATCCCCGGCACGAATCGGCTGCGGTGGGTCTCGAGCGGAATCGACAGCACGGCTGTGCCAGCCTCTTCCGCGGCGGCCATGAACGCGGCATAGAGGTCGGCGGGTGGAGCCGCGGCCAGGGCCGAGCTCAGGTCGGCGATAACGCCTGCCCGCACCACAAGCGGCAGCGGGCCGGCGATCAGGGCGGCCTCCCGTGGCGTCGCCTTTCTCTTCAGTTGCAGCGACGACATCTCCGCGCCGTTCTCCTCATCGACCACCCGGCAGTATGGCTCGACGATGCCGGCCTCGGGACAGGCCGCAAGCAGCCGCGCCATCGCGTCGATGTGGCGATCACTTACCTCGATCCCGGGCGGCACGAGGGCGATGATCTCCTTCGGATCGCGGCCCGTCGCGGCCTGAGAGTCGGTGAGGGAGAGACGGAGTGCGCGAGACGCCGGCCTCGCCGGAGCATTCGCTTTTTCTGCGGCGAGTGTCCGCCACAGGGCCAGGCTCTGCAGTTCGACTTCGAGCGGATCGAAGGCGAGCCGGGCAGGCCGCAGGCCGTCCCTGAGCACGCCGGTGATTTTCTCGGCCATGGCCTTCGGCTCCGCCGGAAGCTCCGCCTGCGGCCAGTCTTCAGGACGGATCAGTTCGGCGGTGCCGCCGGTGAAGCTGACGAGGAACGGCAGCTGGTTCTCCATTGCCTCGTAGGCCACATAGGGAGAATTTTCCTGGCGGGAGGGCATGATCGCCAGCGCCCTCTTCTCCTTCAGCATGCGGAGCGCCTGCTGGGGATTGAGCGACTGAAAGTGGCTGATGCGGAAGGGCAGCTCCGCGGTCTCCCTGTCGAATCGCTCCTGGGAGTAGCCATTGCCGAACCGGCCGAGGACAAGCACGTCGGGCCTCAGGTCGGTGGTGGTGGCCAGTGCCCGCAGGGCCGCGAGAAAGAGGTCAAAGCCCTTGCGGGTCTCGACCCGCCCGAAGAACGCCAGGCACTCTGGCACCACGGCATGATCGAGCGGACGCGTGAACGATTTGCTCTCGGGGTCGAGCACGTTCTGGAGCACCGTGTGCCGGGACGGCAGAGCGTCGAGCCGCCGGTTCCAATCGATGAGGTACGCGCTTGGGGAGACGAGCAGATCGCAGAGCCGCTGGCCGACCAGTTCCTGACGATAGGCTTTCTCGTCCCACGGCGTGTTGTTGGGCTCGTTGTGCCAGCGGGTGCCGCCATGCGTGGTGATGGCGATCTGCGTGTCGGTGAACTCGAGCCCGGCGGTCTTGAGCATCGCAAACGGAGCCGCGTAGCCCTGGGTGTCGTGGAAATGCAGCAAGTCGAAGAGGCCGGCCCGCCGGACGGCATCGACGATGGCCACCTCGATCTCGTGGCCGTTGAGATGTCGGCCGTCTTCGTGCAACACCCGCGGAATATGGTGCAGCCTGACGCCGAACGCCGCCCAGTACTCAAACCAGAGCGGATGCAGTTCCCGATCCTCTCGAAATGGACAGTAGAAAACCTGCACCTCGTGGCCGTGGGCGGCCTGGAGCTTGGCCAGTGACGAGATCGCCGTAGCGATGCCACCGTTGGGAGTGCCCGGACCGGCGAGTTCGAACGTCACGAAGCCGACGCGGATGCGTGCCTTCTCGCCCGCAGTCCGCTCGCGGATCATCGCCCTGAGAATATTCGACTCTTCGGTGGTGGGCAGCCGCAGCAGGCCCTCTGCCTCGAGCGCCGCGGTGGAATTCTGCTTCGCCCCGGACATCGGCAGACTGCCGTGCGATTCAAGGTAGCGACGGTAGACCGCCATCTCGCCGGAGTTCGTGCCTTCGCCCCGCTCCTGTTCGAACGCCTTCAAGAGGCTCTTGCGCCACTTGAAGTGGTGCATGACGGCCCGGATCGGCATGTGGGCCACGGAGCGGCTGTTGCCGGGAAGGTGGTTGCCCCGCTGGTAGACGAAGTGCGGGCCGATCCGCGCGAGCGGATACTTGCTCTTCCAGGCCGGCTTCTCGAGCCCCATGTCTTCGCAGAGGCCGACGTGATGCATCGGGAAGAGCGTGTCGAGATCGCTGTCAGCCCGCACCTCGGGCAGGCTCCCGTCGGCGGCCACCCGCTGCAGCAGCGTGGCGTAGAGTTCGTCGCTGCCAGCGGCCTCCAGGGCCGCGACCGCCTCTGTCAGATCGCCGGTTGGCAGTTCGAGAAGCTCGTCGGCGTCGGCGAACACCACCCACTCGCCGACATGGCGTCGGGCGATGGCGGTGATCTCGTCGCACTTGAGCGATTTACAGAACGGCTTGGTGACCCACCGCGAGCACTCGACGCCCGGCAGGCCCGCCAGCATCGCCAGGCTTTCCCGGCTCCACTTCCCGTGCATCACGAAGTGGAATCGGTCCACTCCGAGCCGCCGGTACCACCGCACGAATTGGGGCAGCAGATCGGCATCCGTCTCGCAGACAAATGAGATCAGCCGGAACCCCTCGGATGTGGACGCCTGCGTCGTCATTGCGAGTCGGCCGCCTGGGGCCGCTTCTCCCAGTCGATCACCGCCCAGAACGGGTGCTGACGGTCGGCCCGCAGCCGCAGGTCTTCGAGCAGCAGACGCTTGTCCGGAATGACAGTGTCCTTCCAGAGCTTGCGACCGTCGAGCGTGACGGTCACAGGCAGCGAGAAGTCAACAAGCTCCGGCGAGAGCCAGATCCGCACGCGGTCGGCGCCGCAATGCACCGAGAGCATACTCGCCGGCACGCTGTTGGCCGGCATCGTTTTGGCATCGATCGCAAACGGCCGAACGGTAGGCGGCGGCGGCCACTGCGAGGGCAGCACTATCGTGCGGGCCGGCGGCCGCTCCATCTCCACCCACCAGAAGAAGCGGTCCCAGGGCCGCATCGACACCGCGTCGATCACGGGTGGGAAAAACGTCCGCTGACGCCGGCCCATCCAGTCGAAGATCCGCATGATCTCGTCGGAAAAGTGCTCGTGACCGCGGCCGCGATACTCGACATACGTGGCATCGAAGCCCTTGGCGAAATAGCGGTCGAGATCCATCGTGTTGCGGCCGAAGCAGGCGGCATCGAGTTCTCCGCCAACAAGATACATGGGCAGCGTACGGGCGTTTTGCCAGTAGTGGTTGACATACTTCCCGGCTGCGGGAGAGATCGCCACCAGACCGGCCCAGAGATCGGGATGGGCCAGCGCGATGTCCCAGGCGGCGTCGCCTCCCATCGAGTGGCCGGAGAGAAACACGCGGTCGCTGTCGATTGAAAACCGCCGCAGCGACTCCCGCAGGGCGGCGAGCACGGCGGCGTGCTCCCGCGCCGAGTAGTCGTAGGACATCTGCTGCTCGCGGGCCCACGCCGGGGCGATCACGATCGTGCCGTTGCGGGCGGCCTGGCCGCGGCGCTGGCCATCGGGACCCGGCATGCCGGCCCACCACTCGATCTGATTCATCGGCGTCGACCAGGCCGCGTGCAGGGAGACGACCGCCGGGTATTTTCTGAGCGGGTCATATTCGGGTGGCAGCTGCACGAGGCACTTGAAGCTCCCCTCCCCGTCCAGACCCGGCACCTGCAGCTCGTGCAGCCCCGGGGCGATCTCCGCCGCCGGTGCGAACGGAGGCTGCATCTGGCGGGCGATCGCCGTGACGGTCGGGGCGTCGAAGGCCTCCTCCTGCTCAAGTCTCGCATGGACCTGGTCCCGCGTCGTTTTGTCTGTCGCACGGAGGTAGTCGCCGACGAGCGTGCGCACCCGCACGGTCGACAGCGCGAGCTTGAGGTTGCGGTCGGCGCTGGCCGCTCCCTGCAGCCAGCCGTTGATCGCGATCGCCAGGGCACCGTCGGCCGGCATGTCGGGGTCGGTGCCCAGCCGTTCGAACGTCGCCAGACGATCGAGGGAGGCGAAGGAGAGCCCTTGCTCGATCTCGTCGACGAGCGCCGAGGCCTCGCGGCGATCGCCGTCTTCCTGGAGTTGTGCCAGGCGTCGTCGCAATTCGGCGAGAAGTTCGCGGGCCGACTCCTGCCGCTTGCGATAGCGATCGCGGGCTTCGCGGACCGCCTCGACCGTCTCTCCTCCAGCGTCGTCGGCTGGGAACTGCTCCAGGAGGTCGAGCGCCAGCCGATCCTGACCGACGCGGCCGCGAATGAGCACCTCGTCGAGCAGTTTGGCGGCAGCCAGGGCGGCCAGGTCCTTCCGCTGCTGGGCCAGTTCGGCGAGATCGGGAAAATCCCGCAGCACCTCGTCGAGTTCCTGCCGGGCGTCGTCATATCGCTCCGCCTGCAGGAAGAGCCGCACCACCCGCAGCCGATCGTCGGGGCTCGTGCGGTCGAGATGCTGGTCGATCACCCGTTTGAGGACGTCCCGCGGAATCGACGAGGTCGCGATCCGCATGTCGAGCAGATTGGAACGTTCCGTGAGAATTCCCTCGACGCTCGTCCAGCGGGCGGCGATCTGCGTGATCCCTTGCACGATGTCGAGTCTGCCGCCAGCGGTGCTGAGCGAGAGGATGCGGCGGCCATATTCGTCGAATGGCGTCGTGCCGAGGATCTGGCCGACGCCGACCACGCGGCGACCGTTGTCGGGAATCCGCTGGGGGATCCGAATCCGTTCGGCCCCGGCGTCTCCCTGGCCGGGGGCTGTCTTCACAACCCGCCGCTTCGAGACCATCGTGCGGGTCAGTTCGTCGTCGCACATCAGAATCGACGTGCCGCCGGAGGGCTTCGTGCCGCCCTCGGCCTCGGGGGCGATCGCGACTCCGGGGAGGAGCACGAATCGCCCCTGCAGCACGCGACCGTCGGCCAGTTCGACCTCATCGGACCTGGCCGTGGACCACGTTGGCGACGAAACGAACAGGCTCACCAGAGCGAACAATGCCGCGAGCCGCGTCCAATCCATGCCGAGCCTTTCGAGCGGGATGACATCCTGTCAACGCGGCCAGTTTACCGCTCGCAGCCTGTTGGGCCCAGTCGGCGGCCTTGCTTGACTGGGCCCGACAGGCTGGCCGACAATGGCGAAGACCACCGTGTGCGGCATGAGATACCGTTCCTGCGGCCCGGTTTGGAAGTCGTGGTCACGGACTCACAAGCGAGCATCTTCATGCGGGAACTCATACGCCGGCTGCTCGCGTGGGGTGTGCTCTTGATGCTCCTGCTGCCGATGGTGATCGCTGTCGTGCTGGGGCTCGGTGCCCTGCTCTCCTCCCTGGGCGATGCGAGCGGGGCCGCGGCCTGCGGTCGGGCCGGGCTCGTCATCGGTGTGGTCTGGTTCTTGGCGTTGGCCGGCACTGCGACAGCCAGCGGAATCCTGGCCCTGGAGACGAGTGCCGGCAGGCCGGACCGCCCCGATCGATCCGACAGCCACCCGGCCGAAAAGTAGACGTGCGAATAGCCTTGCCGCCACGCGGCCAACGGATTGGGTAGTCGTCCATGCCGATCGGCTTTCGCTGCACAGGCTGCCGGTCTCGGCTCCACGTCCCCAAGCGGTGGGCCGGCAATAGCCTGCCCTGCCCAAAGTGCGGCACCCGCGTGATCGTGCCCGCTGCGGTGGAAGGCCATGAGCCAACTGCGTTCGAAGACACCGCCGTCGAGCGGTCGATCGCCGCACTGGAGGTTTCCCGAGCGGGTGTGCCTGGGGGAATATTCGCCGCCGATTCGTTCGAACTTCCTGGTCCGGATGACGCCGGCGCGGTGCCGCAGGGACGGAACAGCATCCAGAACGGCATCACGCTTTCCCACCGGGCCATCTATGCTTATCTGATCCTCGTTCCGCTCGTGGCGGCCGCCGCGTTTGGGCTTGGATGCTGGTGGACTGCGGCCGGCGGCCGCTGACGACTCGCAGGACTCTCCCATGAAAACACACCCAACGCTTGGCAGGAAAGAGATGCAATCCAAGGCTCTGCGTGGCCGCATCCGGCTGGACCGGGCCGCGGCAGTGACACTCTGTGTGACACTGGTCGTGTCTGCGACTGCGATCGTGTGGACCAGTCCGGCCGTCGCGGAGCCGGCGTCCTCCGCGACAGCCGTGAAAGAGGTCCGCGAACGCTTGGATACCGCGGAAAAGCTGGTCGCGGATGGCAAGCCGGGCAAGGCGGCTGCCCAGGTGGCCGAGGCCGCGAAGGCGATCGAATCGTTGGCGGCTCAAGGCACTCCGCTGTCGGGTCTCCGGAGCCTCTGGGAGCGGTGCCGAACGCTGCGCAACGACCTGGAACTGGAGGGTGCGGACGTCAGCGGCATCACGCTGGCCCCGCTGAAGGCTGCAGTCAAGAAGACCGCAAACGCGAAGACTCCAGCTCCCAAGCCAGCCACGAAGCCTGCGGCCCAGCCAGCCCTCGCGTTCACGACGCACGTGGCGCCGATCCTCTCCCGTCACTGCGGCGGCTGTCACATCGCCGGTCGCAAGGGTGGCTTCCAGATGACGTCTTACGCGGGGCTGATGAAGTCGGGCGTGGTCCAACCGGGCGTGGGCGAGTCGAGCCGGCTCGTGGAAGTGATCCTCAGCGGCGACATGCCGCGGGGCGGCGGCAAGGTGTCGCCCGATGATGTGGGAGTATTGATCAAGTGGATCGATTCCGGAGCTCGCTACGACGGGCCCGACCCCACGTCGCCGATCGATGCGCTCGCGGGGCCGGCCACGGCCCCAGCCGCAGCCGGCGGGCCGACCAAGCCAATCGTGGCGGTGAAGCTCAAGCCGGGGGAGGTGTCGTTTGCGGCGGACGTAGCCCCGGTGCTGCTCGAGCAGTGCTCGGGCTGCCACGACGCCACCCAGCCGGAGGCAAACCTGAGCATGGTGACGCTTGAACGGCTGCTCCGTGGCGGCCGCGGCGGCGGTCCGATCGTCTCCGGCAAGGGAGCCGACAGCCTGCTTGTCAAGAAACTCAAGGGGGCCGGGATCGAGGGGCAGCGGATGCCGCTCGGCAAGCCGCCGCTGGCCGATGACGTGATAGCGACCATCCAGAAATGGATCGACGAGGGCGCCAAGCTCGATCTACTCACGCCCAAGGTGGAATTGGAAACGCTCGCCGCCGCCGGACGGTCGCAGAAACTCTCGCATGAGGAGCTCAAGAAGGTGCGTTTTCAGGCTGCACGCTCCCTCTGGACACGGGCGATTCCCGACGAAAAACCGGCGGTGATCGAACGGGGCGACGTGCTTGTGGTCGGCAATCTGTCGGCCGGGCGGATGGAGGAGCTGGCCGATGCGGCCGAAGCAGTCGAGCGGCGGCTGCGGGAGGAGGTCACAGGGGGCAAGTCGCCGATCATCAAGGGAGGCATCGTCGCCTACGGCTTCGCGAAGGGATACGACCTTTCGAGCTTCTGGCAAACCGTGTTTTCCGACGACCGTCCGAAGGGAGTGACGGCGGGCACCGGGGTGCTGGGCGACGTGGTCTACGCTGCGGTCATACCGCCTGCGGTGGACAAGCCTTCCGGAGACAAGCCCTCAGCAGGCAAGAACGGTGGCTCGGCCGATGCCCGCGCCCTGCTTACCGAACAGATGACCACGGTCGCCCTGCTTGGCCGGGGCGTGCCGGCCTGGTTTGCCAAGGGGGCCGGCCGGGCGGTCGCGATGAAATTCGAGCCGAAGGCAGACCTTGTGGAGACCTGGCGCCGCGACCTGCCGACGGCGGTGCAGCGGGGCAGTTCGCCGGCCGATTTCTTCGCCGGCCATGGTGACGCGGTGGCGGCGGCCTCTGTGGGCGGCGGTTTCATCAGTGCGATCATGCCGAGCGTCAGCCGTCTGGAGGCGCTCGTCGGACAGCTCGACGCGGGCACGCCCTTCGACCAGGCGTTCGTCACTGTATTTCGTGGCCAGCCGCAGCCGCTCCTCGAAGCGTGGATCGCCCAGGCGGCCCGTGGCCCGCGACGGTAGCGAACTGTGCCGCGTGCAGGAAAAGCAGGCGGCGATACGTTTTCCACCGTAATGCCGTGGCGCCGTGTGATGCGGAGAGCTCGTTTTAAAAACAGACGGGGGTGCCTGGGCCCCGGGGCATGTGATCCGAGCGGTATTCCCGGCACGGGTCAGTTTCCTGACCAGGCCGGAAGCCTTCGGCTGTACACGCGACCGGAGCCGTCAATCGGCCCCCAACGAGCCTCGTTAAGAGCTCACCGACATGGATCGACGCATCACGAACATGACAGAAAACGTATCGCCGCACGCTCCTTCTGCTGACTATCACTCTTGCTGGTCGCGACCGGCAGGTCCCATCGACTTGGTGTTGCGTTCCACCGCCATCACCACCGTCTGCCGCGAGGCGCCGTCGGCCGTGCTGGCCACGATCGGCAGCACCTGCCTCCGGTTCGGCATGTCGACGCGCACGCGGAACGTGCCGTCAGCATGCACCTTGACCGGCTCTCCCTGCAAGGTGAGGTAGGCTCCCGGCTGTGTCACGCCATAGACGACCATTTCGGCATCGACTTCGAGTTCAAAAGCCGGGACTCCATCTTCACCGTCTTCATCCTCAGCTCCCGTGCTGCGGACCGCCGGTGGCCCCATCGGCCGGCGAAGCCGTTCCTCGAAGAGTTCCTGCAGCTCCGTGCTCGAGTGCTCGGCCGAGAAGCCGCCGCTCATCGCGTAGATCCGCTCGCAGTCGTCGACGATCTCGCCCCAGTGGGCGTCCAGCGTGTCGCCCTGCGGGCTGTTTGGCATGGTGACGGCATTGCTCCGCACCAGGGCGTGAAAGCGGCCGGAAACCGCCAGATAGCCGATCTCGCAGCGATATCGATGCGGTTCGCGGATATCGATGAACCAATTCTTCACCCCGCCGTGCACGGCGATCTCACGGACCACCCGCTCCGAAGGCGAGGCATTGAGCCCGCTCTCCAGTTCGATCAGACGCAGGGTCGGCCGGGCGCCGTGCCATTCCTGTCCGAGCGCCGCCTGCGCGCGGGCGATGCTGCGGGCGGTCAGCTCCCAGAAGACATGCAGCCAGTGGGGGCCGCGAACCATCAGCACCATGCGATCACGCACCGGACGGGGTGAACGGCCTCCCTCGGGCGGTGTGGCCAGGTTCTTGGCCTTGAGAAGGCGTTCACGAGCCTGCTGGAGCCGGAGTGCAACGGCTGGATCCTGAACCGGAACCACGGCCCGGGGGAGGCCTGCGGCGGCCACACCGGAGAGCAGGCCGACAGCGGCCTCTGCACCAAGGCTTCCGTCACGGCCGCTGGTACGCATCGGAATCGCTGTGCCGCGGGCTGCTGCCGCGACTGGCGGCCGTGCGCGGGCCTTGCGGACCAATGCCCGGATGAGCTGATCCTTCCGCATGGCGTGCCAGCCAGCGACGCCGTGCTGCTTGGCGAGGCGGGCAAGATCGCGGACCGGCTTTTCTTTGAGGCTGGCTGAGGTCATCCGTTGGTGCTTCCCGGTGGGTGCACAGTTGGACGCGGCCTCCGCTCGAGCCATGCGTCCCAACTGCATGATTCAACGGTACCGGGAACCGTCGGCAAACGCAAACAAAAACCCCCTCTGCGGGGTGGTTTTTTGCGAAAAGGCCGGGAAAATTCGCTCAGTCGCCGCGGAGTTTGAGACCCCGCTCAGCCAGCTTTTCGCGGACTTCGTTGAGGCTGGTGACGCCGAAGTTCTTGCATTCCATGAGATCTTCGGCCGTACGACGAACAAGTTCGGAGATGAGGTTGATGCCCAGTTTTGTGGTGCATTTCCGTGCCCGAACGGAGAGGTTGAGCTCGGTGATCGGCTGTGACAGCAGTTCCTGCTCGTCGGCCGAGGGCTCGGCCTGCTCCTGTTCCGGCTCTTCGACGGCAGCCGGGGCGGCGAATTGGCCCAGCGAGAGGCCTTTGGAGGCCAGCATGTCCTTGATTTCGACCAAGCTCGTCTCGCCGAAGTTCTTGCTCGCGAGGATTTCCGCCTCGCTGGTGCGTGCGAGGTCGCCGAGGGTGTGAATGCCCATTTTCTGCAGGCAATTGCGGCTGCGCACGGAGAGTTCGAAGTCGCTGACCGGCAGGCCCATCACCTGCTCGATCCGGTCTCGCTGCTTCTGCTCCTGCTCCTCGGTGCGGAGATCTCCCGAAGCCGAGGAATCCTTGAGGAACAGCCTGGCTCGCGGGTGGTCGGGGATGGCCTCGAGAATCCTGCGATAGCACTGCTGGGCCTTGGCAAAGTCGTTGCGGTCTTCGTGCATGATGCCGAGATTCAGCAGCGCTCCAAGCGATGCCGGATACCTCTCCAGCGACCGCTCGTAACAGGCCTGAGCCTCGTCATCGTTGCCGGCGCGATCGTTGAGCACTCCCAACGCAAAAAGGGCATGCGAATGGCCAGGGTCGATGGCGACGGCCTTCTCAAACGCCTCCGACACCTCGCTCGCCGGCCGACCGCGGTCGGCCAGGATCGCCCCCTTCGCCGCCCAGTAATCGGCCGATTGGTTGGCCATGTCCCCGTCCTTGCCCGCCGTCATGGACTCGATGGCCTTTTGGGCCTCGTCGAGGTGGCCAGCAGCCCGCAGGGCATCGGCGATGGCGGCGCCGCACACGACGGCGTCGTAGCCCGACTTTTTCGCCGCTTCAAAGGCTTCCTGCGCCTTGTCGAACGCTTCCAGGGCGACATGGGCGAGGCCCTGGTGGTAGAGGGCCAGGGCACCGCCATCAGCGGACCGCAGCGTGTCCAGAGCCTCGCGATAGCGGCCCAGCAGGTACTGGCAGACGCCCAACCGCACCGAGGCGGCCGGACTGCGGTCGCTCATCTGCTCCAGTTCGCGAACCGCCCCACGCACGTCGCGATGGGCAGAGGCGTTGCTGCCGAGGGCCTGAGTCAGGCCACGGATTTCAGCGGGGCCGAACGGTCCTGTGCCGGTGACGAGTTCGCGGATATCGATGGCGACGGGAGCGATCTTTGCGGTGGCGACCATGAATGGCCCTTTGATTTGAAAGCGACGAACGGCGAAGAAGCGTATGCGAGAAAATGACGCGTATGCGAGCAAATGAAGCGGATGAGAGCCAGCGGTGGGAATCGAACCCACAACCCCCGCATTACGAATGCGGTGCTCTGCCAATTGAAGCTACGCTGGCCCGACGGGGCCGGAAAAACGCTCTGTTAGCGCGAAAAACCGGCCGCCCGGAACTCCGCACAGTAGCGCACCGAGCCCTCAAGAGTCAAGAGTCCGCCCGCAAAAACCCGTGCAGATCGCAAAGAAAAGAAAAAAGTGGGGCCTCTGACCCGACAGGAGCACCCTGTCTTGGCCGTACGGGTCAGGGGCAGACGACCGTACGACCGGAGTGATCGGAGGCCCCACTTCAAAATTGCGGTGGGGTGGGGACTGTGGTCCCCGGTGGCTTTCTCAGACATGCATCCAGCGTGCCAAATCCAGTCGCCCAGGAAAATTTTTTCTGCGGGAGTGTCAGCGGGACGGCGACTGGTCTGACGGACTGTGGGCAGAGCCGCTGTTTCAGAGGTTGCGAGACCGCTCGCATCTGGTCTGCCGTGACCCGCTGCCTGCCGCTCGCATGACGCAGATTGAGACAGCCACCGCCAGGGGGCGCCCATATTGCAGCGCGCGCCGCCAATTGCAGCGCGCTTGAAAACCCGGCACGGGGCGGGCAGAAGCACGGGGTTGCTGGTCGACTGGACTGGGGCTGTATGATCCGCAGATCCCGTCGGTCCCTCCGTCGGTCCCTATCGGTTGAGTTCCCCTCGGGTCCCCCGTTTGGTTTGCAGTTCCCACGCCACGACAGGCTGCCGAAAGAAGGTTGCTCCGTGAATCCCCGACTTCCAGCGATGATCGGGCCCCATCATTGCGGCCCAGACAATCCGTTGTTGCTGATTGCCGGCCCCTGCGTCATCGATGACGAAAATCTCTGCCTGCGCATCGCCGAGGCGCTGGCCGCACTCGCCGACACATTGCCGATCAACGCGGTGTTCAAAGCGTCTTTCGACAAGGCAAACCGCACGAGCGTTTCGTCCTATCGGGGGATCGGCCTGGACGAGGGACTGGCCGTGCTGGATCGGGTTCGTGCCAGAACGGGACTGCCGATCACCACCGACGTCCACCTGCCAGAACAGGCTACGGCAGCGGGTCAGGTCTGCGACCTTTTGCAGATCCCTGCCTTCCTCTGCCGGCAGACCGACTTGTTGGTGGCGGCCGCCGCCACCGGTCGGGCCGTCAACGTCAAGAAGGGGCAGTTCGTCGCGCCGGCGGATATGAATCACGTGGTCGCGAAACTGCTCGCGGGTGGCTGCCGCGACGTGTTGCTTTGCGAACGGGGGACGTTTTTTGGCTACGGCAGGCTGGTCAACGATTTTGCCGGTCTGATCACGATGCGGTCTATGGGCGTGCCCGTGATCTTCGACGCCACGCACTCCGTACAACAGCCGGCCAGTCGCGGCGACTCCACCGGGGGCGACCGCACGCTGGTCGAACCGCTGGCTCGGGCTGCGGCGGCGGTGGGCATTGACGGCTTGTTTCTGGAGACGCACCCTGATCCTGATGAGAGTCCCAGCGACGGACCCAACATGGTGCCGCTGGCGAGTCTGCGGGGTGTGGTGGAACGCGTGCTGCGGATCCACGAGGCCCACCTGGATGGTCTGGCAGGCATGGAGACAACGTGATGAATCCGCGGGGATCGGGGGGCATGGATGCACATCGGCCTGGGAGGCCGGGCCTCGGCCGGGCACTGCTGGCCGAATGTGTCTTGATCGGGGGCTTGGTGGGACTGGTGATCGGCTGCGGCGTTCCGCCGCCACCGCCCGCGGCTCAGGAAGAAGTACGGGTGATGCCCACGGTCTCGGAGGACGTTCGGGAGAAACTGCTCGATGGCGCCGTGGCGGTGCTCGGCCGGCTCGATGACTACGACGAGGAGTCGGCTTTCGCACAGGTCTTCGACCGGCTCAACCAATGGAGCCACGCCGCCGTGATCGCCGGGGCACCCCTGGCGGCCGACTGGGAGGTCGATCCTCTCTTCGCCACCCTTTCCGACCGCCTGCGCGCCGGCACCACGCCGGAGTCTCTGGGCAGTTCCGTGTTCGACGCCGCAACCGACCTCACAACGCTGCGGGACCAGCGGTGGCTGGCCGATATCGCCGCCAGCGCCCGCGGCGATGCCGTCGAGGATCTCGACATCGCCGCCAATCTCTTTCGCTGGACGGTGCGGTCGCTGGCCCTCGTCAGCGACCCGCCCATGGCAGCGACGGAGGCCACGCCGGGCACCCGCTGGTTTCTGCCCGGGGAGATCCTGCTCTCGGGCCGGGCGAGCCCAGCGCAGCGGGCGTGGATCTTCCTCGAATTGGTGCGGCATGCCGGGCTCGATGGCGTGATGCTCGCCACCGGCGATCCAGCCCGCGGTGTGCGGGCCTGGATTCCGGCTGTCATCGCCGACGGGGAGGCATGGCTCTTCGAACCGACGTATGGCATGCCGATCGCGGGGCCGCAGGGCGTCGGCATTGCCACCGCCCGGCAGGCGGCCGCCGACCCCTCGATCCTGAAGCGGATGTCATTCCCGGACCGGAGTTATCCGGTGCAGGCGGACGACATCGCCGGATTATCGGTGCTCGTCGCCGCGGATCCCTGGAGCCTCTCGCGGCGGATGCGGGCCGTCGACGAACAACTCGTCGGTTCGCGGAGCATGGAACTCGCGCTCGATGCGTCCGCCTTGGGCGCACGGGCGCTGCGGGCCCTGCCGGCCGCCGACGCTGCCGCGGGCGATCAGGCGGAGGCCGATGGTGGCGGTCGCCGGGTCGGTCTGTGGGAGTTTCCGTGGGAGGTGCTGGCCCGTCGCCAGAGTGACGCCGCCCGCGTGCGGGCGGCGTCTGGTCGGGAACTGGCCGTCATGTCCCTGGAGGTAGCGCAGCCGACGGGCGGCGACGGCCTCGGGGGGCGGCGTGGCACGCGGGTCATGCGGCCACTTTATGCCGCGCGTCTTCGCGAATTCCGTGGAGAACTCGACGGCCCCGACGGTGCGAAAGTGAGCTACCTGGCGGCCCGGCCCGGGCGACAGGCGATTGCCGAGACCATTAAAATGCTGCCCCCTGAGCAGGCTGAAGGCGTGAAGCGGTTCTTCGAGCAGATGAAGGAAGACGCCACCTATTGGCTTGGCGTGCTCACGCTGGCCGAAGGGGAGAATGCCACGGCGGTCGACTACTTCGGGCGGATGACCTTGGAGGCGGCCCCCGACAGCCGTTGGACCGACGCGGCCCGCGTCAATCTGGCCAGGGCCCTGGCCGGGCTCGGCCGCACGGATGAGGCCGTAAAACTGCTCCGCGAGGATGCGTCGCCGCAGCGGTTCGGCAGTCGGCTGCTCGCGGAAGAGCTGGAAAAAACGGCGAAATAAGAGGCGAAAACGAAGGCGCAAAGGAAGGCGAAGAGGGGCCTTTCCCGCGGTCCCTGCTTCCCGCGTTGCCCGCCGGATGCGAAGCGGGTATCTTGGACGGTTTCCCCGCCCCACGATTCAACGAAGACAAAACAAGAAGACAACCCAAGAGAAGATCATGAAAGAAGGCATTCACCCGAAGTATCTCGACACCGTCGTCCGTTGTGGATGTGGCAACACATTCAACACGCACAGCACCGTTCCCGAGATCAAGGTGGACATCTGCAACGTCTGCCACCCCTTCTTTACGGGCAAGCTGAAGTTCGTCGACACCGCGGGCCGGATCGAGAAGTTCAAGTCGAAGTTCGCCTCGGCGGGCTATGCCAGCCTGAAGAAGCCGAAGAAGGCGGCCGACGCCCCGGCCTCCTGACAGGCCGCGTACGCGAGGGCTGTTGGCCACAGGAGGGCGGTTCTCCGGATTCATGCGCGATCAACTCGAAGCCAAGCTTTCCCGGTTCGAGGAACTCGAACGCGCGCTCATCGATCCGGTGGTGCTCGCCGATCAGTCGCGGCTGTCGGCCGTCGCCCGGGAGCATGGCACGCTCGCCCGCCTGGCGCTCAAGTATCGCCAGTTCGTGGCCCTCGAGCGTGAGATAGCCGAGCACGTCGAGATGGCCTCCGGCGACGACCGCGACCTGAAGGACCTCGCCGAGTCAGAGCTGCCCGGTTTGCGGCAGCGGCGTGAGCAGGAGTGGGACGAACTGCTCGAGCTCTGTTCCGACGACGAGGATGCCGACCGGTCCCGCTGCATCATGGAGTTGCGGGCCGGGACTGGGGGCGACGAGGCGGCCCTCTTCGTCCGCGATCTCTACGAGATGTATCGCCGCTACTGCACCGAACAGGGTTGGAATGTCGAGGTGCTCGATGCTAGCCCGACCGAACTGGGCGGCTTCAAGGATCTCGTTCTCGGTCTGGAGGGCCCCGCGATCTACCGGAAACTGCAGCACGAGAGCGGTGGCCACCGTGTGCAGCGGGTGCCCGATACGGAGACAAAGGGGCGAATTCACACCTCGGCCGCCACCGTGGCGGTGCTGCCGGAGCCGGAGGATGTGGAGGTGTCGCTCTCGCCCGACGAATACCGCAAGGATCTGTTCTGTGCGAGCGGTCCGGGCGGGCAGCACGTCAACAAGACGGCCTCGGCCGTCCGGCTCACGCACATGGAAACCGGCATCGTGGTGCAATGCCAGGATGAAAAGAGCCAGCACAAGAACTTGGCCAAGGCGCTCCGCGTGCTGAAGACGCGGATCTACGAATACCGACGGCAGATAGAACACGATAAACGGTCCGCCGAGCGGAAGACGCTCGTCGGCTCGGGTGACCGCAGCCAACGGATCCGCACCTACAATTTCCCCCAGAACCGGCTCACCGATCACCGGATCAACGAGAGCTTCACCCTCGACCAGGTGATGGCCGGGCGGCTGGGCCTCGTGATCGAGGCAATCGAGCGGCATGCACGGGAGCTGCGCAGGAGCGAGATGGAGCGATCCGCCAAGGCCGGTTCGACCTGACGGCCCGGGGCCGAACGTTTCGATCGGCAGCGAGGGCGATTCCCGCGGACCGAGTTTCCAGACCAGCGTTCATGGACGAAGTGGAGATTCCAGCATGGCAGGCGAACAACCAAGCGGTGATGTCTGGACGGTAGGGCGGCTGCTTACCTGGACGACCGAGTGGCTCACGGGCCGGGGCAGCGAGTCTCCGCGGCTCGACGCCGAGGTGCTGCTGGCCTTCGTGCGAGGCTGCCCGCGGATCGCGCTCTACACGGCGTTCGATGTGCCCGTGAACGAGGAGGAGCGGGCCCGGTTCCGGTCGCTGGTGAAGCGGCGCGGCGAGGGGGAGCCGGTGGCCTATCTCGTCGGCAGTCGGGAATTCTTCTCGTTGTCGTTTGGCGTGAGTCCGGCGGTGCTGGTGCCGCGGCCTGAAACGGAACAGTTGGTCATCCGCGTGCTCGACCTCTGCCAGGCGGCTGGGCCGGCTGGGCCGGCTGGGCCGGCTGGTCATCGGCCGCGGATCATCGACGTCGGCACCGGGTCTGGTGCCATCGTGGTGACCCTCGCCAAGAGGCTTCCGCAGGCGGATTTCGTGGCCACGGATATCTCGCCCGAGGCGCTCGCCGTGGCCCGCGACAACGCGAAGCGGCACGGAGTCGAGGACCGGATCGAGTTCGTGGAGTGCGATCTGCTCGGCGATCCGCGGGCGGGCGGGCCCTGGGATGTGATCGTGAGCAATCCGCCCTATGTCCGCGAGGACGAGTTCGACGCCCTGCCCCGCGACGTGCGGCTGCATGAACCGCGGACGGCGCTCGTGTCGGGGCCGACCGGCGTGGAGGTGATCGGACGTCTGGCAGCCGCGGCTGCCGAGAAGCTCGTGCCAGGAGGCTGGCTGCTGGTCGAGGTGGGGCCTTCGACAGCTGCCGCGGCCGAGGAGGTCGTTGCGGCGCAGACGGCCTTGAGCCTCGAGCCGACGCTCAAGGATATGGCCGCGCTCCCCCGCATCGTGCAGGCCCGCCGCCGCGCGTGATCCCGTGTGGGGGCGAGTTTTGAACTTGCCCTTTCTGCCGTCCGCGCTCGCCATGAATGGTATGAGCGATGCACGGCATTTCTTTTCGCTGACTCGTGAGGTGGCATATGAGATAGCCCGCGCGGTCGCCGAGTGGTTCGGCGGCATCGTGCGACGTGGGCCATTGCCTGAGCGGCCGCTCGTGGTCGTGGCTGCGGCGGTTGCGGTCGGCTGTGGCCTGCCGGCCGTGGTCGATCTCTCGCCTGTCGCCTGGTGGCTGGCTGCCGTCGTGGCGCTGCCGGCCTGGGGCATGCTGCTTCGTCTGGGCCGGCATGGATGGGCGGCGGTTGCTCTGCTGGCGGCGGTTGTCGGTTGGGCCGCCGGCTGGTCGGCGATTCGGTCCAACCTGTTTCCCTGCGACGATCTGGCATGGAGCCTGACCTCGTCGCCAGAGCCGGTCGCAGTCGATGGGATCGTGGAAGAGTCGCCGCGGCGGCTGTCGGCCCCGGTCATCGATCCGCTGCGGAGCGGGGCCGTGCAGGCCGCGATGCAGCGGCCGTCGAGTGAATGCGTGGTAGCGGTACGGGCCGTTCGTCGTGGTGCCGCGTGGCGTCCGGCCTCCGGGCGGGCGACGCTGATCGTGGACGGCGATCCGCCAGATGTCGTGGCGGGATGCAGGGTGCGGGTGCTCGGGCGGGGTGTCCGGCCTCCTCCGCCGCTCAATCCAGGCGAGTTCGATTTCCGCGAGCGTGCCCGGTCGCTGCGGTGTCTTTCGATCGTGCGGGCCCATTCGGCGGAGTGTGTGCGGGTGCTGTCGCGGCCCGCGGCATGGTCGCCTGCGGCCTGGATCGACCGGCTGCGGGACAGCGGCGTGGAGGTGTTGCGGCGTCATCTTTCGCCGGAGCGGGCGCCGCTGGCGGCGGCCTTGCTGCTGGGCAGCCGGGAGTCGTTGCCGCGGGAGGAGTCGCTCGAATTCCTGGTGACCGGCACGATCCACATTTTGTCGATCTCGGGGCTGCACGTGGGCTTCCTGTCGCTGGCACTCTTCCAAGTGCTCCGCGTGCTCGCCCTGCCCCGCGGCTGGTCGCTCGTGGCCGTGGCCTGCTGCACCGGGCTCTACATGGCGCTCGTTCGGGCGGAGACGCCCGTCGTCCGGGCGACGCTGCTCATCTGGCTGACCTGTCTGGGGGCGGCGCTGGGCAGGCGGTCGCTGGCGGCCAATTCGCTGGCGCTGGCGGCGATCCTCGTGCTGCTTTGGCATCCGCCCGAGCTGTTTCGGATCGGCTCGCAACTCTCGTTTCTGTCGACCGCCGTGCTGATCGGGGCCTCCGCCGCCCTCCCCCGCACCGACACCGACGATCCCATCGAACGGCTCATCGAACGCAGTCGTTCGCCCTGGGAGCGGCGGCTCCGCCGGATCGGTCGGCAGACGTTCGAGATGGTGGTCACGGGGGCCGCGGTGTGGGCCGTGACGGCGCCGGTGGTGGCGGCCCGGTTTCATCTCGTCAGTCCGGTGGGGTTGGTACTGAATCCTCTGATCGCGCCGCTGGTGGCCGTGGCGATGGCGTGGGGATTTCTCTGCCTCGTCACGGCGACGGTGTCGGCCACGCTCGCAGCGGCCTGCGGCTGGGCCTGCGACGGCACGCTGCGGTGCATCGGCGCGGTGGTGACTTGGGCCGCGGGACTGCCGGGTGGGTATTGGTGGGTGGCCGGCCCGCCGGCCTGGTGGGTGGCAGGCTGGTACGCGGTTCTGGCTGCGACGCTGCTCGTCGTGTCGCGAGAGCGGTTGATGCGCCTGAGTACCTGGGTGGCGGTAGCCACGGCGTGGGTGGTTGTTGGCTGGGTCGGCGTGGCCGCACCGCGGCTGGGCTATCTTCAGCACGCCGGAATGGGAGCCCCTCAGCACGCCGGAATGAGGGTCGTGGTGGCGGCGATGGGGCATGGCTGCGGGATCGTGGTCAGAAGCCCGACGGGCCGCTGCCTCGTCTACGACGCCGGCCGGCTGGGGGCGCCGTCCGCGGCCAGGCGTGCCATGACCGCCGTGCTCTGGCACGAGGGGGTGAATCGCATCGACACGCTCGTCATCTCGCACGCCGACACCGATCATTTCAACGCCGTGCCGGAACTGCTCGATCGCTTCGCCGTGGGTGAGATCGTCGTGCCGTCGCCGTTTCTCGAGAGTGATTCGTGGGCAGTGGGGGAGGTGCTGCGGTTGGCGCGGGCGGCTGGGATTCCGGTGCGAGCCGCTGCGGCGGGGGAATCATTCGCGCTCGATCCGCTCTGCCGCGTCCGCGTGCTGCATCCCAGCGCCGGCAGCGGCGACCCACATGTGCATGCCGTGGCGATGGCGGATGCAGTCGCGACAGACAACGAGACGAGCCTCGTGCTCGCCGTGGAGTCGGCGGGCCGTCGACTGCTTCTCACGGGCGATCTGGAGGGGGATGCGTTGGCCCGTTTCATCGCCTCCGATCCGGACAGTTGCGACGTGCTCGTGGCGCCGCATCATGGCAGCCGCACGAGCCTGCCACCCGACATCGCCAGGGCCACGGCGACCGACTGGGTGATCGTCAGCGGTGCGGGAGCCGCCGGGTGGCCGGAGGTTCGCGAGGCCTATGCCGGAGCACGGGCGGATGATGGCCGCATCGCCGTCGTCAAGACGGGCCCCGACGAGGAGTCACCGGGCGGCGCTATCGCCGTGACGCTCACGGCTTCCATGGTGCGGGTGGCACAGTTCGTCGAGGGACGGTGGCGGGAGGTGCCACGCGATTCCTCGGCTGTCAAATCAACCGTGCCACCATCCAAGCCCGCAGCGCGAGCAAGGGAAATGCGGGTGGCAGCACGGTGAATCAGGCCGGTCCGGCGTTGGTTGTGACGTCGACCGAGCCACCGCCTCCGTCAGGACGTGTCAGCAGCCAGCCGGCCACGATCAGCAGCAGCTGGCTGGCCACGAAGCCGGCGAGCAGCATCAGCACGCCGCTGGTGAACCCGTAGCTATGCAGACCGATGCCGAGTTGGTTGGTGCCAAACCAGCTCCAGGCGGTGATGATGTTGCCGCCGATGGCAAACAGGGCGAACCCGCGGGGGCCGAGCCAGCGATCCCATCGCGCGTGCAGGGCGGCCGCGTTCCAGAGCACGATCATCAGGGCGCCGTTCTCCTTTGGATCCCAGCCCCAGAAGCGGCCCCAGCTATCGTCTGCCCAGAGGCCTCCGAGCACCGTGCCGATGAAGCTGAAGAAGAGCGCGAAGCAGACCACGCCGTACGTCATACGATAGAGTTGGTCCTGCTCGTCCCGGGCGGTGAGCCGTTGTGCCTGGTTCGCCGCCGACCAGCGGCCTGCGATCCGCTGCACGATCGAGAAGATGCCGAGCACTCCGGCCAGAAAGGTCGCACCGTAGCCGAGCGTGACCGTGATCACGTGAGTCGAGAGCCAGAACTGCGTGTCGAGCACGGCCTGAAGCACGTGCATCGTGTCGCCTGTGTCGAGGCCGTAGGCCACCATGAGCGTGAGGGCCCCGCTGATCGCCGCCACGAGATTGCCGATACCGTTGGCAAACAGGCCTTCCAATCCCAGCCCTGCCAGCACGCAGGCCCAGCCGATGAACACTGCGGAGGAATAGAGATTCACGACCGGAGGACGGCCGGTGAGGTAGATGCGGCTGCCCAGCGCGAACGTGTGGAGGAGGAGAATGCCCACGAGCATCCAGAACACGAAGCGATTCAGCGGCCGCCTGCCAGCCAGGAAGCTTGAGAAGCAGACGACCGCGGCCAGCACGTAGAGCCATTTGGCCAGGTCCGTGGGATTGAAGCGGTTGAGCCAGGCTTCGTAGGCGGTCTTTGCAACGACGTCGCGGACCTCGGGAAACGAGGCCGTGGACGCCTTGAAGGTGTCGAGCGCCCGGTTGAAGTCGGCTGGTGTGCGGGTCACGGCCGCGAGCAGGTCGGTCAGCGGCAGCAGGCCGGGGTTGACCTCGAAGGCCGGCTGGCCGGGCCCGCTGGAAAGCAGTCTGCCAACGATCGCCGACACCCACGCTGGATAGAGCGATTGCCACTCCCCTGCCCCGTCCCGTGGTGCGGTCGCTCCCGCCGTCGGCTTCGGGGGCAGTGCCGCGGGCGGGTGGCTCGCCTCGATCCGTCTGGCCATTTGCATCACCCGCTCCATTTCGACGAGCAATTCCTTCCTCGCCTCCTCGCCCTCCCCCGGATCGGGCAGCCGCGGGGTTTCGTAGCTGTATCGCAGCAGATCCCATGCCTGCAGTTTCTGGTTGATCTCGGAGAACTTCTTTTGCATGAAGCTGAACTGCTCCGGTGGCACGTCTCGCATCGATTCCAACTGTTTGCGGAGCTTCGGCAGACCAGTCTCCAACTCGGCATGGCTGAAGCGATGCCCCTGTCGTCGCGGAAGATCGAACAGGTCGGTGACCTCCTTCGCGTCGATGCGAAACACCGGCGCGTGCTCCACCCAGTCGGCCCCAGCCATCATGCCGAGCATCCATTCCGTTGCCGAAACCGTGCCGACGGGCAGGCCGGCGGGCACACCCTTCGGGGCCTCCTCCGGCTTCGGCATCTTCACGCTCGTCCGGTTGCCGAGGAGTTGCAGCGTGTTGCGTGCCACCGTGTCGAGCGGCTTCACGCGGCCTTCATGCAACACGGGCAGCGCCGCGGCGGAACGCCAGTCATGGCCCCCCTTGCTCGCCGATCGATCGTAGGTGGCCACCAGGCAGAACAATCCGACGACCGCCAGCGCGAGCAGCGGCATGATCAGATCCGCGGCAGTCGTTGCGGGGCGGTTGCCCGCGCCGCCGGTCGTCGCCATCCGCTCCCCGGACCGAATGGTCGCCCGCCGCTGGTTGCGACTTACCGCCTGCGGGGCATCATCCGCTTCACGAGGCCCGGCGCGGCCGCGGTCGTAGCGATCGGCAAACCGGAGGAACGTGCCGCCGAAGTGAGCCAGCATGCCCCACAGGGCAAGGACGCAGGCGACATAGGGGATCAGCCAGCCGGCATTCTCCACCACCTGCAGGCCGGTCATCTCGCCACGCGTGCCGTTGGGAAGATCCACCTGTGAATACTGGCTCTGGTAGAAGGTCTCGCCGCGGTACCGCACCGGGTTGTTCATCCAGATGCGGCCATCCTGCTGCGCCTTCGTGGCGGAGTCGGTGAACGTGACATAGGACGAGAAGTCGCGGGGCGTTTCGCTGGCGCCGTAGTTGATCCGCCGCACGTCGGTGAGCGTGACGTTGTAGGGCTTGTATTGCCGGCGATACCGCAGTTGGAGCCGGAACGACGTGCCATCCACGTCGACCGTGTCGACCTCGTCGCCGCCGGCGCCCATGAAGATCTGCGCCTGGTCGTTCAAGAACTGGCTGACGAGGAACGTGCCGAGGGCGGCGCCGGTCGCGCGGTTCGTCAGTTGCACATAGGCCGAGGCGATGTTCGGCCTCGAGCTCGCGCCGCCCTCCGGGGCCTTGTCTGTCGCCAGCCAGCTTTTTCCGATGCCCGCCGTCGCCTGGTTTGGCGCGACCGGCCCCACGCGAAGGACGCTCGAATTCGGAAAGTAGGAGAGCACCCGCACGTCGAACGGGAGATCATCTGCGACGATCGGTTCGCCGCCGGACCGGGCCTTGAGCAAACGGCCCGCGATCACCGTCACGCGGTCGTTCGCATCGTCGTCGGGTCGGATCACGGCCAGTTCGGTTTCATCGGTGCGAAGGGCCATGTTGCTCGACTGTCCCTCGACGAGCGCCATGCGTTCCTCGATCTGGCGGTCGCCGAAGGCAAACTGTCCCAGCATGAGCAGCCCAACCCCGAGGTGAATCAGCACGTTGCCGCCGCGGCTGCCGAACACCATCACCATGCCCGCGAGCAGAATGAGCGACGCCACGCTCGACTGAATCAGCTGCCACATGATCCGCAGGCCCGGCTCGCTCATCCGCCAGCCCTCGCCCCCGAAGATGCTGATCACCGCCAAACTCCCCGTGGCCGCCGTGGACAGCCAGAGCACGATCCTGAGCAGTCGGCTGAGGTCTCGGCCGGCGACCGCCGCCCAGAGCAGACCCGCGGTCAGCGTCACGGCCGACGCCTGGACGAGCCGCCACACGGTCGCGTAGTCGATCGGGGGCCGGCCCTGCAGGCCGTCGGCATAGTGGCCGCTCAGGATCACCAACAGGGTGAGCAGACCGCCGACGAGCGACACGGCAGAGCCGGCCAGAAGCCGGGGACCTGTCGCGTGCACGTGGAATCGCGTGAGCTTTGCCGCGATCAGGTTGACGAGGAGCACCAGCCCGATCGTGGCACCGCCAGGAAAGGGAAACCAGCCGGTGAGTTTCGAGGGGCCGAAGATCGTCACGGGGAAGAAGTCGGAGAACGGCACCTGCGCGATCCAGCTATTGAAATACTCCTGCTTCACTTCCGGCAGGTTCTTCTCGTCCTGCGCGAGCGTGCCGACGAAGAGCAGGAAGATGCCGGCGAGAAACATCACCACCGTGACCTTGAGCGATCCGGCCGCCCGCAGGGCTTGCCAGGCCGCCGAGACTTCCGTGCGGCGGGAGGAGCGGACTGCGGCCCGGCCCGAGGAAAGCGGCGCCGGGGCGAATCCGTGCGAGGGGAAACTGCCTGTGGCCATGGTGGATGGGTCCGTGCGGTGGTGTGGCTCGAGTCACTTCCAGCGGATCGAGCGGACGAATGCGTTGAAGGGTTCACGAATCGTACGGGCGACGGTGGCTGGCCCCTTGAATTTGACGAACAGCGACGTCGAGGCATCGAGCGGGATCATGGCGGCGAGAATCGCCTGCTGATTCTCCTCTGCGTCGTCGAGTAGGAGCAGGATGGTGCTCTCCGCGCCGTTGACAGAGACCTTCTCGCCCTCCTCAATGGCGCGGGCGACTCGCTCCGGGTTCGCGCCCGGCGTGAGTTGCTCCTGCCAGCGGGTGGCGTTGCCCTGCAGCGTGCCTGATGCGGGAATGATCGTGATTTCGCCCGCGTCGGTCGCGTCATCGGGACCGGTTCGCAGGGTGGCCAGCCGCATGCCGCTGGCGCCCTTGTCCGTCCATCCCGCGGGCAGGTCGTATGCGAGTTTGCGGCCGCCGGCAGTCGCGGCTGGCATCGTGTCGGTCTGGGGAGCCACGAAGGGAGCCGCCGCTGTCTGCGTCGGACTCGCCTGACGCGGCACCGTGTATGTTCGCAGGTCGTTCGGCTGGATGTCGGCGGCAGGGCGGCAGGAGACGGTCAAGCCGGTGACGATCGCACAGAAGATGGAGCAACGCAGGGAGAGCCTCATCCCTGTATCGTAGCACGATGGCCCGGTGCCGGGGATTCCTGAGCCTGCTACCGCCAGCCAAAAACGGAGGAGAGCGGATTCAGGAGCGGGCTGGAAAGGCTCAGGTCATCGGGGCTGCCGATCGTCCGCATCAGGTCGAACATCACGAAGCCGCCGGTGAGCAGCAGGAGGGTGCAGCAGACAAGCCCGCTGATCTGCCAGACGCTGAACTTGGTATCGGGGACGACTTGCAGGGACGTTGGCTCGCCGAGCTCGATGCCGCCTTCAGCCGACAGCGGCATGTCACCGGTGAAGTCGGAGCTTTCTTCTCCATCCGTCGGGAAGAAACTCGAATCGCCCGATTCCGGCTCGACGGCCACGACGGAGGCACTGTCGTCATCCCCGCCCAGGCCGCCCAGTTCGAACTCGTCGCCCGCCAGGGCGGTGGCGCCGTCCTCGAGCAACTGCCCCTCGTCGAGCGATCCCAGGTCGATGCCTGAGACGGCCGCATCGCCATCCTCGAGCGACAGTCCGCTGTCGAGCGCCCCGGACAGCGCCGCCCCCGCGTTGGTCAGCGAGCCGGAAAGCGCGGCGGCATCGACGCCCGATCCCAGCACTCCCGAACCCAACGCTCCCGAGCCCAGCACCAACGACCCCGTCGCATTCGAGCCGGTGCCCGTGCTGGGCGGGGAGCCGACGCCGATGCCTGAAAGGTCGATGGCCAGCGTGCCGGAATCAGCAGGGCCGGCCGGGCCTGGCGCTGCGGGCTGTCCGCTCTTTGCTTTTCCTGCAGCCGCTGCGACGGATGGCGACGAGAGCCCCACGATCGAATCGAGATCGAGTTCCATGGCGTCGAGCCCGCCGATCGCCCCGGCAGTGCCCAGCATGGTCCGGGCGAGATCATCCTGGCCGGGCTGGTCGTTGGCAAAGATCGACTCGCCTTGAGCGACCACGTCTCCCAGTTCCACATCCCCAAGCTCCACCTCTCCAAGCCCAGTATCTCCACCGAGAGCGCCCGCCAGCGAACCGCTGCCTGCGAGGATGAGGCTGTCGGGCTGTGCTGGACTTCCGAGACTTGGCCTGCTGCCGGGGGCCACCGCCTTGCCCGGCATCGCAACGCTGTCGCCCAACTCGATCGATTCGTCGGCTTGGCCGGCAGGAACATCGTCGAGATCGAGTTCAAGGGTATCGGTCACCGGTTCGTCCTGATCCGTGACCTCGGCCGCGAACCGGTCGAGTTCGTCGATCTTGAACTTCAGCGTCGTGCCGTCACGCAGCGGAAACAATTTCTTTTTTTCGACGAGCCGATGAATCTGGTCCGCGGAGATACCGAGGTGACGGGCGGCTTCTTCAAGCAGCAGAAATTTTCCGGCCATGGTGCCTTCGGATTCTCGAAACCCGTTCCCAAAGTCAGGTCGAAGACCGCGGACAGATGCCGGGTGGACGACGTTCGTCCACCCCTTGATGTCGACTCCTCAATTATAAGAGTCCACCGTCGCCGGCACACGCGGGCCCAGTCGCTATTCCCGGCAGGGCCGCCACGGCCGATCATTTCGGCATTTCCAGCATCTTTTTCAGGGCGGATGGTCGAGGCTCCTGGCAGTTGAAATCCTCGACCATGAGATCCCAGCGGACGTCCCTCGTGCTCTTGAGCGTGAGCGTGCCCGCGGCCGGGTCGACGTGATAGATCGCCAAGGTGCGGTTCTGCTGGTCGACCATCAGCAGCATCTGCCGGCCGTCGTCGAGAGGGGTGGCCAGCGTCCAGAGAGACCCAGATGGGTCGTTCGGTCCGGCGGGCAGCGAGCGGCCGGCCCGCTGCGCCGCCATGCCGCCGGTCCCGAGGAGGGTGGCGATCGCGACTGCTCCGCCCACGCATCCGGCGGCGATGAGCCCGCGCCCAGTGGCGACGTTCCTGCGATTCCAAAGATGCCGCATGGGGCCCCCGACGGTTGTAGGTCCGAACGTCCGCAGTCTATGGCTGCTGGAAGATTTGTTTCAAGCAGCGAGCCGCCACCAAGGGACGGCTCGCCCAGATTGCCCGGCTTGCCGGGGTGGCTGCGTTGCGCCCGATCTTTCTCCTTGCCGGATGTTTCGATTCAATCGGTCGGGCAAAGCCTACCGATGGAGAGAGCATGTCGGTACGACCATGCGTGTTGGCATCGTCGCGCCCCGCCGTTTCGGAGGACCACCCACGTGTCGAAGCTCAATTCCCTGACGACCTTGCTCATCCGCTCACCGATCCTTTGGGGGGCGGCGCTGAGCTTCGGATTCTTTGGCTTGATCCACATGGGCACCATCACCAACCCGCTGGTGATCCGGTACCTGGCGGGGCATTGGGTTGAATACGTCGAGGTGGCGATGTTCTTCGTCGGTCTGGCGGCGCTCGTCATCAAAGGTGCCGGCATTCGCAGCCAGCGGCGCGATATCGATGCCGAATGGCTCGAGCCGATTCCCGAAGGGGGGCAGAATCCGGCCGACGCCCAGACGCTGGCAGCGTCGCTGATCGAGGCGGATGGAAAGGGCGACGCCGAGCAGTCGTCCTACCTCGTGCGTCGCCTCCGCGAGGCGCTCGATCTCGTGGTTCGCACCGGATCGGCAGACACGCTCGAAGACCACCTCAAATATCTCTCCGATCTCGACGCCGCGCGGGCCGCGCAGAGCTACGGACTGGTGCGGTTCGTGATCTGGGCCATTCCGATCATGGGCTTCTTGGGCACCGTGATCGGCATCACCGACGCGATCGCCTGCCTTTCGCCGTCGCAACTCGACAACATGACGGGCGTCGTCTCGGGGCTTGGCACGGCGTTCGACACCACCGCCATCGCCCTCGGGCTGTCGATGGTGCTCATGCTCATGCAGTTCATCGTCGACCGCACTGAGCAGGGATTGTTGGGAGAGGTCGACGAGGCGGCCTGGTCGACGCTCGCCGGCCGATTCCAGTCGCTCGCCGGCGATGGCGGTGCCACCCTGGCGGTGACACGACTGGCCGAGACCGTTAGCCGCAGTTCCGCCCAACTGATCGAGGCGCAGGCCAATTCCTGGCAGGCCTTGGAACGGACTGCTGCCACGAGTCTGGCCCAGGCGCTCGACGAGGCCGGCCGGACGCTCAACGATTCGCTTTCTGCATCGCTCGACGGCACGCTGAGCCGGTGGAGCGAGTCGCTCGTGGAGGCCCACGAGAAAGTGCTCGCGCGCCGCGAGGATCGCTGGGCGCAGGCGGCTGACTCGCTGGCTGCGGCGGTTCGCGGTCTCGAGCAGCACCATGGCAGTATCGCCGACCAGACGGCGCTGTTGGGCAAGGTGGTCGACGCCACCCGCGACATCTCCGCGCTCGAACGGTCGCTCGATGCCAACCTCAACACGCTCGCCGCCACCGGGCGGTTCGACGAGACGCTGGCGACGCTCTCCGCGGCCGTGCAGCTGTTGGCCGCCCGCGCCGGCGACGTGTCGAACGACACCCGGCGGGTTGAGCTGCAGGCCGCCCGCCGCAACGGAAAGGCTGCATGAGCCGCAAAACCCCCGTTGCCGGGCCCACGATCTCGCTGTTTCCGTTTCTCGCCGTGCTGCTGTGCACGATGGGGGCGCTGCTCGTCGTGCTGGTGCTCTTCAGCCGATCCGTACGGCAGAACGAGGCCGCCAAGCTCGACCAGGAGCAGGAGTCGCTCTCCGAGGAGCTGGAGCTGGCGCGAGACAGCCTTGCCTGGCGTCGCGAACAACTAGAGGGCGTCCGTGAGCGGACGGCCGAGGAGCTCGCCAAAGCGCGGATGCAACTGGCGGGCATCGAGGAGAGCACTCGCGGCCTGCAGGATGAGTTTGCGAAGCTGGAGCGCACGGCGGCGGCGTTGGCTTCGGAAAACGGTGCGGTCGGGGCGGACGACGAGACCCTCCGCGGTCTGGAGCAGCGGCTCACCAGTGCACGCGAGTCGCTCGACAAGGCCCGTGCAGGACGCGATACCAAGCCGCCGGCCTATGCTGTCGTGCCGTATGCGGGCCGTAACGGCACGCATCGTCGGCCGCTCTACATCGAGTGCTGTGGCGACGGCGTTTTTCTGCAGCCCGAGGGCATCCGGCTGAGTCCGGGCGATTTCGAAGGGCCGCCCGGCCCAGGGAATCCGCTGGCCAGCGCCTTGCGGGCGGCACGCGAGCATGTCGTCGCCGCGCAGGCGGGCACGAACGATCCGGCTGCGCAGCCCTATCCGCTGCTGCTCGTGCGACCGTCGGGAGTGATGGCCTACTACGCGGCCCGCGAGGCGATTCAGTCGTGGGGCAGCGACTTTGGGTACCAGCTCATCGACGAGGATTGGACGCTTACGTTTCCGCCCGCCGATCCGACGCTGGCGCAGGTGGAGAAGCGGGCGATCGAGGAATCGCGGGCGCGGCTGGCCTGGCTGGCGGAAGTGCGGCCGACGCGGCCTGCGAAGCCGACGCGGCAGTACCGTGCCGCGCCGACGCGAGGAGGCGTCGTCGCCGATGGCGGGCCGAGCGTGCTCGGCGACCAGTCGCGCTGGGACTGGACCAACGGACAACAGTCGGGCAGTGCTGCCGCTGCGGGCGGAGCCGGCTCCGGGGGCGGAGGGGGCTTGGGCGCAGGTGGTGACGGCAGCGGCGACGGCGGCTCGGGCGGTCGCGGCAGTGACGTTGCCTCACGGCGCGGCGCCGCCGGCTCGACGGGCATCGGTGGGGGCGATGGGCCGGGCGGCGACGCCATCCTCGGCGGTGGCTCCGGAGGGACCGACAGCGGCCGGTTTGGGCCCGGCACTCAGGGCCCGGGTGGCAGCGATGCGAACGCCGCTGGCGGTCGTTACAACGGCACTTCGAAGTTTGGCGGTGGTGCCGGTGGGACTGGTGGCGGCGCGGCTTCGGGCGGTCTGGCCGCGGCGGGAACGTCTGCCGCGGGAGGCAACGGGCCGAGCGCTGGGGCCGCTGGCGGCACTGCTGGTGGTGGCTCAGCGGCCGATGGCGGAGGCACAGGCAGCGGCACCAATCAGAAGGGCGGCTCGGCGGGCGGTGGCAGCGGGCCGGCGATGCCGGGGCTCGTGCAGTCCGGTGGCGCCGCGGGCGGGCAGGCTGGCGGTGCGTCGGGAGCATCGGCATCGGTGTCGATGGCCCAGTCACGCGGCAAAAACTGGGCGAGCCTCGCCACGCAGGATCGCCCGATCCCACTCACGCGACCGATTCGCCTGGAATGCTCGCTTCGGGAATTCCGCATGCTCGACGATGCGGGCCGCCGCGTGGAGACCCGCATTCCGGTTTCCGGCGAGACCGCCGAGGCGATCGATCCGCTCGTGGCGGCCGTCCACGCCCGGGTGGGCCGGTGGGGCATCGCCGGTGACCGTATGTATTGGAAGCCGCAACTCGTGCTCTCCGAAACCGCTGACGGTCGGTCGCGGCGTGAGGAGCTCGAGCGATTGCTTGCCGACAGCGGACTCGACACGCGGTCGAGCGACGTGCGTGACGACATCCGTCCCCTGCCCCCCGTGGAACGCACCACCGCGGCTCTGCCCGCCCGCTGAAGAACGAGTGCCCAGCTGCTGAGAAAGTGGAGTTCGTCCGATGCCGCGTCCCAAACCCGATGACATCAGTTCCGCCGGTCAGGATTCATTCCTCGACGTCGTGACGAACATCGTCGGCATCCTCATCATTCTCGTGATGCTTGTGGGCGGACGGGCGCGGCAGGTGATCATGGATGCGATGCCGGCCCGCGGCGAGCGCGTGGCCGCCCTCGAGCAGGAGGTGGAGATGCTCGACCAGAAGGTCGCCCTCGCGGAGAGCGAGGTCGAGGAGCTCGCAACGCAGGGCCGCACCGTGGCGACGGCCGCCGCCTTCGCCGGCGAGGCGAGGCTGCATCTCGCCACGGCGGTGTCGGCGGCCAAGATAGAGATCGACCGCCTCAAGCAGCAGACGGATGCCGCGAAGGTGAAGGCCGCCGAGGCCGCTGCGCGGCGCAGGGAACTCGATGCCGAGATCGAGCGGTGCACGCTCGAGGCAGAGGGCTTGGCGCACCTGCCGGCGACCACGAAGGAAGTGCTGGCCTATCCGACGCCGGTCGGCCGCACCGTCAACGGTGAAGAGATTCACTTCCGTCTCGGCGAGGAGCGGATCGCCTACATCCCGATCGAAGACCTCTTCGAACTGGCCAAGACGCAGACGCGGCGGCATTCCGGCTCCATCGCCGAGATGGCGTCGCGGATCGAATCGGTCGGGCCCGTGCAGGGCTTTTCGCTCGACTACGTAATCGAGGCAAAGGTGGACCAGGCCCGCGGGCAGGTCCTGATCCGCTCGCGGGAGTGGGTGGTGCGGCCGGTGGGCTCGGGCAACGGCGAGACGACCGACGTGGCACTCGCCCCCCATTCGCGGTTTCGGCAGGTGCTGTCCGCCGTGACGCCCGATGCGACGGTGACGCTCTGGTGCTATCCCGACAGCTTCGAGGCCTATCGCACGATCCGCGAGGAACTGCATCGGCTGGGCATTCCCACGGCCTGCCGGCCGATGCCCGAGGGGGCTCCGATCGGCGGCTCCACCGAAGGCAGCAAGTCGGTCGTGCAGTAGGGCGGGAAAGGCGACCTGGTCGAAGGAGTTCGACACGTGGCTACAAGTTTTTAACTTGTGGAATCCGCGGCGTGTCCTCGGCAAGTTGAAAACGTGCCGCCACGGGGGGGGCGGGACACGGGCACGTTGAAAACGTGCCGCCACGGGGGGCTGACTAGCCTTTGCCCGGAAAAATGAGCTTCCCGGATGCCGGAGCCATGTCTTAAGCTCCTCGGCTCCCGGGAGACCAATTACATGAAGACTGTCTGTGGGCCGCTGTTCGCGGCGGTGTCGTGGCTGCTCGTGGCCGGTGGCGGAATCGGTTTTGCGCAGGTACAGGCCGTGGATCCGCCTGCAGTGGTGCCAACGGCCAACGCGAATCCGTTGGCCGACCTGCTCACGATGGCCTATCAGCCGAAGGACACGCCACCCGGCGCGGTCCGCCTCGCCGGCTCGTCGACCATGCAGCAGGCGGCGGCGCATTGGGCCCATGGGTTTCATCGGCTCCATCCCGATATCGAGTGCTCGATCGAAAGCGGAAGCTCCGAGGCGGGCTGGAAATCGCTTGTCGAAGGCAAGGCCGACGTCGCGCTCTTGAGCCGGCCCGTGACCGATGCCGAGAAGGCGGCGTGGGAGAAGCAGAATGGCAAGCGACTGGTCGTCGTGGTGGCGGCGTTCGACCGGCTCGTCTGGATCGTGCATTCCTCCAATCCGATCGCCGAACTGCCCTGGTCGCCCGAGACGGGCATCCTGCGGCCGGCTGCGAAGGACGGCGCCGTGACCGCCGATTCCCTGGCAGCGACCCACTGGGATCGCCTCAACGGCGATGCCCAGTGGAAGGATGTGCCCATCCGCGTCCACGGTCGTGGCCTGGGCTCGGGCACACGCTGGCACATGGATCGCCTGCTCACCGGGGCGACTTCCTGTCAGCTCACGATCACCGAGCACAAGACGCAGGCGGAGCTTGCCGAGGCGGTCGCTGCCGACAAGGGAGGCCTGGGACTGGTTGGCGACGAGCATGCGCACTGGCCTGGCGTGAAGCGGCTGCCACTGGTGATTCCGGCCAACGCAACGCCGCTGGCCGACGACGTCGTGGGATCTGACCGCACGCCCGATTGCCGGCCGTTGTTTCTGGCGGTAGCCATACCGAAGGATGGCGGAATGCCTGCCCAACTGCAGGAATTCATGGCCTATGTGCTCAGCTATTCAGGGCAGCTCGATGTGGCGAAGGACGGTCTGCTGCCGCTGACTCGGGGTGAGATCCACGCCCAGAAGGAACTGCTCGGCTGGTCCATGGCGAGATAGTCGGGGTGGTCGAGGGAGTGCTTGGGAAAAGCGAGGGGGGCGTGTGTTCCCCTCGGTGCAAAGATTCAGGAACAGGTTTTCACGTATGACTTCCATCGGTGCTCGTTGTTCGTCGTTCGTTGGGTTCCGATTGGCCCGTATGCGGCCGGTTGTCGCGGTCGCGTGCCTCGCCTCGGCTGGCTTGGGGACGGGCCCGGCGCGATCGATGGCGCAGGACGTCCGCACGCGAGATGCCGGCAGTGTCGTCGCGGGGTACTCCTCTGCCGCCACCGCCACCGCTCCCGCCGCTGCCGCTGCCCCACGGCCCGCGCCGCTGCCGCTGGGCATCATGGCACGCAACACGGCCAACGGTGTCGAGGTGGTCAATGTGAATCCGGGCTCGGTGGCCCAGGCCTCGGGCCTGCAGGCGGGCGACACGATCATCAACGTCGCTGGCTATCAGGTTGGGATGGTTGGAGACCGGCTCTACGACGTCGGGGACGAGGTGGCCAGACACCTGAATGCAGCCGGGCAGGTGCCGCTTCTGGTCCGCAACGGTCGGACCGGTGCTCTCGTGACCATTCCCGCACAATTCGGCACGGCATCGAGGGCTATCAACGGGGTGTTGAACGCGCCGCAGGGGCTGCAGGTGCCGCCGACCTCGGTGATCACGGTGCGGCTGCTCGACGTGACGGAGCCGCAGTGGCGGGACGTGGCGCTTACGCAGGGCCAGTTGCCGGTGTCTCGCGGATTTCCCGTGTCGTATCGGCTCGATCCGCCGGCGGCCACGCCGCAGCATCGCTATGCGATCGATGCGCGGGTCGAGGATGCGGGCCAGGTGCTATTGCGGACCACGGCACCTGTCACGCTGGCCTCGCTCGACCGGGAGCAGCGGGTCGATCTCACGCTGGCAGGGCAGGCTGCCCCGCCGGCCACGGCCGTGGTGCCGAGTGCCCAGATCCAGCAGTGGATCCAGACCTATCTCGGTCGTCCGCCGCGGCCGTACGAGACCGAGGTCTGGCTGGCCGATCTGCAGCAGGGGAAGTCGCTGGCCGACGTGCAGGCGGGCATCCTCAGCAGTTCGGAGTATTTCGAGCGGCAGCGTTCCAATCGCGATCTCTACGTGGCAGATGTGTTCCGCCAACTTTTCGGCGTGCCGCCCACGCCGGCGCAGCTCGCCGATCTGCAGGCCCGCTACGATCGGGTCCAGGGCGTGCGGCTGCCGTTCGTGCAGCAGTTGCAGCAGCCGGCGCGGTAACGGATTTTCATCGGCACGATCAGTCGCTGCCGTGCGGGTGGAGCTTCTTGTCGGCCGGCCAGCAGGCGAGCAGGATCGCCAGTGCCACGGCTGGCGCACATCCGGCCAGGGCCAGCCCCGTGTCGAA
>CAZOMJ010000079.1:0-6076 GCA_964581055.1 uncultured Candidatus Kuenenia sp.
CGGCCGCCTTGGTCTGTCCGGCGTGGTTCGCCTCGACGGGGCTCCGGTCGATCGCGGCTCGATCAACTTTGATCCGGCCAGCGTTCCGGCTCGCACGTCCGCCGGGGCGATGATCATCGACGGCCGCTACGCCGTTGCCGCTGGACAAGGTCTCTTGCCGGGCACGTATCGGGTGCGAGTGTTCTGGCCTCAATCAACCGAGTCGAAGCCGGATGGTCTCGGGCCGCCCCGCGGCGCATTCGCTCCGCCTCCGCAGGAGCGGATTCCTGATCGTTACAACATGAAGAGTGAGCTCACGGTCGAGGTCCAGGCGAACGCCGCCAATCGATTCGACTTCGACCTGTCCTCCGGCACGCGGTAGCGGCGACCGCTCCGCCGCTCAGGCGGGAGCCTATGCTCCCCGGGCGTCGCTTTTTCAGTAGCCGATTGCGACGGCGTCACCGACCCGGCTAGAATATATACATCCGTACATATTCCAGCCACAATGGATCGCGGCGATGTTCGACCACCCGACGACAGCGTATTTTCGGCATGTCCGCCTGCGGCCGGACCGGAGTATCATTGAAGACGAGTGGATCGTCCGCGTGATCGGCGATCCGGAGTTCGAGGAGCTTCAGCCTGATGGGCGGGTGCGATGCTGGAAACGCATCCCTGAGGCAGACGGGCGGGCGTTGCGGGTCATCCTGCTGGCGGACCGGACGACCATCCACAACGCATTTTTTGATCGTGACTATTTGGGAGGCGGGAGATGAAGGTCAGGTATTTTGAAGACACCGACACGGCGCTCGTCGAAATCGGCACAACCGCCGCTCACGAGACGAGAGAACTCACCCCCGACGTATACGTCGACCTCGACGCCGAAGGGCGGGTGGTGTCGATCACGATCGAACACGCCAGCCGACAGGGCGACTCAAGCGAGTTCACGTTCGAAAGGGTCGCCGCCAGCCCGTCGGTGCTGCGACAGCACTGAATCAGCCGCCGCCCGAACACGATTAGCTCGAGCCCTCGGCGACCAGACCGCGGACGCGTGCTCGTTCACGCCTTGTAGCGGTCGCGGCCCGTGTCGGGCTTCACGCCCTCGGGTGTCTCGTCGTTCGCGATGTCGAACCACTCCGGCTTGAAGTGGATCCGGGCCTGCGTCTCGGGATTTGCCAGCGCCACGTTGCTCACCAGCGCGATCACCGCGTCGGCGATCGCCACCTCCGGCTTGCACCGCGGCTGGTTCTCAGGCGAGGGATTGCGGATGCACCAGGCCCAGTGCTCCATCTCCTCGGTGTAGCCGCGGGATGGCGGGGCCCCATCACCACCCGCCTTGCCTCCGGCCGCCGGCCCCCCGCCGCCGCCACCGCTCTCCGTGGTATCGAGCGTCGGCGCGCCGTCCTTGCCCTTGGCGACCGTCACGCGGGTGTCCTTCGCCGAGCCCTTGTAGAGCATCACGTCCTGCTCGCGTTCGAGCACGAGCGTGCCCTTCGTGCCCATCACCACCTCGCCGTATTCGCCGAAGCCGTTGCCGTTGATCGACGAATAGGTGACCACGACCTTCTTGTTCTTGTCCTCTTCGTACCCGGGTGCCGGATACTCGTACATGCAGTAGACGTGGTCGTCGACCTCCCGATCGGCCGGGAAGATGCTGCGGTTGCCGACGGCCGTGACGGTCAGCGGCTTGACCTTCTTCCCCTCGCCATGCATGGCGGAGACGAAGATGCCCGCCGCGTCGAGCTGATGACTGCCAAGCTCGGCCATCAGGCCGCCGCCGGTGCGGTTCCAGAGCCGCCAGCGGACGAGCTCCTCCATCGGCGTGCGGGTGCTGCCGTCGCCGAGCGTCATGGGCGTGTAGCCATACTTGGCGGCATCGACCACCTTGTCGGAAATCTGCGCCTCGAGCTGCGCGATTTTCTTCGTCAGCGTGGCGATGTCGCCCGGCTTGGCGGAGTCGAGATCCTTCTTCCAGCCGGCCAGCTTCTTGACGAACGACTCATCGTCCGGCATCGGCGGTTTCCAACTGTCGTTGCCGGGCAGATTCCCGCGATGCCACTGCGCCCGGATCGAATGCAGGTCGCCGATAAGGCGGGCCTTGCCGATCGTGTGCACGGCGTTGTCGTAGAGCACGCTGTAATGCCGCTGGTGACCGGTGGCCAGGATCTTTCCCGTCTCCCGCGACACGCGGCCCATCTCCTTGCATTCATGGATCGAATGGCCCATGAGCTTTTCGGTGAGCACGTGCTTGCCGGCCCGCATCGCCTTGATCGCCGCCTCGGCATGGAGGTGGAGAGGCAGGGCGATGACCACGGCCTCAATGTCGTCGTCGGCAAGCAGGTCTTCGTAGGCGCCGTAGACCTTCACCTGCTTGCGTGCCTCGTCCTCGCTCGCCCATTTGTATTTCGCCATCAGGCCGGGACGGGCGGTATTGGCGCTCGGGCTGGAGACGTCGCCATGGAAGGCCCGGAAGACGTTGTAGGGGCGGATGTCGGCGATCGCGATGACGTTGAGATAGTCGGGATTGTGGGCGCCGAGCAGCACGCTCCCCTCGTCGCCCGTGCCCAGCACGCCCACGCGGAGCGGGTTGCCCACGCTCTTGCCGTAGCCGAAGTAGATCGATCCCAGGCCGGCACCGGTGGCGAGCCCCGCTGCAAGCGTGCCGGTGAGGAAATCCCGCCGCGTGATGTTGACCACGTCGGTGAAATTCTCCTTGCCGATCGTCTTTTGGGCTTCCGTCAGGTTCATCGCATCACCTCCCCCAAAAAGGGATTCTGTAAGGACGGGCGTTAGTCGTGGGATTCCGTCCGGCAGCAGCCGGCCAGGGGACAGAACGAGCCAAACCATTTTCCAAAGAAGAAGTCGAGGCCGCTCCAGCCGCCGGTCGGCAGGCTGGCGATCGCTAGCAGGGCGGCAAGCTCCACCCATTGGTCATACGTGGCCAGGGCCCCGGGCACCCAGAACGGCTGCGTGGCGATCACACTCGCCAGGAAGCAGACGCCTCCCATGGCGTTGAATTTCACGAGGATGCCAAGCACGAGACAGGCCCCGATCGTGACCAGCGACCAGCTCACGAAGCGGTCGGCCTTCCAGAGCGGCGTCCGTGCGGACGCGGCGCCGAGCCGAAGACGATCCGCCAAGGACAGGGGCTCGTCCCACTCGGCGACGAGCTTCGTGCCGATCGCATCGGCGTCTTTCATCCAGCCGCCGGCCTGCCCCGCGAGTTCCCGGCGCTTCTTGGCCACGCGATCCCGGGCGTAGGGGATCTGCGATGCCGCTCGGGAGCGTTCCATGGTGGTCAACCGCTCGAGTTCGAGCCGGTACGCGGCCAAGTCGTCGGTCATGCCGACCACGAGATCGTCCAGTTCCGCCGTGGCGGCGGTGAGCCGCTGCTCGGCGGCGGCCCGGCCGGCGGCGTCGAGCGGCACTGCCTTCTCCCGGTCGGCCAACTGTTTCTTCCAGCCGGCCACGATGCTCGCCTTCCACTCGGCAGCAGCGTCGGCGACAGGACGGCCGTCGGCCTTGCCGAGCGTCCCCGACCAGTTGCCCGTCTCCGGCAGCGAGGAGCGGAAGAAATCAGCCAACGGTCCCACGGCCGCCTTGCGAAACCCCGCGCTCGACCAATCGGGATCCCGGAGGTGGCTCATGCCCTCCAGGAAAAAATGCATGCCGACGACGATTCGCAAAAAGGCGAGGGCCGCGACGGCCAGCAGCGTGGAACGCATGGGATTCACCGGGGAGGTCGGCTGTTCGGGAGGGAGGCGGACCGGAAACGAAATGCCCGCTGGGCCCACGCCCGTCGAATCACAGACTATCGGCACCCTCGGCCGATACCATTCATTCGCATGACCTTATTGAACCACGAAAACCAGCCTCGGCAAGCCATGGGACGGCCACCCGGCACCACCACAGCCGGCCGACTTGCCAATTCAGGCCCTTTCCGGCGAAAACCGTAGGTATGCGCATCGTCCTCTGCTATCCCGTCGAGCCCCACCACATCGCCCAGATTCAGGCGGTGGCCCCGCATGCCGAACTAGTCGACGCCGGCCAGGAGCGGGTGGCAGCCGAACTGCCCGCCGCCGACATCTTCTGCGGCCATCCCAAGGTGCCGGTGCCCTGGGAGGCGGTCGTCAAAGGAAGCCGCCTCCGTTGGATCCAGTCCTCGGCCGCCGGGCTCGACCACTGCCTGGTGCCGGTGGTGGTCGGCTCGGAGATCATCGTGACGAGTGCCTCGGGCGTGCTGGCTGACCAGGTGGCCGAGCACGGCCTCGGATTGGCCATCGCCTGCACGCGGCGGATTCCACTGTTCATCGCACAGCAGCACAGGCAGGAGTTCGTCCGCCGGCCCACCCGCGACATGACCGACGCGACCGTTGGCATCGTGGGGCTGGGAGGCGTGGGCCGCCGGCTCGTGGAGGTGCTCGCGCCGTTCCGGGTCAGGATCGTCGCCACCGACTACTTCCCCGTCCACAAGCCGGCTGCTGTCGAACGACTCGGAGGCCCCGAAACGCTTGGCAGCGTGCTGGAGGAGGCCGACATCCTCTTCCTCTGCGCGCCGCTCACGCCCCAGACCCGCGGCATGATCGACGCTGCTGCGATCGCGCGGATGAAACGTGGCGCGATCCTCGTCAACATGGCCCGCGGCCCGCTCGTCGATGAGAACGCCCTGGTCGATGCACTCGAAAGCGGCCATCTCGACTCCGCCGCGGTTGATGTCACACCCGTCGAGCCCCCACCACCGGAAAGCCGACTCTGGCAGGCCCCCAGGCTCTTGATCACGCCGCATGTTGCCGGCCAATCGGGCCGCCGAATTGATGCGATGACCGATTTTTTCTGCGACAATCTTGCCAGGTATCTCACTGGAAGTCCGCTCAGAAATCTGGTTGACAAGCGGCTCGGGTTTCCCGAACCGCCCGGCACCGAAGCACGACGCACAACACCATGACGAGCCAGCCAGACACGATGAACACGACGATCTACCAGGAAGGCCCGCCGGCCCAGGACGGCCGGCCGACGATTTCCGTCAGCGGCGACGTCGGCAGCCGCTGTCCCGAGGAGCTGCTCTCCCGCTACGGTGAAATCCTGGATGCAGGCCGCCTCGCCTGGACCGAATACCACGCACTCACCCGCCGGCTCGGCGCGGGAGGGCAGGGGGTGGTGTTCCTCACGGAGAGGCGTGGCACCGACAATTTCAGCCTCCCCGTAGCCCTCAAGATCTTCTCGCCGGAGCGGTACGAGTCGGAGGCGATCTACGACGAGGGGATGAACCGCATCGCCAAGGTGGCCGCCCGGGTCGCCCAGATCCAGCAGGACAACCTGCTCGACGTGCACAACTTCGTCGAGCAGCGGCGGATCCGCATCATGGAGATGGAGTGGATCGACGGCTACGACCTTTCGCGGCTCCTGGCTCCCGAACTGCTCGCCCAGACGCGGGCAAGCGTCGGCGACGACCGCTGGCGGCACCTCAACAACGTGATCGTGACGGCGGGGCCGCAGCAATCACGGCTCAAGCCTGGCGTGGCGATCGCAATCGTCCGCGAGTGCCTGGCGGCGCTCGCTGCCCTGCACCGCGAGGAGATCCTGCACGGCGACATCAAGAGCTCCAACATCATGGTGAAGCGTACGGGCAACGCGAAGATCATCGACATCGGCTCGGCCCTGGCGCTCGACGACATGCCCCCCAACCGCACCTGTACGCCATCATATGCGGCCCCCGAGGTGCTCGAGGGCCGGGAGAACACGCCCCGTTCCGATCTGGCCAGCCTCGGCTACGTCCTCATCGAGATGCTTTCTGGCCAGCCGCCGTTCGCGGGGCTGCAGTCCTACCGCGACCTGCTCGAAGCCAAGCGGTCGCTCGCCCACCGGCTCCCGCAGATTCTGCCCGCCGACGTCACATGCAACGAACTGCTGATGAACTTCATCCGGGGCATGATCGCCTCGGACCCGGCGCGACGGTTTCCAAGCGCCGAGGATGCCGATCTGGTGAAGGAAGGTGCCGCGAGCTTCCACCGCCAATTGATCGTGGGCGGTCTGGCGAGCGAATACGACAACGAGATCCGCGCCTGGCTGGAGTTGCTGGAGTAGAGCGCGTCTCGGACAG
>CAZOMJ010000080.1:0-11202 GCA_964581055.1 uncultured Candidatus Kuenenia sp.
GTACCTGTGCGCTCTTCCCCATTGCCGCGAAGACGAGCAGGAGGGACACGATCGTGGCCGTGGCGGCCGGCACGAGGCAGGTGCCATGGGGCCAGTTCTCGCCGAAGAGCCGGTCGAAGTCACCCGAGCCCACCGCGCGATGCACCAGCACCGCCGCGGTGAGCAGGCCGACGTCGCAGACCCGGTAGGTTGCAAACGCCCGCATGGCCGCCCGCACGGCGTTGCCACGTTCGAGGAAGAATCCGATCAGCAGCGTCGACGAGATGCCGAGCAGCTCCCAGCCGGCGAAGAGCACGTCGATGCTGCCGGCCAGCACCATCAGGTTCATGCCGGTGCCGAACACCGCCAGCAGCAGGAAGAACCGGGTGAACCCCGGCTCGCGATGGAGGTATTTGCCGGCGAAAGCGTTGACAAGGCCGCACAGGCCCGTCGAAAAGCAGACATAGGGCACGGAGAGCGCATCGGCCACGAGTTCGATCGAGGCTTCGTGGTGCCCGACCGAGAACCACGACCCGAGATGGACGATCTCCGGGACGAATCCCCGCGTGACAAGCGCGGCGAGCGTGAGCAGCCCGGCCAGAAAACCGATGGCGAAACCGCCCCCGACGATCCGGGACGTGGCCCGCTCCGAGGGGGGCCGGCCCAAGAGCGCGGGCACGCCCACGAGCACCAGCGTGGCCGCCGGAGCGGCAAGCTGGAAGGTGACGAGCAGCGCGACGATGTCGTGCGTGGTCATGAGGCGTGACTTCCAGCCGTGGCCGCCCGCCTGGGGAGCGCCGCCAGAACGCGGGCGGGGGCGAGGTGGTCGCGCCGACCGGCATACCATGACACAGAGCGGTCGACCACCGGAATGTCATTGAGCTCCGGCACGTACGGGACGAATCTTCCTCGCTCATAGACCGACAGCGCGCCCGTCTGCGGCTCCCATGACACGAGATGGATCCAGCGATTCTCGATGAGTTGCCTCACTCCAGCCAGCGGCGCGACGGCGGTGATGATCTTCTCCGGCGTGGCATCGATCACGACGAGCAGCCGCAGCGGTTCGTGGATCTCCACCGTCTGCCACGGCAGCCCGGTCCGCAGGTCACTTGCCTGGCCGTCCATCACGCCGATCAGGCCGGCGATGTTGTGGGGGAGCTTCGTATTGCAGCCGTAGCCCAGCCGATCGACCGCCGAGAAGAAATAGGCGAGGTTGATCCCGGATGCCACTGGCCCGACGGCCGCGAGCGTTCTCGTGAGGATCGCACCGTCCTCGTCCGCGGTCGGATCATAAGAGACGAGAAACGCCCGGCGGTCGAGAAACAGCCCGCGTGTCCGCGACCGCCGGCCGATGATGGCCGCGGCGTTCGTTGCATGGCCGAGTTCCGGACGGACCTGCGCGAGGTCGACCGATCTGGCCTCGACGTGCTGGCTCGCCTCCCGGGGCGTCATGTCGAGCGGAGCGGATTCGAACCGGCGGCAACGCTCGTGCGCGTCGGCGATGCAGGCTTGATCGCACGCCCGCCGCAGCGCGTCGATTTCGCGGCGATGCCCTTCGGGCAGCCGGTCCGCATCGAACCAGGTGACAGTGTCGGCGCAGGTGTCGAGGATGCCGCCGATGAACCGGGTGTCGTCGGGGATCGGTAACCCGCCCTCGGCCAGGTGGGCCCGCACGCGGGGATCGTTGGCCATCATCGCGAAGGCCCGGGCGTTTGGACCGCCGGGGCCGCCGCCACAGGCGCCGCAATCGTAGGCACTTTCGTGGGGATTGTTGAGGCTCGAGGAGCCGTGCCCGATGACGGCGACCAGCCGCGAGAACCCCGCGGTGAGGCCGATGTCTTCGAGCACGCGGCGAACGATCGCCACCATCTCGACGACGTCGAAGCCGGCATGGGTGCCGTCCGGCAGAAAGTCCTCGCCCTCGCGTTCCAGTGCCAGCCGGGTGGGCACCCGGCTGCGGGCGAGCGTGACGGCGGTCTTCCCCAGCCGCGCCGACAGCCGCGGAAAGGCGACGCGTGCCACCAGTGGCACCGCCGCCACCGCCCCCGCGAAGGCCGTGAACAGGCCGCCGCGGAGCAGGGTGCGGCTGCCGGTCGAGACACCGCCGGCAAACTGCCCCACTCGCCGCCGCAGCGTGCGATGAAACTCGTGGAACGACTGTGCGCCATGTTCCGGCAATTCGACGACGGTGTGCCTCGGCCGCATCACGATCGGGCACAGCGGCGCCGCATGCCAGTCGTCGATGCCCCGGTAATACATGGGCACGCCGAAGAATCCGGCGGTGCCGAAGGTTTCAAAGCCCGGTCCGAGTTCCTCGAAGTGTCGCCGGAAGGACTCGCACCGTTCATCCATGCAGAGCACCGCCTGAAACAGAGGCCGAATCGTCGCCGATGGCGTGGCGAAGCGGCCATGCGAGGCCAGCGCGTCGAGCGTCTGGATCTGATAGCGCCGCTCGTAGGCGAGATGGAAGAGACGGCGTCGCGTGACGCCGTCGAAGGCAGCGATGGCCTCCTCGAGCCTGAGCAGTTCGTTCTCGTCGAGCCCGCGCATGTCGTGGGCCGTGAGCCCCAGGAGTTGTGACACTTGGTGCAGCAGGAAGGCCCTCGCAAGGCTGCCCGGGCCGCGCCGCGGCGGATAGCGGTCGCGAAGTTCCTGCCAGAGCCAGCCGAGGCGGCCCTCCGCCGGCATCGAGGCCAAGACAGCAGCGCCGTTGTTCCTGAAGCCGAGTTGCCGCGATGCCCACTCCACGGCCACGCGATCGCAGACCAACCGCAGCGCGACGAAATCGACCAGTCTCGCAGGCACCGGCTCGACGGGTGCGCGGTCGGGGCGCTCCTCGAGATGGCGGATCATCCCGGCCCAGCCCCGCAGGGCCAAGGCCGTGCGGGTCAAATACTCGTCCCACTCGGCCTCCGGCACGCCGAGCCGATCGAGTTCGGTGGCAATCACGTCGACCGCAGCGACGCCGCGGACGGCCCGCAGTGCCTGCGGCAAGCTCGCGCTCCAGGGTTCCGTCGGGCCGAAGCGACCGGAATACATGCGTGCCACGGCCTCGAGCAGCCCCCGCTCGCGGCCCGGCATCGGCCACGCCGCGACCCCCTGATCCAAAAATGCCGCACAGAATCGAATCAGCAGCGGATGCACGAGGGTATCGGTATCGACCGCGGGATCGACTGCCAGCATGAGGTCGCGGTGCCGTACCGGAGGCCGCGCGTGCGTGATCGAGGGGCGGCTGAGGGCAACCGCCTCGACGCAGGCATGCCAGAGTTCACTCGATGCGTGCCGCTCGGCGTCAAGCGGGCCAGCCTCGGCAGCCAGGAAAAACGTCGTTCGCCGCGCTGCCTCGTCATCGATGTCAGGCAATGCCGCAGCGGCGTCTTCGGCACCGTCTTCGGCGCCGTCGCTGAGCAGCCGCCAGCGGGCCTCGGGGCTCAAGTCATCGCGGAGACGCTCGACGACATCCTGCTCCGTGAGCGTCCAGCGGACGGCGGCATCGTCCTCCTGCCGCACCGGATGCAGCAGCAGCGCGAGCCGCAGATCACGAAGCGAAAGCCTCCCGTTGGCCAGCAATTCCCCTGTTCTCTCGCTCATGTCACCATCGAGAACGGCCTCCAGATCGGCGGCCCGAATCCTGCCGCGGGCGAGTTCCTGGCGATACCGCGCCTCGGAAAGATAGGGCTGGGTGCCGAACAGACGGGCCGCATGGACCACGGCGTCTTCGAATGGTTCACACTCGAAGGCCTGGAGCGCGTTCTGCGCGATGAACACGCCGATGGGCCCCTGCGTGGGCAGAAATCGCGAGGCAGACTCGATGGCCGCCCTGATCGACTCCGACCGATCCGAAGGCACCGCGGGGCTGTGGGCGGCCTGCACGGGATCGGGGGGCTCGCGGTGGTGCGTCATGCTGGCAATCGACGGGCGGGGGCACCGCGGAGACCGGCCGGTGCTCCTTCCAGACTACCGCGAAGCCGGCCCGGGCACTGACCGCGGTCGAGTCCCCGGGCCTTGCAATGCCGAAAGCCGTTCTCTCCCGGTCATGGATGGCCGGTCCGGGACCTTGGGGGAACGTCGATTCCGCCGGCGGCAGGGTCGGGAGTCCGTATTCTCCCTTCCGGCCACCGCCGGCGGTTCGACGCGCCGAACGCCATTCGGCCACCGACTGGGACTTGGCTGGAGAAGAGCCGGCTACTTTCGCCGGCGCTCGATGAGGCCACCGCGGCAGCGGCACTGCGGTGCCGATGCGAGCGTGAAGACGAGCACTTCTTCTCCTGTGGTCGGGCTGATGTCGTGATGCACGCTCACCGTCGGGGATCCGGTGGCATTGCGGACGAGTGCGTCGAGCATTCCCTTGCCGGCAAGCACCAGGTGGGTGCGGAGTTGCTTAAGTAGCTCTGCCCCACGGCCATTGCCGTTGCTGTGCGACTCCATGAGCCGCTGCTCCGCGGCCGTCAGCACCCCCTCCAGGTGGACAAACAGCTTGTTTTCGATGAGATGGGCATGCACGTGCCGAGGCCCCCTTCCCATGTACTCCTGCTGAAATCTCGCCACGGCGTCGCAGACCGCCGCCTCGATCTCTCCCCGTGATTTCAGAGCATCCATGACGAAACTGCCTCCGCACGAGCATGGCCACAGACCCCTCGTTGGTGGGGATTGCTGTCTGCGTGAGGTTTCGGCAGGAACGGTGGCGGCTGATGAGCCAAACCTTGCAGCTTCCGACTGGGCAGCGCGGGCAACGTGGGTGCCTTGGCGCGAACAGGAAACAAAGTTTCCTTTAGTGTCCGAGGGGTGGCGCACTACGGGTTTCTCGCCGTTTGGCCGCGGGATACCCGTTTTCAGGATCACCGACGGAACGGCTTTGACGAACCGAACAAACCGCCACAGGATGACCCGACGACTTTCTTATAAAGAAACTTTTTATCGGAAAGGAGTTATCCCAAAGCGGCCAGCCACAGGGCCGCAGGGATGCCTGTCCCCCGTTGCAAGGATGCACCCCAATGGCTCGTTCAGACGCTGGCTTGCGAGATGGCAGACGCTCCGGGCGTGCGCCTGGGCTTCACGGGGCCGAGCGGCTCGAGACCCGCGCCATGCTGTCGGCCATGCCCGCCGGACAGACGGGCGCGGTCAGCGAGAAGATCATCTGGCACGGCCACACCATCGAGACCCGGGTGGACCAGTGGGTGGGCCGCCTGACCGCCGCCCCGGTGAGCGGGCACAACGCCATGCCCCGAGGCGGGGCGGTGCTTCAAGAGGCGCTCGCCGCCCGCCACCCCGACTGGCACGCGACCGCCCTGGGGGGCGGTCTGTTTTCGCTGACGACCCCCGGCGCAAGCCGGCAGACCGTCGCTCTCTGGGCGGCCCGGACGCCCGCCGTGGCTACGCTCGAGCCCGACCGCGTCATCCACGGTGCCTCGGTGCCCAACGACCCTCTTTTCGCCACCCAGTGGAACCTGCGAAACGTCGGCCAATACTCCAGCACCTTCGGCAATGACATCCGGGCCACCACGGCCTGGAGCGTCACGACCGGATCGCGAAGCGTCGTCGTGGCCGTCGTCGACTCCGGGATCGACGTCACCCATCCTGACCTGGCGGCCAACATCTGGACGAACCCCGGCGAGACCCCGGGCAACGGCATTGACGACGATCACAACGGCTACGTGGACGACGTCCACGGCTGGAACTTCGTCAACAACAACAACAACGTCGGAGATGTCTACGGCCACGGCACGCACGTGGCCGGCATCATCGGCGCGACGGGCAACAATGGCATAGGAGTCACCGGCATCGACTGGCAGGTGTCGTTGATGGCCCTCAAATTCCAGGACAGCAGCGGCATCGGATACACGAGTTCCATGCTCGCAGCCCTCTCCTACGCCACGATGATGCGCCGCGACCACGGGATCAACATCGTCGCGACGAACAACAGTTGGAGAGCGCCGGCCGGGCCTTCCCTCGTGGTTGAAAACGCGATCCGCGCCCAGGGAGACGCTGGCATCACGTTCGTCGCCGCCGCCGGCAACAACGGCTCGGACAACGATACCCTCCCGCGATACCCGGGCAGCTATCGGCTGCCGAACGTGATCACGGTCGCGGCGCTCAGCACGATGAACTCGCTGGCATCGATGTCGAACTACGGCAGTTCCACGGTCGATCTGGCGGCCCCTGGCTCCCTCATCCAATCGACGTTTCCAGGCGGCAGTTACGGCATCCTCTCCGGCACGTCGATGGCAACGCCGCACGTAACCGGCGTGGTGGCGCTGCTGGCGGCCGCCAAGCCTGGCATCACCGTTGCCGAAGCGCGAACCGCCATCCTCGGCTCAACCACCCCGGTTGCCGGTCTCGTCGGCAAAACCATCACCGGGGGAAGGCTCAATGCGGGTGCGGCACTCCTGTCACTCGGCATCGCCCCCATTCCTCCTGCTCCGCAGCCTCCGCCGCCTGCGGCCTCGCCGCTTCCCTTCAGTGACCTCTTCAACCAGCCGAACGGGCCGGTGGCGACGACGTGGACCCAGCCGATCGGCCACATTGCGATTGCGTCGAACATCGCCATCTCGCGGGCCAGCGGCAACTCGCTGATGGCGCTCAAGGGCGTTTCGACGGCCGAAGCGCACCTGCGGGCGTGGGTAAGCGTCAGGCCCGTCACCGGCATGGCCGTAGGCCTCGTGGCACGGTACGGGGGCCCCGGCGACACCAACATGTATCTCGGCAGGCTGGTGAAGCGGCCTACCGGCTACTTCACGCAGATCTGGATGAGCGACCACGGCACGTGGCGGCTACTAGGCATGCGGGCCAGCCCCCGCGGCACCGGACTGCTCCAATTTGAAGTCGTCGGCAATCATCTCACGCTGAAATTAAGCGGCATGATCATGCTCGACATCCGCAACAGTTCCATCACACGGCCAGGCAGCGTTGGCATAAGGGCCACGGGGAGTGGCAACCGTTTCGATACTTTCGTGGCGTCGTAGTCAGAAAAAATGATGGGCACAAACGCCCAAGTCGTCCGCACAGAAAGCAAATTCAACCCAACCGCCCCATCTTTCCCAGGCGACTTGCGTTCCCTAGACTACGCCCTATAATGAGGCTGTCGAAGGGCCGGTCGCACATACGAATCGCGGCGGAAATTCGGCACAAAAATACGTGAACGGAAGACGAGTCGAGGGGCATCCCGGCCTTGGTCCGGGCGGTCCGTCGCAGCGTAAGCCGGCGAGAAAGAAAGCCTTCGGGCGTTCCTTCTCGCCGGCTTTTTTTGTTTTTCCAGGCGCGGTCGCGGGCAAAAGCAAAGACGCCGACACGGGTTCAGCAGCCAACACCAAGAGAACAAACGATGACTAAACACTTCGACGAACGGGTGGCGAGGCAAGTGGCGCAAGCGGCTGGCTCCTTCGAGCACCTGCTCCTGGGACGTACGCCACGGAGCGTGACGGTGGTAGCCGACGGCCGCTGGATGGTGGTCAACCTCCATGAGGCTTTCTCACCTGTGGAACGGCGGCTGGCCGCCGACGAGGAAGGGTCGCTCCGAGTGAAGGACTTCCACCGCTACCTGTTCGACAACTCGCTCGAATCCCTGCGCAACCATGTTCGCCGGAGCACCGGCGTCGAACTTCGCGGCGCGATTGCGCACGTCGACACGACGACCGGCAGCGTGCTCAAAACATTCACGACCAATCCCGCGGTGGAGCTCTTCCTGCTCGGGCAGGGGCTGCCCGCTCTGGGGGTACCGGTCAACGACCATGTGCATTCGAACGGAGCGTGCGGCAACGGAGCCGTGCGTAACTGAACCTGCCTGGAAGGATCCATAACCATGAAGAAGGTGAACCATGTTGGTGCTGACGAGGAAGAATCGCGAGAGCGTTGTGATCGGCCGGCCTGAGGATCTCGAGGTGGTGCTCGAGATCACGATCCTGGAGATCGAAGGGGGCCGCGTGCGGCTCGGCTTCGAGGCCGACACCCGGATGCCGATCCACCGCCGTGAGGTCTGGGACCGGATCTGCAACGGCGAGGCCGGCCCCAACGGCAATGGCAATGGCAACGGCAATGGCAATGGAGCGGCTGCCGCGAAGCTGCGCACCGGCACCATCGACGGCGAGGTCGAGGCCGGCCGTCGGCGGTGACGGCCCGCGGAAAAGTCTTGCCTGAGCGTTTTCCACGGTCATCCCCCGGGCAGTGATGCGTGGGCGGGTCGCACGGCTGCGACGTGGGTCCCCACTCGTCCGGACACTCCATGCAGGCCACCCCGCGTCTCCACGTCGAGGCCGGAGGGTTTGCACATGCGTCAGTTTTTCATGAGGTCTCCTTTGAAATCCCAGGGTGAAATTGAGGCGGCCGTCTGCGACGGCATTTCGCGGTTCCAGCAGGAATTCCTCGGCCGAGGGCCGCGGGATATTCATGCGCACCTGATCGGATCGCTGCTGGTCGTGAGGCTGCAGGGAGTGCTGACACCGGCTGAGCGACAACTGATCGCACCACGTCACGAATTCGCCGATGGCAAGGCCGATGGCAAGGCCGATGGCGACAGCCGCACCGATATGACGAGCGGACATGACGGCGGCAATGGGCGTGCCCTGCTCAAGCAGGTGCGAACCCACATGGTCGCCACGGGCCGTCCGCGGCTGGAGTCGATCGTGGAGGATGCCGTCGGCGTGAAACTCGTCAGCGTGCACCATGACATTTCCACGGTCACAGGCGAAGAGGTTCTCGTGTTTTCGCTGGCCGAGCCGCCCGCCTGCCGGCCCAAGAAAAAGCTCTGAGGCGGCCTGACAATTCGGGGACGGCGGGGCGGCCCCCACGGGGCATGTGGTACGATGGAAGTCCCATCCCGTGGTTCGTGGCATGAGACGCCGTGCAGCAGGCCGTTCCGAAAAACCCGGCATCTCGTGGCACCACCGTGCTGCTCGTCGACGACCAACTGATCATCGGCGAGGCGGTCCGCCGCATGCTCGTCGGCGAAGACGGCATCACCTTTCATTTCTGCCGCGATGCCACGAAGGCCATCGACGTTGCCGCCCAGGTCGAGCCGACGGTGATTCTGCAGGATCTCGTGATGCCCGATATCGACGGGCTCGATCTCGTCAGGACGTTTCGGGCCGACGAGCGGTTTCGCGACGTGCCGATCATCGTCCTCTCGATGAAGGAGGAAGCGGCCGTGAAGGCCGAGGCCTTCGCGATCGGTGCCAACGACTACATCGTGAAACTCCCCGACCGCCTCGAACTCCTGGCTCGCCTTCGCTACCACTCCCGCGGCTACATCGCCCTGCTCGAGCGAAACGAAGCCTTCCTGGCGCTCCAGGCCAGCCGCGAAGTCCTCGCAAACGACCTCGCCACGGCGGCCCAGTATGTGCGGTCGCTGCTGCCTCCCCCGCAGCGGATCGGGCCGATCGCCGCAGACTGGCGATTCATCCCGTCGGCGGCACTGGGGGGTGACGCCTTTGGATATCACAGCCTCGACGACGACCACATCGCCGTCTATCTGCTGGATGTCTGCGGCCATGGGGTGGGGGCGGCGCTCCTGAGCGTGTCGGCACTGAATTCGATCCGCAGCGAGGCGTTGCCGCAGACCGACTTCCATGACCCCGGCGCCGTGCTGGCCGCGCTGAACAAGGCGTTTCCGATGGAGCGGCAAAACGACATGTTTTTCACGATCTGGTACGGCGTCTATCAGGTCTCGTCCCGCATGCTTCACTGGGCGGGGGGTGGCCATCCGGCGGCGTTGCTGCTCAAGCCCGGAGATGGGGGCAAGCCCTTCTTTCTCGAGTCGGAAGGGCCGCTCATCGGCGCAGTGGAAGGGCTGGAATTCTGCTCCGACAAGGCCGAAGTGCCAGCTGGTAGCCGGCTGTTTCTTTACAGCGATGGCGCCTTCGAGGTGATCCAACCAGACGGGACTATGTGGGCTTTCGACGACTTCGCCGCAACGCTCACGTCCCCTGATCACGGCACTGAACACCGCCTTGACGCCTTGGTGGCCAAAATCCGCACAATTTCGGCCCGGGACGACTTCAACGACGATTTTTCGATGGTTGAACTGGCGTTTTCGTGATTTTTTGCCGCTCTGCCTCGGGGTCGCAGGGCGGCATTGGCCGACGAATCCGTCCGTCTTGCATGGGCTTTTCGAATCCGTACACTACGAGATTCCCCGCGGTTTGGACCAAACCGCTAGCGTAGCTCAATTGGCAGAGCAGCTGATTTGTAATCAGCAGGTTGCGGGTTCAACTCCCGCCGCTAGCTCAGCATGCCCTGCCAGCCGCCGGTGCCGGCCCACTTTCAGCACGCACGACACGATACGCAAGCACTACAAGTACGCACTACAAGTAAGCACGAAAAGCAAGCAAAACGGCGGCCCATACACTCCCAGCCCCCTTTCCAGCCAGAGGTCACGTCCACCAAACCACCACTGCCGGCGGGCAGACACCGAGGGCATCGCACCAGGCATACAACCAAAGCATCCATCGCTGCCACGGCCCGTTGGGCGTGAGCACGAGGGGAGTTTCCCGAGCGGTCAAAGGGGTCAGACTGTAAATCTGATGGATTTTTCCTTCGCAGGTTCGAATCCTGCACTCCCCACTGCCAAACGTGCCTGGGCCCGGCGTGCTCGGCCCACCTCAGCTCGATGCGGGTGTAGCTCAATGGTAGAGCAATAGCCTTCCAAGCTAAAGACGAGGGTTCGATTCCCTCTACCCGCTTCCCATCCGCCGCAGTGCCTGAAGACGCCACCAGTATCCACCGGACCAGAATTTCTTAGCCAACTACCCAAAACTCTCAAGCAGACCTTTCCAACATGCCGATGGCCCGCCACATCCGCCCACTCCTGCTGCTGTAGCTCAGTTGGTAGAGCGCGTCCTTGGTAAGGACGAGGTCATGGGTTCAAGTCCCATCAGCAGCTTCAACCGGCCCATCGCACCCGTAATCCACCGCCCAAACAGCCTTAAGACCGACGGCCCAAGACAAAGCCCCTTTTATTTCGTACAAAATCAGCCTGGGAAAATCCCGGGTCTGTTGACCCCCCAAGACATGCCCGGCCGGGCCGCTCCGACCGGGCGCTGACGGTTTTGACCACCAAACGTTGTTCAGACTCATATCCGACGCAGGCCCAGCGGCCTGCAGCCACCAGAGAGGAAGATCGAGGGAGTAAAGCATGGCAAAGGACTCGTTCACGCGGAGCAAGCCGCACGTCAACGTCGGCACGATTGGACACATCGACCACGGCAAGACCACGCTGACAGGCGCGCTCGT
>CAZOMJ010000081.1:0-22094 GCA_964581055.1 uncultured Candidatus Kuenenia sp.
GCTTTCCGTCGACCGCTCACCGACGAACTGCGGGCGCTCGTGGTCGGCCGTCCCTTTGCCGACGCACCCGACCTCGACACCGCCCTCAAGCGGTCGCTGCTGCTCGTGCTGGGGTCGCCACGGTTCCTCTTTCATGCCGCAGAGGCAACCGCGCCGCCGGCCGCGGGGACTGAGGCGGCCGCGACCGAGAACACCGATAGCTTCGCAACCGCGTCCCGGCTCTCGTTCGGCCTCTGGGACTCGATCCCGGATAAGCCTCTCCGGGACGCAGCCGCCAAGAACGAACTCGTCACCCCCGAGCAGGTCAGGAAGCAGGCCGATCGGATGGTGAGTGATCGCCGCACCCGAGCCAAGGTCCGCGATTTTCTGTTCGCCTGGCTCCGCATCGAGCACGGCCCCGAAATCGTGAAGGACAAGACGCTCTATTCGGAATTTTCCCCGGAGATCGCGGCCGACCTTCGGACGAGCCTCGAGCTGTTGGTCGACGAGGCCGTCTGGGGACGAGGACCGAACGGCGGTGGCTCCGACTTCCGCCGGCTGTTCACCGATGACGAGGTCTACCTCAATGGCCGGCTTGGTCCGCTCTACGGAGCGAAACTGCCCGCCGATGCGCCGTTCCGACGCGTGCGTCTCGATGACGGTCGCCGCGCCGGCGTGCTGTCGCATCCCTACATGGCGAGCGTGCTCTCCTACGCGGCGGCGACGTCGCCGATCCACCGCGGCGTGTTTCTCGCCCGCGGCGTGCTGGGCAACGTTCTCAAACCGCCGCAAGAGGCGGTCACGCCGCTGGCGCCCGACCTCCACCCAGACTTGAGCACGCGGGAGCGGGTGTCGCTGCAGACGAGTTCCGTCGCCTGCCAGACCTGCCACACGATGATCAATCCGCTCGGCTTCGCGCTGGAGGAATTCGACCCGATCGGTCGGTATCGGACGGCCGAGAGCCGCGGCGAGGCGCAGAAGCCGATCGACGCGTCGGGTTCGTACCTGCCCCGCGAGGGTCCGCGGGCGACGTTTCGAGGGGCCCGAGAACTGGCCGCTGCCATCGTCACCAGCCGCGATGCACAGGAGGCCTTCGTGCAGCAACTGTTTCATGCGCTGGTCAAACAGCCCACGCGAGCCTGGGCCCCCGACACGCTCGAAACGCTGCGAGCCGGATTCGCGGCGCATAACTACGACGTCCGCCAACTGCTGGTCGATATCATGACCGTGTCTGCCCTGCCGCCACAGGCTCCAGCAGCGCCGCAGGCCGCCGCGACGCAAAGCCCCGTCGACCAGACGTCTGTACCGGAGAACGCACCATGATTGCTGTCTCACGCCGCGAACTGCTGCGTCGGCTCGGCGTCGGCTCGGCCGTGCTTCCCTTCCTCGGCAATCTGCCCAGCCTTGTGGCTGCCGGCACGACCATGCCCAAGAAACGGCTCGTGATCGTGTTCAGCCCCGATGGAGTCGTGAAGAAGAACTTCTGGCCGACCGAGCCCGGGCCGTTCACGACACTGCAGCCGGTCGTGCAGCGGATCGAACTGCCGCCGATCCTCCGGCCGCTGGAGCCCTTCCGCGACCAGTTGCTCATGCTCAAGGGCGTGCACGACAAAGTGCAGGGGGATGGCGACAAGCACATGCGCGGCATCGGCTGCCTGCTCACCGGCATCGAACTCCTGCCGGGCAACGTGCAGGGTGGCGGCGAGACGCCCGCGGGCTGGTCGAGCGGCCTCTCCATCGATCAGGAGATCAGGAACTTTCTGCAGGCCCGGCCAGAGACGGCCACGCGTTTCGGGTCGCTGGAATTCGGCGTGCTTGTCCCCAACCGTGCCGACACCTGGACGCGGATGGTCTACGCCGGCCCCAACAAACCCGTCGCCCCAATCGACGATCCGTACCAGATGTTCCACAAGCTCTACGGGCAACTGAAGGATCGGGAAAGCATGCAGAGCGTGCTCGACGAGTTGCGCGAGGATCTGGCCACGGTCTCCTCGGCCCTGCCGGCCGAGGATCGACGGATTCTGGAGGAGCACGCGGCGCTCGTCCGCGAGTTCGAGAAGGACCTGGCGAGCCATCATGTGGAGGTGTCGCATGCCGTGCCGGTGCTCGAGCAGGGTATCGTCGAACAAAACGACCAGATGCCGAAGATCAGCCGGATGCAAATCGAACTGATCGTGGCGTCGCTGGCCGCCGACTTCACCCGCGTGGCCAGTCTGCAATACACCAATTCGGTCGGCCAGCCGCACATGAAATGGATCGGGGTCGAGGAGGGCCAGCACGACCTGTCTCACGAGTCCAATTCGAACGAGGCTGCCCAGGAAAAGCTCACCAAGATCGACACCTGGTATGCGGGCGAGGTGGCCCACCTCGCCAAGCGGCTGGCTGAGACGCCCGAACCGGGTGGTCACGGTTCGCTGCTCGACCACACGACGATCCTCTGGACGAACGAACTGGGCGAGGGCAACTCCCACTCCCTCGACGACATTCCCTGGGTGTTGGTGGGCAATGGCCTCGGCTTCACGATGGGCAGGGCTGTCGACTTCAAGGGCGTGCCACACAATCGACTGCATCTCGCGATCGCCCATGGCATGGGACACACGGAACTCGTCCGGTTCGGTAACCCCGACTACTGCGGCGACGGCCCGCTCACCGGGCTGGTGTAGGCGGCGGTCTGGCGGTTGCCGCTGGGACGGCAAAGGTTCCGTCGCTCGGAGATTCCGACTTGCCACCCCGATCGGCATGGTGGGCACAACACGTCAGACATCCTCCTCGCCTCCTCCACCTTCGCCGATCCCGGCTCCCGTTCATTCGGCCTTCTCTCCCATCCCGCCCGGTTTTGGGGCATACTATGCGCTTCCCCTTCACAGGAGTTTTGTCATGCGTCGTGTCTTTCAATGCGTGCTGCCCGCCGCCCTGCTGATCGGTCTGGGCGTGTTGATCCCGCCGGTCGCGTCCGCTGCCCCTACCGGCAATGCCGCGTACACCGACCCCGCGAAGACCGATGCCGATTTTCTCTTCCAGGGGGAATACGCCGGCACGGTCACGCACGACGGTGAGCCGGTGCCGTTCGGCGTGCAGGTGATCGCCCTTGGCGACGGAAAGTTCGACGTCGTCGCCTACCCGGGCGGACTGCCGGGCGATGGTTGGACACCCCCGAACAAGATCAAGGGCACGGGCGTCCGCGATGGCGAGGGCGATGCCGCCGTGGTGAAGGTGGAGGCCCTCGACTGGGGCGGCAACAAACGCTCCGGAGAGATCCGAGAAGGCGCGATCGTCGTTCTCTCCGACTCCGGCAGCGAGATCGCCAGGCTCCCCAAGGCCACCCGCAGCAGTGCCACGCTGGGGCAGAAGCCGCCGGCGGGTGCGATCGTCATCTATGACGGCTCGGGCACCAGCACCGACACGTCCAAGCTCGTTGATGGCCGTGTCTCCGAGGATGGTCTGCTGATGGAGGGCGTGACCACCAAGGACAGCTTCGGTGATGCACTCTGGCACATCGAGTTTCGCCTGCCCTACCAGCCGAAGGATCGCGGCCAAGGTCGCGGCAACAGCGGCGCCTACGTCATGGGCACCTACGAGACCCAGATGCTCGACAGCTTCGGGCTCGAGGGGAAGGACAACGAGTGCGGCGGCATCTACAAGGCCGCGGCTCCGTTCGTGAACATGTGCCTACCGCCACTCACATGGCAGACCTACGACATCAACGTCACCGCGCCGCGGTTCGAGGGAGAAAAGAAGGTGAAGAATGCCCGCATGACCGTGCGTCACAACGGCACCGTCATCCACGACGACGTCGAGGTGCCGACGCTGACTCCGGGCGGTCCCCTGAAACAGGAGTCGCCGCAAGGCCCGCTCCACCTGCAGAACCATGGCAACCCGGTTCGCTACCGCAACATCTGGGTGCTGCCGAAGTCGTGAATCAGGAGTCGCCGGATTCCAGCGGGACGGCCCCGGAGCGGTGCACGTGCACGGCATGCCCGCTGTTGTGTGACGATATCCTGATCACTGCCGATGGCGTGGAACGTGGCTGTCCGCACGGTCAGACGGCACTCCTCGCCGCCCGAGCCTCCGCCGATGCCATTCATCCCGAGGCCTGGGAGGCGGGCAGCCCCGTCTCGCGCGTGCAGGCACTGGATCGGGCGGCGGCGGTGCTCGCCGGAGCCCGACGCGTGCTCGTCACCGGCCTGGCCAACGCCACGCTTGAGTCCATCACCGCCGCCTTCGATCTCGCCGACACGCTCGGCGCCGCGGTCGATGCCGGCCTGCCGGAAACGGCTCGGACAGCGGGACCAACGATCGCGCGAGCCGGTGAAGTGACGGCCGTCTGGGAGGAACTCCGCGACCGTGCCGATCTCGTCATCTTCTGGTGCTGCGATCCCACCGGCTCGCATCCTCGGTTCATCGAGCGATTCGTCGCTCCCACGCTGGCTGACGGTCGACAACGACGGACGATCGCGGTCGGCCCCGCCAGCGTCATGCCCGACGCCTCCACGCATAGCCACCTGCCGCTCGCCCGCGAACTCACCGTGGAGGCGGCCCGCTGGCTGCAGATGCGGATCGCCGGCCGGCACGTGACGCTCACCGACACGCCGCTCTCCGCCGCCTGCGTTGCGGTGGAAGCGGCACTGCAAACGGCCGCATGTGTGGCGATCATCACGGCTGATGCTGACGATCCGGTCGGACTGGAGGCCTGGAGCGTCGTGCATCTGGTCCGCACGATCGCCCATGAAAAACCCGCCTTCCAGATCCCGCTCGGCAGCGGCATCGCGGCCAGCGGTGCCAACGTCGCCGGCGCCGCGGCCGCGTGCACCTGGACGTATGGGGCTGCCGGCGCGATCGCCCGCGCCGACCGGATGGGCGGCCTGTTTCTGCCGGCCGAGTCCGATGCCCGGCGGCTGATCGACCGGGGCGAGATCGATGCTGTCCTGATCCTAGGGCGGCTGAACGGCCCGCTCGAGCAGGCCATTATCGACCGCGGCGGTGCCCTCGCGCAGGTGAGGATCAGCGATGCGATGGAGACTGCGTCCGGACCGGCCGTTCGCACGATCAGCCTCCGCTGCGTTAACGGATCGTTCGCCACCGCCGGGACGATGCTCCGCGAGGATGGCCGTCGTGTCGTGCTCGCCCAGCATCGGCAGGGACGGGTGCCGCCGATGCGGGAACTGCTCGTCGATCTTGCCGGCGCAGTGCGGCAATCGCTCGCCATGCCTGACGCCGGAGGACGGCCATGAGCGTCTCGCACCAGCCCCGGAGCCAGACCAGCGGCCCTCTTCCCGCCCTGCATCGATTCGTCCTCACGGGCGGCACGATCCACGATCCGCTGCACGGCCGCGATGGCGTCGTGGACGACATCTGGGTGGAGAACGGCACGATCATCGCCAAGCCGGCCGATCCGCAGCCCTTCACACGGTTCGATGCCGGCGGCCGGGTCGTGATGCCAGGGGGCGTCGACCTGCACAGCCATGTGGCCGGCCCGAAGGTGAATGCCGGCAGACGCATCGCCCCGCAACTCGCGCGCCGCTCGCCTGCCGCCGTGCCCACGATCCACTCGACCGGGGCGCTCTACGCGGCGCTCGGCTACACGACCGTGTTCGATGCGGCGATCGCCACGGCTGCGGCCGGCGTGGCCCACATGGAACTCGCCGAACTGCCCATCCTCGACAAGGGCATCTACCTGCTGGCGGCCGACGACGCCGACGTGATGGTGGCCCTCGACCGCGCCCGCGACGGGCAGGGCGACCGCGAGGTGCAACGACTCGTCGCAGCGGCGGTGCAGGGAGGCAGGGGCTGGGCCGTGAAGGTGGCCAACCCGGGCGGTCCGGTCTTCTGGAAGCGGGGCCGCGGCGACCACCGCGATCTCGACACGCCGCTGCCGGGCATGTCGCTCACCGGCCGGACGCTTCTGGAGCGGCTCGCCCGTGCTGTGCAGGCGATTCGATTGCCGCACCCTCTCCACGTCCATACCGCCAACCTCGGCCTGCCGGGCAACTGGCGGACACTGCTGGAGACGATGCGGACGTTCGATGGTCTGCCGGCGCATCTCGCGCACGTGCAGTTCCACAGCTACACCGGCGGCGATCTCGATCCAGACACGTTCGGCTCTGGCGTCGCACCGGTCGTCGAGTGGTTCAACGCGCATCCGGAACTCACGCTCGACGTCGGTCAGGTGCTCTTCGGCGACACGGTGGCGATGACCGGCGACTCCGCGGCCGCCGAGCATCTGGCCCACGCCACCGGCGTGCCGTGGATGTCGCACGACCTGCATCTGGAAGGGGGCTGTGGCGTGCTTCCGATCAGCTACCGCGAGAAGAGTCTCGTGCACGCCTGGCAATGGGCGATCGGCCTGGAATGGTTTCTGTCGGCCACCGACCCTTGGCGGCTGGTACTCTCCACCGATCACCCCAACGGCGCGCACTTCACCGCCTATCCGCACCTCATGCGACTGCTTGGGGACGCGGCATTCCGGCGTGAGGCGTTCGACCGGATCCATCCAGCCGTCAGGAAACGGAGCCCGCTGGGGGGAATCACCCGCGAATACACGCTCCAGGAACTCTGCATCATCACGCGAGCGGCCCCCGCGCGGATTGCTGGCCTTGCCACCAAGGGGCATCTTGGCGTCGGGGCCGATGCCGACATCACGGTCTACCGTCGCGACGCCGATCTCTCACGGATGTTCGCGATGCCCGCGCAGGTCTTCAAGGCGGGCATCCTCGTCGCGGAAGACGGCGAACTGCGATCGCTGACGGCCGGCCGAGTGCTCGCCGCCGAGATTGACGCGACTTAACGTTCAGCCGCGGCCATGATCGCCGCGACCATTCGTTCTGTCGGAAATTCGGCGGCCGCCCGTGCTTTGGCCGCGATTCCATATCTGGCGGCCAGCCCGTCATCCTCGATGATGCCCAGCGCTCGCCGCGGAAACTCGCTTTCCGGTTCGGCCGGCACGATCCGGCCAGTCTCGCCATCGACGATCAGCTGCCGTGCCGAGTCGCTCGCCACCGCCACTGCCGGAATGCCCAATGCCATCCCGTCGAGCAGCCCGCCGCCACAGGCCACCTCACCCGACTGCCAGACCAGCCGCACCTCTCGCATCAGGTCGGGCAGGCAGTCGAGATGTGAAAAAAGGTGGAGCCGTTCGTCGAGCTGCTGCACGCGGGCCCGCCTCAGCAGGCGGGCCCGCAGCGGACCGGCTCCGACGAGCACATGCTCGAGCCCCCGGTGCACGACCCCCAGTTGGTCGATCGCCCAGAGCAGCCGTTCGAGCCTCGCGTCCGGCACCAGCGGCGCCGCGCAGAGCGTCCAGATCTTTTCGGGGTCGAGACCGAGGCGAATGGCGAGCTCCGCCCGTGAGAGTCCCTCGGCAGCTGGCGGATCGGCCGCCGGCGGGACCGTGTCGATCGTCACCCTCGCCACGCCCAGCCGTTCGCACCCATCCGCCACGGCTGGCGATGACGCGATCACCCTGTCGGCCTTGCCGAGCGCCAGCCCCGTGACGGTCCCACGGGGCCGCACGGAGAGATGGCTGATGAACCGGACCGTGGGCATCAGCAGTTTCACGACAGTGGCGAGCCGGGTCTGCGAACGGCCCCAGGCGAGAACCACATCGGATGGTCCACAGTCAAGCCTGCGGGCCAACAACGCCAGACGCACGGCCACCGCAGCGTCGATCACGGGCCGTGTGGAGAGCCTGTGCACGGTCACGCCGGCATGTGCCAACCGCGCGGCAACGGCACCGCCAGCGGTTGTCACGGCGAGGTGCACCTTCCAGCCCCCGGCTTGAAACGCCCCGGCGACCAGTTCGATCTGCCGGCCGGCGCCGATGGGATCGAGCCCCCGCGCAACGATCAGGAGGGAGCGGGTCTTGTGGGCTTGCATGGCGGACCACGACGGTTCGGGTGTGAACGACAGCATCATCATGAGATCGGGCTACGTCGACAGAGACGAGACCATACCCGACCACGAACACCCGTTGAAACTCGAATCCAAGGGGAGCCGTTCGCCGGCGGTTTTCACGGGTCCGAAACCGCCTCGGCCGGGCTGCTTCCGCCAGCCTCTCAACCTTGGTTCAGCGTCCGCCTCGCAGCCTGCGAGATCGCCACCACGGCGGGATTCTTGAGGCGTTTCTCCACCGAGATCGCGTACACACGCTCCCGCACCGCCTCCTCCCGGCCGACGACGCCCACGCCGTACATGCGCTGCACCTCGTCCTCCACCGCGGTCGGCGCCGCGAACACCCCGTCGCCAAAGCCGCCGAATGCCTTGAGAAGTGCACTGTCCGTGAACTCGGCCCGCACCAGGGGGCGGATGCCCTGTTCATCGAACCACTGTTCGAGCGACCGCCTCAGGGCCGTGTTGCCGCCGGGCAGGAGCATCGGCGCCCCGTCGAGCGACTTGGGGAACCCGCGACGGTACCGTCGAACGAGTTCAGCCGTGCCGAAGAATGTCACGCCACAGTCGCCGAGCAGATGGTTGAAGGCCTTCATGCTCAACTGGGGATTCGCCGGAAAGTCGCTGATGACAAGGTCGAGCTCGTGGAGCGCCAGCTGCGCGAGCAGCCGATTCGGCTCTCCGTCGATGCATGTGACCCGCACCTCCTGCCCCAGATGCATCGCCGGCGCGAGCAGTCGGTGCACCAGCAGCTTCGGAAGCGTATCCGCCACGCCGACGACGACCCGCATCGCCAGGCCGACTGAATGGCCGGAGACCGCGTCCTGTAACTCCCGCCCCAGCGTGAAGATCTCGTCGGCATACCGGTAGACCATCTGACCAGCTTCGGTCAACCTGATCGAGCGGCCGGTCCGTTCGAAGAGCCGCGTCTTGAGCGACTTTTCCAGTTCCCGAATCTGGCCGCTCACGGTCGGCTGCGTGAGGTGCAGCTGCTGGCAGGCCTTGGTGATGCTCCCCTCGCGGGCCGCCGTCCAGAAGTAGAGCAGGTGGTGGTAGTTGAGCCAGCTCATGGATGCCTCCGAGCAGATATAGATATTTTCGATACACGTGTTCGTAAGAACCGATGGGTGCGACGGGGGCGTAAATTGCCCCTCATTCCCCATCTTTCCGGCATATCCACGGCGGGTCGGCCCCATTCGAGAGGTGGAGAGTGAAATCGACACGAACCTGTACTTCTCGTTATACACCCCGGTAAATGGCCGTACCGTCGCCACGACACGAGGCCCCTCCATGAACCGAGCCCGCTGCGGACCGCAGCACGTTCGCCGTTCCGGAGAGCCGCTCCCTTCCATGGTTCACGCATGACCCAGCCGACCGCCGGCCATACAGCGCACCGCCCGACGCGTCCGTGGCGACGGCTCTCGCAGTTGCTGCGGCTGGAGCGGTCCGACTTGATGACGCTCCTGGCGTTTGCCCTGGGCGTCGGCCTGCTCTCCATCGTCGTGCCCGCGGCGATCGAAGCGCTCGTCAACACGGTCGCCTTCGGCGTGCTGCTCTGGCCGGTCATGGTGCTGTCGCTCGTGATGTTCGCCTTCCTGTTCGTCGCCGCCGTGCTGCGGGCATTGCAGACATTCGTCGCTGAGTGCCTTCAGCGCCGACTGTTCGTGCGGACGGCCGATGCCTTTGCCAGCCACTTCGCCCAGGCCGAGATGGAGTCCTTCGATGGACGCAATCCCACCGACATCGTCAACCGGTTCTTCGAGGTGTCGACGGTGCAAAAGTCGGTGTCGACCCTGCTCGTGGACGGCATCGGCATCGTGATGATCACCGTCGTCGGCCTGATCGTGCTGGCATTTTACCATCCCTACCTGCTTACCTTTGCAGCCGTGATGGTGATTCTGGTCGCCTTCATGATGGTCGTCCTGGGGATCGGTGGCGTGCGGACCAGCATCGACGAGAGCTACGCGAAGTTCGACATGGCTGCCTGGCTGGAGGAGATCGCAAAGTGCCCGCACACCTTCCGGTTCGGCCGCGGCGGTGACCTCGCCCTCGACCGCGCCGACAGTCTGGCCGATGCCTACGTCATGGCCCGCAAACGGCACTTCCGCGTCGTCTGGCGGCAGACACTCTTCGCGCTGTTGCTCGAGGCCGTGGGGAGCACCGTGGTCCTGGGCCTGGGCGGCTGGCTGGTCATCAACCGCCAGCTCACGCTCGGACAGCTCGTGGCCGGCGAACTGATCGTGACCCTTGTGCTGACGGCGTTGTCCAAGATCGGCAAATACATCGAGATCTTCTACGACCTCCAGGCTTCACTCGACAAACTTGGCGTGCTCGACCAGCTGCCGCTCGAGCCCTCCGGCGGCGAGATCCTGCCACCGAACACGGGGCCCATGTCGGCGGTGGCCGAGGTGATCCGCGACGGCCATGCTCCGCAACGGCTGGAGGTCGGGGCCGGCGAACGGGTTGCCGTCTACGGCCCTTCGGGAAGTGGCAAAACCTTCCTGCTCGAATTGCTCGGGCTGCTCCGAGTCCCTCGGGAGGGGCTGCTCGAATTCGAAGGGATCGACGCGCGGTCGCTCGACCGTGCGGCCACCCGGTTGACGGTGGCCTACGTGGGCCGGGCCGAGACCTTTGCCGACACGGTCGCCGAAAACGTGCGGGTCGGCCGCGAAGATCTCTCTTCGGCCGACATCCGCCGCAGCCTGGAAATGGTCGGCCTGGCCGACCGGGTGGCCCGGCTTCCGCAGGGCGTCGCCACGCCCCTGGCATCCGACGGCCTGCCCCTTTCCTCCAACGAAATTTCCCGGCTCTCGATCGCCCGAGCCCTGGCCGGCAAGCCACAATTGCTCCTCATCGATGGCCTGCTCGATGGCCTCGACATGCGTGACTGCCCGGAACTGATCGAGTCGATCCTCGACCGCACCGCGCCGTGGACCCTCGTCATTGTCACGGCGCGCGACGATATCAAGAAACGCTGCGACCGCGCCGTGGAGTGGAAATGACCCGCACGAAGCACAACACGGGCAGTTCCACGCCAAGGCGGTCGGCGCTCGCCGGTGCCGCCACGCCCCGGACCGTCCGCATCCTCGCCCGCCTGCTTTTTCTGGCTTTTCTTGCCGCCCCATTTGCCCTCGCCCTGGTGCCCTGGCAGCAGACCGTGCAGGGCCAGGGAATGGTCACCGCCTATTCACCCGTCGAACGCATGCAGGTGATCACCGCACGAGTTTCAGGACAGATCCGCCGTTGGCACGTGGTCGAGGGAACCCGCGTGAAAATGAACGATCCGGTGGTCGACATCGAAGACAACGATCCCGAGCTTGCCGCACGCTTGGAGGCGCAGCGCGGATTCCTCAGCGAGCGGCTCGTGGCCGCGCGGCTCGAGGTGGCGGAACTCACGGCCGCCACGAAGGCCCAGGAATCGGCACGGGAAGCAGCGATCCAGGCAGCGGAGGCGAACCGTGAGGCGGCCCGCAAGTCGGTCGAGGTCGCGCAGCAGGCCGGGGCGAATGCAAAATTTGCGCAGGGCTTCGAAGTGAACCGCTTCAACATGTTCGAGGAACTCTTCAACAACCCGCAGTTTGGCGGACTCGAAAGCAGACTGTCTCGTGACGAGGCACGGATGCGGGCCGATCGCGCCAAGACCGACACCGACAAGGCGCTCGCTGAGATCCAGCGCGCCCAGGCGACCCTGCTCACCCAGGAGGCGCTCCTGATGCAGGCCGATGCCGCAGGCCTGTCGGCGGTCGCCGTCGCCCGCGGCAATCTGCGCAAAAGCGAGCAGAACCTCTTTACCATCGAACGCGAGATCCAGGAAATCGACAACCGCATCGAGCGGTTCAAGGCGAGGCTTGTCGTCGCCCCCTGCGATGGCGTCGTCTTTCGCATCTCGGCCAACATCGGACAGGGAGGCCAGTTCGTGAAGGAAGGTGAGGACCTCTGCAGCATCGTGCCCGACACCAACGACCGCGTGGTCGAACTGCTGCTCGATGGCATCGATGCGCCGCTGGTACTCGCCTATGCAGAACGCACCGGACGAATGCCTCACGTGCGACTGCAGTTCGAGGGCTGGCCGGCCGTGCAGTTCTCCGGCTGGCCGGAGCTCGCGATCGGCACGTTCGGCGGCCGGATCCGCCAGATCGACGCCGCCAGCAGCGGTGCCGGGAAATTTCGCGTGCTCGTCGAGCCGGAACAGCGACTCGCCGGCGATCCGTGGCCCGATTCCCAGTTTCTGCGCCAAGGCAACCAGGCGATCGGCTGGGTGTTTCTGAACCGCGTGCCGCTGGGCTACGAAATCTGGCGGCGACTCAACGGATTCCCGCCCGTGCTGGCCCCTGCCTCGAAGCAGATGGATGGCGGCAAGGATGGCCCCAAGCCGCCGAAGATCAAGGTCGGATAGGCATCCGCAGGCATGGCCGACCATGACATCCACGCGACATCAAACCTCCGGTGCCGGCATCCCGCTGCGACGCGAGTCCGCGGTCATCGCCGTCATGCTGATCGCGGCCACGCTGTCGATCAGTCCGGCGTCGGCTGGCGAGCCGGGGCTTTTCTCGCCCGCTCCCGACGCGGTCAGCATCGAGCCAGTACATGATGCGCTCAGGCTGAGCCCGATCCTGACGCAGTCGTTCCTGCAGGTGACCGACGCGCCATTGGAACTGACGCCGGCCAGCCGGACCGCTGCGCAGGAGCCACTGCCCGCGCCGGAACAACTGCCTGCACCGGAACAACTGCCTGCACCGGCACCACTGCCCGCGCCGGCAAGTCAGCCCACCCAGGACGGAGTCCCAGCGCTGGCAGACATCGCCCCCTCGAAGCCCTCGCTGTCGCCGCAGGTGCCAGGCCTGTCGCTCGACGACAGGCCAGAACCCCTCACGCTGCAGGACGTGCTCAGGAGCGTGCTCCTCAGCTACCCGCTCCTGCAGGCCGTCGAACGGGAGCGGGGGATCGCCGCCGGGAAGCTCACCAGCGCCATGGGCGCCTTCGACACCAAGGTCAACATGGCCGGGCAGTCGCTCGCACCGGGCACCTACGAAAACTACCGCTCCGACTTCGGGGTTTCGCAGCAGTTCATGACGGGGGGCATCAGCGCCTTCGGCGGCTTCCGCACCGGTTTCGGCGACTTCCCCACCTACAACCTCGGGCAAAAGACCGCCGACGCGGGCGAATGGCGTGGCGGCCTGAACATCCCCCTGGCACGCGACCGTGAAATCGACCGCGCCCGGGCCTCGCGGGCCCAGGCCGCCCTCGACGTCTCGCTCGCCGAACCCACGATCGAACGCAGCCGGCTCGACTACATGAAATCGGCCGCCCGGACCTACTGGAATTGGATGGGGAGCGGTGAACGGTATGCCGCGACTGAACGTCTCCTTCAACTCGCGACCGAACGAGACACGCAGCTGGCCCTCAAGGTGAAGGGTGGCATCGTTGCCAACATTGAACGGGTCGATAACCAGCAGAACATCGCGCTGCGCAACGGCCTCATCGTACAGGCCGACCGGGCCATGCAGCAGGCGTCCATCGAACTGTCGCTCTACCACCGGAACGAGAGCGGCCAGCCGCTGCTGGCCCGCCGCAGCCGGATGCGTTCGGTGCCGTTGCCCGTGGAGCCCACCATCGAGACCTACGAGCAGTCGATCGCGCGGGCGTCGGCGGCACGGCCCGAGTTTCAGCGGCTGTCGCTCCAGCGGGAAAAGCTGCTCGTGGAACGCAAGCTCGCCGTCAACCAGACGCTCCCCGGCATCGACGGACAGCTCACGGGCAATCAGGATGCCGGATATGGCAAGAGCCCGCTCTCAGGTCCCAATGGGCTCGATCGCCAGGTGCTGCAGGCCGCGCTGGTCTTCCAGATGCCCGTGCAGCGGCGCGATGCATTCGGCAAGCTGCAGACGCTCGACTCGCAGCTCACGCAGATCAACCGCCAACTCAGCTACGCGGGAGACCAGGTTCGGGCCGAGGTGCAGGACGCCTTCTCGCTGCTGGAACGGGCCTACGAGTTCCACGAGCAGTCGAAACATCGGCTTGAACTGGCGAGGCTCGTGGCGCTCGCCGAACGGGAGCAACTCCGGCTCGGCCGCAGCGACGTGCTGCGGGTGACGCTCCGCGAGCAGGCGAAGTTTGAGGCCGAAGTTGCCGAGATCAACGCCCGGCAGGAATACTGGCGGGCCGAGAGCGACCTGCGTGCCGCCGACACCTCCCTCGGCATCGACCTGCCTTCGCTCCGACTGCCACAACCGGCCCGCAAAAAAGCCGCTGACTGATGGCATACGAACTCCGTAATCTCGACGCCCTCGAAGCCGAGGCCATCCACACGATCCGCGAGGTGGCGGCCGAGTTCGAGAATCCAACGCTGCTCTATTCGATCGGCAAGGACTCGATGTGCATGCTGCATGTCGCCCGCAAGGCGTTCGCCCCGGGGCCCCTGCCGTTTCCGCTCCTGCACATCGACACGACCTGGAACTTTCGCGAGATGATCGAGTTTCGCGACCGCTACTGTCACGAACATGCGCTGAAGCTGATCGTGCACGTCAACGAGAAGGCGATCGCCGAAGGCATGAACCCCTTCGATTTTCCCAGCAGTGTCTACACGCCGACGATGAACACGCACGCACTCATCGAGGCCCTCACGCGGAATTCCTTCGATGCAGCGCTCGGCGGCGGCCGTCGCGACGAAGAGAAATCGCGGGCGAAGGAGCGAGTGTTTTCGTTCCGCGACGCGAACCACCACTGGAATCCGAAGAACCAGCGGCCGGAACTCTGGAACATCTACAACACCCGCATCCGCCGCGGTGAGAACATCCGCGTCTTCCCCCTCTCGAACTGGACCGAGCTCGACATCTGGCAATACATCCACCGCGAGCGGATCCCCCTCGTGCCGCTCTACTTCGCGGCCGAGCGGCCGGTCGTCGAACGCGACGGGTCGTGGATCATGGTCGATGACGACCGTTTCAGGCTGTTGCCTGGCGAGCAGCCGGCGATGAAACGCGTCCGCTTTCGCACCATGGGCGATTATCCGCTCACCGCGGCCCACGAATCGACCGCCGTCACGGTGCCGGAGGTGATCGCCGAAATGCTGCTCACCCGCACGAGCGAGCGACAGGGACGGCTGATCGACCGCGACGAGGCGGGATCGATGGAGAAGAAGAAGCGCGAGGGCTATTTCTGAATCACGGCCCGTCGCCACCCTCTGGCGGGCCGTCGCTGGCCGCGGCGATGTCGTCGGCATCGAGCGTTGCGACATGGGGCAGGTGCCGCCAGGCGCCGTCGTAGTCGAGTCCGTAGCCGACCACGAACAGGTCGGGAATGTCGAAGCCGACGAAGTCGGGCGCGATCGCCACTTCCGCGCGGCCCAGCTTCCGCAGGAGCACGAGCGACCGCACGCTGGCCGCCCCCCTGCCCCGCAGGTCGGCGAGGATCGCCTCCAGTGTCCGGCCGCTGTCGAAGATATCGTCGACCAGGAGCACGTGCTGGCCTGTGAGGTCGGGCAGCAGATCGAGCCGCAGGTCGAGCCGGCCCGCCCGTGTCGCGGTGCCGCGATAGCTGCTGGCCCATACCATCGAGAGGCGGACCGGTCCTGAGAGCCTGCGAATCAGATCCGATACGACCACGACGCTGCCGGTGAGGACGCCGACGACCGTAAGCGGGCCGTCCCCATAAGCCTGCCGCACGTCGCGTGCCAGGCGGTCGATACCTTCGGAAAGCTGGTCGGCGGTGAGAAGGGTGTGCATTGGGGGGGCAGCGGCGCAGGGAAGGCGAAGAGGGTAGAGTGACGATGGATTATCCACGTTTTCTCTCCCGCGTCACGCCATGACGCCCTGGCAGCCGCCGTCCTCTTCATGCCCTCCCCCTCCGCATCGCCGTCGCACCCGCCCGCCCCGCGGCCTCACTGGTCGACGATCACCGTCGCCGGCCATGTCTGCGAGCTCTTCGAGCCCCCTGGGGCCGAGCCCGGCCACGCGGTGATCTCTCTGCATGGAGTGGCCGAACCGTGGCTGCAGGAATCGACAACGCTCCGCGATGCGATCGAGGCGGCCGGTCTGCCGGCGATCGCGCCGCGGACGGGCCGCTCGTGGTGGCTCGACCGGATCATGCCAGGCTTCGATAAGGGCATCACGCCGGAGCGGTTCGTTCTTGAGCAGGTGCGGCCCGAGATCGAACGACGGTTTGGCGTGAGGCCGCCCGGCATCGCCCTGATCGGCGCGGAGATGGGCGGCCAAGGAGCGCTTCGCATTTCCTACCGCCATCCCACGGTCTTCCCGGTGGCGGCCGCTATCGCTCCGGCGATCGATTTCCATCTGGCGATGCGGGAATGCGACGACCGCGACGACGGCGATTATTACGACACGCTCTGGGAGACCTACGGCGACGTGGAGCGCGCGCGGCAGGACACGGCGATCCTCCACGTGCACCCGCTCAACTGGCCACGGCACCAGTGGTTTGCCAGCGACCCCGCCGACGTCCACTGGCATGATGGTGCCGCCCGCCTGCAGAGCAAGCTGCGTGCGCTCGGCATCCCGCACACGGCGGTGCTCGACTCGCGGGATCCCTTCGCCGCCAACTTGGCCGCCGACATGATCCGTTTTGTCGTAGACGCTCTCGACCAGGAATCCCGCCGGCTGGCGTGAACAAAAATCGGGAACAGGAGTTGCCCCCCGTGGCGGCAAGTTTTCAACTTGTCCGTGTCCCCTGCCCTCCGTGGCGGCAAGTTTTCAACTTGTCCGTGTCCCCTGCACGGATTCCACAAGTTAAAAACTCGTAGCCACCGGTCAAACTCCTTCGCGGACACTATTGGGACGGGAGCGAGTTTCCCCGTGCCCCCGAATCACGTGGATCGCACAACAAGGGAACCTCCTGCTTTTGCAGGATGCGGGGGCCGGTGGGGCGGCATACGATCGCGGGGAGTTTCGCCGCAGCCGCCCCGCGGATCCAATGAATACCCTGCTCGCTAGACACATGCTCGCTCGATCCCTGCTCGTCACCGCGCTGCTCGTTATCAGGCTGCTCGGCCTCTTTGAGGATGCCGCATCGGCCGCGGCGCCGGACGCGGCCGCGGACGTGATCCGCGCGGCGATGCAGCCGCCCGCCACGCGGCTTGCCACGGAAGAGGTGCGGCAGCCGAAGCTGGTCGCCATCCACTGCCTGGCCACGCTGCTGCACGAGCGGCTCCTTTCGCGGCCGGGGATTGTGCTCGTCGATCCACCAAGGTTCGCGGCGATCCGCGACGAACTTACGAGCCCCGCCCTCGTGAAGCCCGGCCGTCTCACGCTCGCGGCCTTCGCGGCGCGGCTGCCGGTCGATCTGCTCGTGCAGATGGAGCCGGCGGATGGCGGCATCGCGGTGGAGGCCGCGGCCACGGGCGACACTGCCCCGGAAAGGATCGTCGTGCCGTATGCGGATGCCCGCGACTTCAAGAAGCTGCTTGCAGCGACGGCGCCGCTCCTGGCCCGCCGGCTCGGCCTCGGGCCGGATGAGGCGGCCCGGCTCGCGTGGCTCGACACCTTTGCCGACAGCAAGGTGACGGGCGACGCGGTCGTGGCGGCGCTTTTGTCGCGGAGCATGAGCGTGGAGTGGGGCGACGTAGGGCTCGCGAAGATCGACGCCCTCGCCGACCATCTCGATGCGGCGAGGACGAGCCCGACCGTCGCGCGGGCGGTGCTCGAGGCGGGGCTCGATCTGGGCCGCGGGAATCAGCAGCAGTCGGTCGATCCAGCCGTGCGGCGGCTCAAGCTCGTGGTGCCGTTCGCGATCGGCACCGCCGCGGAACCGGCCGCGATCGCCTTCCTGCGGGCAACGAAATACGACCGTGGCGGCTACGAAAAAGACCTCGTGGCGCTGCTCGGCGAGTTCAAGAAAGCAAACGAGGATTCGCTCGACGACGTGATCGAAGACGCGCTGGAGGACGGGCCTGAGGCCGGTGGGCCGGGGCTGATCCGCGACACGAGCATGGCCGCGGGGGCCGTCGACGGCAGCAGCGTGGTGCGACAGTGCGGCGGCCTACGGGCGCTGGCCGCCATCGAGTCGAGGCAGGCGCCGCCCCTTCTGGCGATCGCGGCCAAGGCGGCCGATCCCCGGCTGCGGCGGGCGGCGGCCGAGGGGTATGGGCTGCTCGCTGTGCCGACGGGCGACGCGGAGCTTGCGGCGCTCGCCGCCGACAAGGATGCGGCGGTGGCCGTGGCCGCGATGAACGCGCTCGCCGCCCGCGGCCGGCCGCCGCAGGGGCTGCTCGAGCGGGTGCGGATGTATCTGCGCGACAAGCCCGACGACCGTGCGGCGGTCGAACTGCTCTGCCGACAGGGCACCGCCGACGATCTGCCGGCGATCCGCGCGGCCTCTCTTGCCGCCGACCCGCGGCTGCGGATCGAAGGCCTCAAGGCGCAGGCGAGGCTCGCTGCAATCAAAGACGGTGGCTCGACCTGGCTGGCCGATCCCGACGGACGTGTCGTGGTTGCAGCGATCGAGACACTGCCCGCCATCAGCGAGGAGCTGCTCGCCTCGCTTGCCAACGATGCCGAGTGGACCCTCGCCGAGGCGGCCCGGCTCCGCCTGGGGCCGCTCCTCCCCACCGAGCCCCGCGCGCGGCGGCAGCGGCAGCTGGCCGTCGAGCATCCGTATGTGCGGAGCCGGATCGTCGCGGCACTGGCCGTCGAGCGGTTGGCCGATGCGATCGCCGACCTTGTCACTGCCTGCGAGAACACCGACCACGTCGTGCGGGCCGACGCGATGACCGCGCTCGCCCGCGTAGCCCCCGAGCAGGCCCGCGGGCGTTTGGCCGCTGGCCTCGCCGATCCCTCTCGCGTTGTGCGGCTCCATGCCGCCGCCGCGGCCGCCGATTGCGCCACATCAGCCGACGCCGCCATGCTCGAACAGGCGGTGCGTGAGGAGACCGACGAGGCCACGCGGCTTTATCTCGCCAGTGCCCTCGCGAGAGCGACGGGCAAACCCGCGCCGGCGCCGCCGGCCGCCGCCCACGTGCTCGGCCGCGACCGCAACGAGGTGTTTCTCTGTGGCCACGGGCCGGGCGCGGCGACGTCGCCCTTCCGCGGCTATTACGATCTCGCGGTGAGAGAGGACGACGCGATCCGCAAGGCCCACGCGGCCGGCAAGGTGGTCTTGGCCCGCGTGAAAACCGCGCCCAATCCGGTCCAGGTCGCCCTCTCCCGCACGTGGCGCGACGGCTTCTGGCAGCCGCTCGAGAAGGAACTGCTCCCGGCACTCGACTTCGTCGATGGCGTCGTGATCGGCGAGGAGACGATGTATTTCGCGGCCTTCCAGGCGTGGAACGAGGGCTGGCGGCTCTTCTGCCTGGAGGCGGGGATCGATCCGGCCCGCGTCGCGGGCAACCAAGAAAACCTCACCGAGCGGCAGCGGCAGGCCTGGTGGAGCTGGGAGCAGCGGGTGGCGATCGAGGGCTTCAACCGGATCCACGACTTCGTGAAGCTCCGCTACGGCCGGCTGCGGCCCGGCTTCCAGACGGCGACCTTCATGCCCGACCAAAACGGCCCCTGCCTCTACGACCGCGACTGGAAGTTCGACATCGCCGCGGCCTATTACTACGACGCCGACAACCGCGAGCGGTATGCCCGGATCCGCCGGCTGAAGACGGTCTGGCCCGACCGGCCCGCGCTCTGGCTCAGCTACGGCATCGTCAACGCCGAGTCGACGAGCGGCGGCGTGAAGCACGACTATCGGCTGCCGATGCGGCCGCAGCACGCGATCTCAAGCCGGGCCTACGCCGATTCGGTCGCAGCGTGGCTTGCCGGCGGCCACACCGGCTTCTACCAGATCATGCTCTTCATGGATCCCACGATGAAGCCCGGCCCGATGGCCGCCGGAACCTGGATCACGATCGAGGATCTCTTCAACGGCAGCAAGTCGCTCGACAAGGGGCTCGACACGGTGTTTCGCGGTTTGGCCGAAACGTACCGGCTGCGGTCAGCCGCCGCCGGTGCCAAGCCGAACCTCGATCTGGCCGACGGCGACGATCTCGAAGATTTCTCGCTCGAGGAGAAGCCTGCGGAGGATGCCTCGGCCGTGCGTGTGAAGCAGGAGCGAGCGGCCCTGCGGCGGTCCTTTCTCCTCGAACGGAGGCTCATCGACGACATCGCCCGGCTGCTCTCCGGCATGCCGTTTCCCAAGAACGACAAGTCCGCCCTGCTCGTGGGCGATATCACCGCGACGCGGGGTGTCTTTCGGCTGCCCGTCGAATTCGACGCGGTCGACAGCGTCGAGAAGTTGGCCGTGCAGCCGCTCGACGGCTACCGCTTCATCGCCGTGGCGGCGAGCGACAAGTCAGCCTACCGCGACGCCGCAATCGACGCGGTCGGGCAGTGGCTCTCCACGCAGCCCGGCGTGCTCTGCGTGCAGGGCTGGCTCTCGACCGACGGCAGCATGCCGCTGGCGGTGCCGGAGGCGATCGACGTGCCGTTCAAGAGCCGCTGGCCCTGGCAGGCCGACATCACGCGATCGGCCGACGGGAAGATCACGGTTGCCAAGAGCCCACGAGTTCGGGTCATCGCCGGCACGGCCGAGAGCCCCGAGGCGGTCGTCTGGCGGGGCGAAGGGATGCGCAGTGCGGTGCTTTTTGATTTCAGCGGCAAGGACGCTGGTGGCAAGGCAAACGGCAGCAAGGACAACGGCAAGGCGACCGAGGCGATCGGCACGGAACTCATCCGACTGGCCACGGCCGCGAACCCCGCGGACCGCATCGGCATGGCGTTTACGGAGCCGGCGGGGCTCATCATGGGAAATGCCGCGGGCCTCACCGCCTTCGCGGCGGGCAGGCACGTGGTGGGCGACCGCGTTGTGCGGGGCATGGACCTGCTCACGGGCCGTGTCGATCCCGCGCTCAAGGCGGCGCGGGCCGCGGCGATCGTGGCCAGCTCCTACCGTAGCGAGTTCGTCGCAGTGGAGGGGGGCGTGTGCGTGCTTGGCGACAAGCCGCTCGAGGCGGTGGAGAAGATCGACGGGGGGCTCACGCTCACGTGCGGCGGGCTCGTGCGGGCGGTCGCCGCCGGCGGCGTCGCGGTCGAGTGGGCGGGCACGGCGCCGCCGGAGATTTCCACGAAGGATGGCGACGAATCAAAGTTCCTCGCGTGGCTCCTCGAGAGCAACGACCCCGGCATCGCGACCTTGCCGCAGACAGACGGCCCGCCCGTCACGTTCATCCGCACCGACGCCGCGATGACATTCCGCCCCGAGTGAAAAGGGGACGCAGCCACTCCTGTTCGGCACGAGACGTGCCGTTCCCCCGCGGCGGCAAGTTTTCAACTTGCCCGGAGTTACGGGCTGGTGCTGCGTGCTGAAGCCAGTCGCCGGCTGCGGCATGCTCCTCAGCATCCGGAGCGGCACGCGAGAGTCGACCATGCCGATGGGCTTGTGATGCTGGCTTATTTTAAGGGCTTGGACGTGAGCGCGAACTCGAACGTGTTGCGGCCCTTCACGATCGTGGCCCGGAGCGGCGAGTCCTTCGAGTTCTCGTAGACGAGCGGGGTGATGTGGTCGGGCTCGACGGCTTTCTCCGGCCAGAAAAGCTTCTGCACCGTGACGACATAGTCGCCCACCACCGTGCCCTTGCCATACTTCTTGCCCTGCGTGGCGTTGAGCCGAAAGCGGCCATCGGCGTCGGTCTTGCCGGCCGCCGGTATGCCGGTCTTGTCCACCGCTGCGAATGTCACGGTGGCCCCGTCGAGCGGCTTGCCGTCGAGCGTGACCACTCCCTCCACGAACTGCACGTCCGGGCCCTTGGGGCCGCAGCCGGCCACGAAGACAGCCGCGGCGATCAGCCAGAGCGTCCGCAGCGGTAGCGGTGTCGTCCGCTTGAACATGCGATGCTCTCCTGCCCTCTTGGATGTCGTGAAGCGGCTTGCCATCTGTGTCTGGCCGTATCGTGTGTCGGAGTTCATGGCAGCACGAACACCTCGCCATTGGCCCGGGTACCCATCGCGCCCCAGACGCCGCGGATGCTCTGGCCTTTGTAGCCCGCGCCCGAGCTATCGACGGTGGTGTTCGCGGCGTTCTTCGTGGCAGTGGGGTCGCCGGCGTCGATCGTATCGGTGATGAATCTCACCGAGCCGTCGCACATCGCGACATACGCCCCGCCGCGGTGGTAGCTGCTGGCGGGAATGATGGGATTGCTCGCAGCAGTGCCGCCGCCGTTCGCGCATCGTGGCCTGTTGGGGGCCGCCATGGTCTGAAAGCCGGTGAACGCGTCTCTCGAATCCCCCCAGCTGGCTCCG
>CAZOMJ010000082.1:0-18162 GCA_964581055.1 uncultured Candidatus Kuenenia sp.
TCTCCACCGACTGCCCGCCGCTCAATCCCAACGACAGCCTCGTTCACCGGGCCGGGCTGGTGGCGGCCTCCTGGAACAGCCAGCGTTTCGACGTGGTGTTTGTCAACGCCAGCGGATTCAATCGACTGTCCCAATGTGCATGCCATCTGCTGAGCGATGACATCGCGGTTGCGTATGTGCTCCATGGTGACTGGCGGGATCTCTACGATCTGGCCGAGATAGACGTGCGGGCCTGGAACTGTGCGGTGGGCGTCAGTCCCAAGGTCCGCGAAGGCGCTGCCGCCCGCTTTCCCGCCAAGACTGTGATCGGCATCGACAACGGCATCGAACTGCCCACGCCGGCCGAACGGCAATCCCGCCGTGCCTGGGAGCTGCCGCTGCGACTGCTCTTCGTCGGCCGACTGATCGACTGGCATAAGGGCGTCTTGAGACTGCCCATGATTCTCGCAGCCTGCCGGGCCCGCGGTCTCCCGGTGACGCTTTCGGTGATTGGAGATGGCCCGGACGGGCGGCGACTGTCGCAGCTTTTTGCCAAGGAGGGGGTGAGCGATCTCGTGACGATGATGGGCATGCAGCCGCCATGGTCCATCGCTACGGCGATGCGCGATCATCATGTGTTCGTGTTTCCGACCAACACCGAGGGGATGCCGCTGGTCGTCCTGGAGGCCCAGGCCAATGGCTGTGTCCCCGTGGTCACGCTGCTGCCGGGCATCACCGATGTCGCGGTCGAGGATCGCGTGACGGGTCGACTCATGGCGCTTGGTAACATCGAGGAGTGTGTCGATCACATCGCCGACATGATGAATCGCGACGTGTGGCAGCGGCAGAGCGAGGCGGCCATGGCCCGCACGGAGCGGCTCTTCTCGCTGGCCGCCATGGGCCGTCAGTATGAGTCGCTCGTGGCGGCGCTGGCCCGGGGTGAGCATCCGATCAAGCGGCCCTACAATCGTTCGCGTGCGCTTTCCGACGTGCCGTTCATTTGGCAGGACCATCTGCCCAGGGCTGTGTTGCGGTGTCTGCCGATCAAGACGGTGCGCGAAGTGCGACGGCAGAAGAACAAGGCGGTTCGCGCCATCCGGCGGATGAAGCTCTTCAACCGCGATCGACCGAAGCCAGGTTGATGGCCGAAAGACCATTTGCCAAAGCAGGCCTCATGCCCAAGCCCACCTTCCTGGTCATCGGCGGCCAGAAGTGTGGCACCGACGCGCTCTATTACGCGCTGCAGCAGCATCCGGATATCGGCATGAGTCCGAACGAGGAGCCGTTCTTTTTTCTCGTGGACGGCAGGCTGCCCGACTACCGATTGCCCGCGCCGAGATATACGAACCGGCTGGTCTACGACTGGGATGCGTACCTGCAACTCATCGCCAACGCCGAAGGAAAGCGGGCGATCGGCGAGGCCTCCGCGATCGAGAGGAGATAGATCTGCCACGCGCACGCGATCGTCCAGAACACACCCGTCATGCCCGCCGCCCACTTGCCGTCGAGGTTGTGGACAAGAAACAGGTGGGAGACAACACTGGGAATTGTCCAGTCGCGGGCGATGAAGCGGCTCGTGATCCACGCTGCATCGTCGTCCGTTCTGTGCGGATCGCATTGTTAATGAAAATACTACTCTCGCTCGATGAGATTTCGCCAGGCGGCGGGCCGAAGTTCATGATGAACCTCGGCCGGCACCTGGTGGCCGCCGGGCACGACGTCACCGTCTGGGCCGAACGAAAGGGGGAATGGTGGCCCGACTTGGCAGGCCTCGGCTTTTCCACCGACTGCCCGCCGCTCAATCCCAACGACAGCCTCATTCACCGGGCCGGGCTGGTGGCCGCCTCCTGGAACAGCCAGCGTTTTGACGTGGTGTTTGTCACCGTCAACGAATTCAACCGGCTGGCCCACTGTGCCTGCCACCTCCTGAGCGATGACATCGCAGTCGTGTATGTGCTACAGGGTGACTGGCGGGATCTCTACGACATGGCCGAGATAGACGTTCGGGCCTGGAACTGTGCGGTGGGCGTCAGTCCCGCGGTTCGCAAAGGCGCCGCCGCCCGCTTTCCCGCCAAGCACGTGGTCCGCATCGACAACGGGATCGAACTGCCCACGGCGGCGGAACTGCATTCCCGCCGTGCCTGGGAGCTGCCGCTGCGGCTGCTCTTCGTTGCCCGGCTGATCGACTCACACAAGGGCGTTTTCCGACTGCCCGCGATCCTCGCAGCCTGCCGGGCCCGCGGTCTGCCGGTGACGCTCTCGGTGATTGGAGATGGCCCGGACGGGCGGCGACTGGCGCAGCTTTTTGCCAAGGAGGGGGTGAGCGATCTCGTGACGATGACGGGCATGCAGCCGCCATGGTCCATCGCTGCGGCAATGCGCGATCATCATGTGTTTGTATTTCCCACCAACACCGAGGGGATGCCGCTGGTCGTCCTGGAGGCCCAGGCCAATGGCTGTGTCCCCGTGGTCACGCTCTTGCCGGGCATCACCGATGTCGCGGTCGAGGATCGGGTGACGGGTCGGCTGATGGCACTGGACAATATCGAGCAGTGTGTCGATCACATCGCCGACATGATGAATCGCGACGTTTGGCAACGGCACAGCGACGCCGCCATGGCCCGCACCGAGCGGCTTTTCTCGTTCGCTGTCATTGGCCGGCAGTATGAGTCGCTCGCGGCGACGCTGGCTCGGGGTGAGCATCCGATCCAGCGGCCCTACAATCGTTCGAAGTCGCTGGAAGACGTGCCGTTCATCTGGCAGGACCATCTGCCCCGGGCTGTGTTGCGGTGTCTGCCGATCAAGACGGTGCGGGCAGTGCGGCGTCGGAAGAACAAGGCGGTTCGCGCTATCCGGCGGATGAAGCTCTTCAACCGCGATCGACCGAAGCCAGGTTGATGGCCGAAAGACCATTTGCCAAAGCATGCCTCATGCCCAAGCCCACCTTCCTCATCATCGGCGCCCAGAAGTGCGGCACCGACGCGCTCTATCACGCGCTGCAGCAGCATCCGGACATCGGCATGAGTCCGAACAAGGAACCGTTCTTTTTTCTCATGGACGGCAGGCTGCCCGATTACCGATTGCCCGGCCCGCGGTATAAGAACCGGCTGGTCTACGACTGGAATGCCTACCAGCAACTCTTTGCCGGGGCCGAAGGCAAGCGGGCGATCGGTGAAGCCTCCGCGATCTACCTGAGTAGTTACTTTCCGGAAAAGACCGCGGCCCGAATTCACGAACGTCTTCCAGCCGCGAAGCTCATCGCGCTTGTGCGTCAGCCGGCGGAGCGGGCCTATTCTGCCTACAACTTCTACCGTGCCCGCGACTTCGAATCGCTGTCGAGCTTTGCGGAGGCGCTCGCCGCCGAGCCGGCGCGGATCCAGGCCAACGACACGCCCGACTGCCGGTATCGGATGAACGGTTTTTATGACGCCAACCTGAAGCCGTATTACGACCTGTTTCCTCGCGAGCAGATCCGGGTCTATCTCTTCGAGGAGTGGAACGCCGACCCTGCCGGCACCCTGCGGAGTATTTTTCGTTTTCTGGACGTCGACGAAAACGCGCCGATCGGTGTCGAACGACGGAATGTGACCCACCGGTATCGGAGCCAGCGGCTGCACCGCTTCCTTGCCCGTCCGGGGCGATACGGCAAACGGCTGCACCGCTTCCTGCCTGCCGGCTTCCGGTCGCGGCTGGATCGCTGGAATCAGATGCAGCCGCCGCCGATGCCCCCCGAACTATGGTGCGAACTGACCGAAGGCTACCGGGAGGATATCCTCAACCTTCAGGCACGAATCGGCCGAGACCTCTCGCACTGGTTGAAGAATGACCGCCCGGGAGCAGCACGGGGATAGTGGGCGGCGGCCAGTCGCCGAAGACAACCGAATGAACATCGCCATATGTCTCAACAAGGTGCAGCCCCGCGACGGCACGAGCCAGTTCGCGATCCAACTGGGCGAAATGCTGATGGCTGCCGGGCATCAGGTCACGCTGGTGGCGGGCATGCGGTCGCAGCCCCACGAACTGTCGCACGTTCCCGTGGGCTTGGCCTACGTGCACACGCGGCCTGGACGATGGGACAGCATGGTCCGGGATCTGGCCAACATCGAAAGGTTGTTTCAGCGGGCCCAGTTCGACGTCGCGTTTGTTTGCCTGGGCGTGCCGCCACGTCATCTGGCTCACTACCTCCACCGGCTCCCGGACTCGACCGCGATCGTGCCGATCGTCGTGACCGACAGGCTTATTGTTTACGAGCCATTGGTGCGGACTGCGGCAGCGTGGAACGTCGGGGCAGCGATCTGCCCGCGTCTGGTGGATGAACTCCGCAATCGCGTGCCGGGAAAACCCGCACGGCTGATGCTGACCGGCGTGCCGCATCCGACCGACGCCGAACTGGCGACCCGGGCCGCCCACGGCACGCCGCTGCGGTTGCTCTTCGTGGGCCGTCAGGCCGGTCGCAAGAATGTCCTCATGCTGCCAGCGATTCTGGCGGCGTGTCTCCGCCGCGGGATCGATGCCACGCTCACGATATGCGGCCATGGCCCCGACCACGAGTCTTTGGTGGAAGCGTGCCGCTCCGCGGGCCTGTCACACCTGGTCGAGTTTCCGGACGTGCCTGAGCAGAAGGAACTCTATGAGACCTATCGGCAGCACCACGTGCTCCTGCTGACGTCGAGCTACGGCGAGGGGCTGGGGCTCGTGTTGCTCGAGGCTCAGGCCAACGGCTGCGTGCCAGTGGCCTCACGCCTCCAGGGAGTCTTCGACTTCGCGATCGAAGCAGGCGTGACTGGCCTGTTGGCGGAGATCAAGAAGGCGGACGACTTCGCCGAGCAGATCGCCACGCTGACCGGCCCGGATCGCTGGCAGCAATTCAGCCGCGCCGGCGTCGCCCGGACACGCGAACTGTTTACCTATGAAACGATGGCACGAGACTATCTCGCGCTCTTGGCCGATCTCGAGCGTGGTGACTATGCCCTGCCGAGGCCGCGGTCGATGGTGCCACGGCCGCCACTCCGGTGGACTGCCTATCTGCCGCCGCCGGTGCTGGAACGGTATGCCCGTCTCCTGCCCAGTTGGCAGCCTGTCGTTCCACCGGATCCGGACCCTCCATGATGCGGCGAGAATCCTCGATGCAACGCGGCGGGGGCTTAGGGTTTCGGTGGCTGACAGCGAGAGTGGTCTGCGTCCACCGCCGTCTGCAGCAGCGGTCCTACGATTATTGCGTTTGGTCTGAATGGTTCGGCACACGGTTTGGCAGTGGGACGCATCGTGCGATGCCATCCCAGGCCCACAAGCCGTTGTTTTCGATCCGTATGGGCGTGTCGACGGCCCAGCCGCGGCACCTGCGCCGTGCGGTGGAGTCGGTGCTGGCCCAGCGGTATCCATGCTGGGAACTGTGCATTGATGTCGAGGCGACTGCGACGCCCGCCGTGCTCACGATACTCGCGCGATATCAGGCGAGGGATCAACGGGTGATCGTGCGGCACGATGCCGCTGAGCCGACGACGGTGGCAGCGACGCCAGTCTCGGCCGCGGACACATTCATCGCCTGGCTGAACCCGGATGACGCCCTCGCTAGCGACTCCTTGGAGCAGGTGGCGCAGGCCGTCGGCGACCATCCAGACGTCCAGCTGCTCTACGGTGACGAAGACTCGCTGACGCGACTTGGTCGCCGCGTCGAGCCGCGGTACAAGCCCGACTGGAGCCTGCACCTGCTCCGGAGCCACAACTTCATCGGCCGGCCCTGGTTCGTTCGATCCGATCTTTGGAGTCGGCTCAATATTCCACGATTCGGCTGCAACGAGGACCTCGAGCACGACCTCCTCCTGCAGGCGGCCGAGGAGGTGCCGCCCGGTGGCGTGCATCACATCCGCCGGGTGCTTTATCACCGAGGGCTTGGCGCGCGGGCCGGCGAGGCCGATTCCCGGAACAGCGCCCGTCGAACAGAGTCGTCACAGCGGGTTGTCGAGGCGCATCTAAGTCGCTGCGGAATCGCCGCCACGGTCGAGTCGATCACCGGCTGGGCCGGGTTCAATCGCATCTCCTACGCCGTCGAGCCGAAGCCGCTCGTGAGCGTGATCATTCCCACTCGCGACAAGGTGCAGTTACTCAAGCGATGCGTGACCGGTCTGCAGGAACGGACCGACTACCCGGCGATCGAACTGATTATCCTCGACAACGGCAGCGTCGAGACCGACACGCAGGCCTACCTGTCGGCGCTCGCTGGGCAGGCGAACGTCCAGGTGCTGCGGGTGGACTTGCCGTTCAACTTTTCGGCGCTCTGCAACCGAGGGGCACGGGCGGCCCACGGCGACCTGTTCTGCTTCCTGAATAACGACATGGAGATCACGCACGGAGGCTGGCTCGAGGAACTCGTCAGCCTGGCCGTGCAGCCTGAGATCGGGGCCGTCGCCCCCTTGCTCCGCTATCCCGACGGTCGCATTCAGCACCTCGGAATACGAGTCGATCCGCCATGGCCGCGGCTGATCGGCGACGGCTGGCGGCAGCCTTTATCGCGACGGGATGCGGTGCGGCTGCATGCGGTGCACGACGTGTCGGCGGTCAACGGCGGATGCCTGGTGACGCGACGCGACGTGTTTGCGGCGGTGGAAGGATTCGATGAAGCCCTGCCGGTGGCCTCCAACGACGTCGATTTCTGTTTCGCCGTGCGGAAGGCGGGCTTCTGGGTCGTGGTGACCCCCTTTGCCGAGCTCAACCACGAACTCTTTGCGTCGCGACGGGACGTGCCGAAGTCGGAACGGCGGCGCGACTGGCAGGAGAGTATCCGCCATCTTCAGGTCAAGTGGCCTGATCAGTGGGGGAACGATCCGTATCTGACTGTTTCCGATCGAGCATAAAGAGCACGCCACCGATCAGGCCGCTGAGGATCGTGCAGGCCAGCCAGAGGAGGCCGATGGCCACTGCTCGCTCCGGCAGCACGCCATGCGGCTCGAGCAGCAATTCGAGCCCCTGCTCGCGGATGCCCAGGCCGAGCATGCTGATCGGGAGCACCATCGCCAGCGTCAGAATGGGCACCACGGCAAACCAGACGGCCATCGGCAGCGACACCCCCAACGACACGGCGACGAGCGCCACTGCCACGGCGCCACCCATTTGGATCAGCAGGCTCCAGCCGACTGCGCGGGTCATCAGACCGGGCTGCTGCTGGTAGGGCAGCAATCGCGCGAGAAACTGTCGCGCCGCATGATGTTCGGGGATGAGTGCCAGGAGCCGATCGATCGAGCTGACGCCAATCCAGAATGCCAGCATCGCCGCTCCGAGCAGCGCCGCGCCCACGGCAAGCGCGGCGGGAAGGGAGAGATCTCCGCGCGTGGCCAGGAGGGCGGTGCCTCCCAGCACCCCGACTGCCGCCAGTCCGGCAAGCCGGTCGGCGACGATGGTGCAGCCGGCAAGCAGCCGGCTCGATGTCGAGTCGGCCAGCCTGAAGGCCTTGAACACGTCGCCGCCGATCGAGGACGGCAGGCAGAGGTTGAAGAACGAGCCCTCGAAGAACCGCCAGAGGAACGTGCCGAGCGAGTAGGGGAAGCCGATCGGCCTGGCGAGGAAGGCCCAGCGTATGGCGGCGGCGGCCTGCACGAGCACGCTGACGCCCAATGCTGCGAGCCACCAACGCCAGTCACAGTCCTGAAGGAGTTTGAGAAAGCTCTCCCACTTGATCCCCGACAGGACCATCGCCATCAGTGCCACCGTCACCACCACCCGCAGCACCGGCATGAGCCAGCCCGGCAGCCGGCGGCGTGGGCGAGCATCGGTGTATTCGGAGTCGCGACGATCGGGCATGGGAACACAAGCTGGTGCAGACGCCGACTTTCGGGAGTCTGTCAGATCCAAAAGAAGGGGGTGGGCGGTCCTGCCGCGGCCCATGCTATTTTGGATAGGGTACCACCGCACGTTCTCGCCACAAATACAGATGCCCGCTTCCATGCACGCTGATTTCGGTCCACCTGGAAACGAGTCCGTCGTTTCCAGGATGCGGCGGGCGGTTTCCGACGACAGGATCCGCGCGGCCTTGATGGCGGGGATCGCTTTGATGTGCGTCGTGTCCGTCGTCTGGCTGTCGTACCAGTCGTGGCGTTATTTCTCGCTCCCTAAGCAGTTGGACAGTCAGCGAATCAGCCGGGGGGCGATCGATGTGCAGAACCGCTTCATGGAAACCCGGTCGTGGTTTCGTGGGGAGAATGTGTATGCGATCCATCCCGATGCGGTGTATCCGCCGGCGAGTTATGCCATGCTGGGAGTCGTGTTCAACAGGTTGCGATGGAAGATCGTCAAGGTCCTCTGGTATGGGCTGTCGCTGGCGTCTGTGGGTGTCTTGAGTTGGCAGCTGGTCCGGCACAGTCTGGCGCAGACGCGGTTGGAGCGGGTGTTCCTGGGCCTGATGCCGTTCGCCTTCTATGCGACCGGCGCAGCTCTGGGAAACGGTCAGTTGGTGGTGTTTGTCCTGCCACTGGTCTTGAACGCCGTGTTGCTGCTGACGCGACCCAGCCTCACGACGTGGGATACCTGGCGGGGGGCCCTGCTGATGCTGTTTGCTCTGGTGCAGCCGACCATTGCCGCCCCGTTCTTCTGGCTCGTGATGTTCGTGGCACCGCGGATCAAACCGGCCGTGCTGGTGGTCGCGATGTATCTGGGGCTGACGGCGTTCGCCGTGCCATTCCAGATCGGGGCAACCATCCCGGCCAAGCCCAAGCCTTTAGGGAAGACGCCGGCAGCGGCGAAGGCTTCGGTGCCCGCGCCGAAGCCGATACCGTCGCCGACGGTCGCACCGACGCCGGGAGAGGTTCCGCCGCCCGACGCATTACAGACCGACGGGTCGGTGCAGATCTTGAATACCTGGTCCGCAAGGGCGACTCATGGCGCCTACCAAGGCTCCCTCAAGGGTGGCTATGCCAGTGTCCACGACCTTCTGGCCGTAGTGGGACTCGCCAGATGGAACTGGCCGGTTTCGCTCGCGATCCTGCTGCTGCTGGGGGCGTGGATCTACCGGAATCGGCAGGCCGATCTATGGCTTCTGCTGGCGGTCACGGCGATCGTGGCCCGGATCTGGACCTACCACCGTTGGTACGACGACCTGCTGCTGCTTGTCCCGCTGATCACCCTTTTTCGGATGACGAAGCTGCTGCGGTATAGCCCGCAGACAAAAACCTTGGCGGCCGGACTGTTTTTCTGGATATGGTTGTTCCTGCTCGCCCCCGGTGTTTTGTACACCGTTCGCTCGCCGGACATTCTCGTGGGCATCCAAGTGACGGGCTGGATTGCGGGCCTCGTCTTCCTCGCGTATCAGGTCCACCGCGAGCGGCAACTCCCGATCGACTCACCCGTCAAAACGGCAGCCGCTTGACATACCGGCGGAGTGCCGGCGGCACGTGGGCCCGCCAGCCCAGCCAATGCCGCGGCGACGTCCTGCGGGCTGCCGGCGTGGGAAATCCGCCAGCGCGGATCTGCTCGAGCAACGTGGCCAACTCTCCCGCCATCACCTCTCGCGAGAACATCCGCCGCGTCCGCTCGATCCCGGCGGCACTGAGCGAACTCCAGTGGCCGGGATCGGACAAGGCCATGAGCTGCTTGGCGAATGCCGCCGCATCTCCCTCCGGCGCGAGCAGCCCCGTCACGCCTTCTTCGACCGCATAGTCAGAAATCCCCGGCAGCTTCGTGGCCACCGGCACGCAGCCGTTGGCCTGCGCCTCGAGGAGCACGAGCCCCAGCCCCTCACCCTGACCAGCCGTCCAGAGCAGGCCATGGTGCTCCCGAAAAGCCTGATAGAGTTCCGCCTGCGTTGGGATCGACCGGAACGTGATGCGGTCCATCACGCCTGCCTCCCGTGCCAACGCCTCCAGCGGCCCGCGGTCGGGGCCTTCGCCGACGATCGTGAGCGACACATCCAAGCCCAGCCGGCCACATTCGGCGAGAATCGGCGGCATGACGAGCACGTTCTTTCGGCCAAACAGGCGGCCCACCGAGATCAGCCGCATGGGCGAGCCGAGCGACGCCCGGCTCGCAACACGAGCCGGATCAGGCAGGTCGATCGCGAGCGTGAGCATGCGGACCGGTCTGCCCGGCACCCGTCTCTCCACCTCCCGCTGCAATCCCGGGCTGATCGTCAGCGCCACGTTCCAGAGCCGGGCAGTCCGCACCGCAGGTTCATAGACGTGCTCGCGATCGCCGAGGATGACCGGCACCAGCGCCGTCGAATTTGGCAGCAGACGGTAGGCCTCCTCGATCCGGGGAATCGGCAGCCCGGTCAAAACCACCAGCACATCGAAGTGTTGTTCGGCGAACGTCCGGCCCAGACGCTGGATGAGCGCAGCATCGCTCTCCCACCGCTGTTGGCCGATGTGGATGAAGGCCCATCGGCGACCGGGTGCGTCGACGGCCGCCTGGCCAGGCAGCGGCGACAGCAGGGTCACATCGTGGCCGGCATCCAGCAGCGTTTCGGCCAGCACGAATGCCGTGCTGCTGTTGCCGTCTGTGTGCATGGCACGGACGCAGATTCCGATCTTCATTGGATCACTTTCCAAGGATCCGCTTCGCGATTCGCCGCAGGGGCTTCAGGGCAGCCTGCACGGGCCGTATCGTTGCGTGTCGCACGTGGGCGCCGATGCTGTAGGCCCGCCGAGGCTGCGTCTGATACCGGCTCCACTGCTCGTGGAACCGCTCCAACGCGACCTCGTAGATTTCCCTGTCGCGCGAGGTCAGTTCCTCCAGTTGCGACACGAGCTTTGGTGGAAGCCGTTCGCGGTATTGCGATCTCGTGTTGTGGCGGTCTGGGTTGGCGTTGAGCATTTGCAGCTTCGCCGGCGCGGGAATCCCCAACATGTCGCACGCCATGAGCACCGACTCGCGGTAGTGTTCGGTCGCGCCGACGACGTCGATCTCGGACAGCCAGCGTTTGGCATTGGCCAGGAGTTGCGACTTGTCGTTGACGTCCATGAGAGGCGGCAGCGGGTAGGGCCGGAGAACGCTGCGGCCGCTCGTCGCATCGGGGCTGCCCTGGAAGAGCGGCGTGTAGTCCTCCATTACGCCGAGGGTGCGGATCTGACTGTCGCAGGCCTTTGCAAAAGCCTCGTGGTCCACGCACTCATCCAACGAGGCGTTTACAATTGGTGCCACCGAGGCGAGGTACTCGGGCGTGAACGTGTGGGGAATGTCCCGAACGAGTCGTTGCAGATGGAGCATCTGCGACACCGACCGCTCCACCGGATCACGTACCATCGTGATCGTGAGCAGATCGGGGCGACCGGTCATCTTGAGCAACTGTCGGCCCTGATGAAAGGAGTGGTAGAAGCGAAACCGGCGAAATTGCTCCAGCGATACCTTTCGCATGACAGGAGGATTGAGCCGCACGCGGTCACGCGGGAGGTACGCATCCTCCAAAAACCGGCCGAGTGTCGTTCCTCCCGTCTTCGGCACGTGCACGAAATAGGCCGGCGGCGGTTCGATCGTCCACTTCATCGCGAGACCATGCTCTTTTGGGCGGGAGTTCACGAGGCAGCGGGGATTCGCAGCCCTTGACCAACTGTCAGACTACAATGGACTCCCACCGCGGACTGGTCAACCCGGCAGGATCTGGATGCAGTCGCAATCGTAGCGCACGCGTCGCTGCGGGCTCCGTGATTTCACGAATGCCGCGACGGCGTCAAGGGTGGGGTAGGCGGGATCAGTTCCAAATAGTCGGGCGTCATCGATCACCAAGACGTGTCGGGTTTCGACGGCGCTGAGGAGGTGGCCCAATTCCTCCAGAATAGGAGTGTCCTTCTCGCCGCGGGCCGACGTCGCCCGTCGGAGCGGCCCGCCGGAATAATGGGCGTCGAGCCAGAAGAGGGCCGGCGCATCGAGTGTGGGGAGCAGATGGCCCAACTCCCGACCGCTGTCGCCGTGAATCAGTTGGACCTTTCGTTCATCACGGAACTTCTCCTGAGCCTCGGCATAGAGGCGATCTCCCAGTTCGATCGTCCAGATCCGATCGAAATGGGGGATCATCGCCCGCACCATGTCGCCGAAACTCGTGCCGGTCTCGACGAACAGTCGCAGCGAGTATCGTTTGGCCAGTCCGAGCAGTACCAGTTGTTTGACGACATCGGGCGGCGGCAGGGGACTTCCCCGCCGTCTCCAGGCGCGGATGGCCTGGGGTTCGCGGCTGAAGACCATGCGGCAGCGGGTCATCGCAGCGTCGCAGATGCGGAACAAATACTGTGCCGGGCTGGTGGGTTGTGTTTTCATCATCGTGGTGGTGGTCGTTGCGCTCTGGGGGCGTGGTAGCCGTGATGATCGTTCAGCTGAGCCACTTTCGGGAATAGTGTTCGATCAGGAACGGGAGGGTAGGGGCGGCGCTGAACTCTAACCTGACCTGCCCCCCTTAAACAGCACCACTTCCACAGCGAGTCGAGCGATACCCCGGTCTGGGGCGGCGACAGCCGGTCGATCTACTACACGGCGAAGGTCGGCGAGAGCGTCGAGTTGATGCAAGCCACGCTCGACGGCACGGTCGAGCAGCTCACGCATTCGCCGCCGGGCACGCGGCACTACCATCCGGCGGTGTCGCCCGACGGAGGCTGGCTCCTCTTCGGCTCCGACCGCACGGGCACGATGCAACTCCACGTCGCCCGCATCGACGGCTCCGATGCGGCGGTCGTCACCGCCGCGCCGCCGGGCTGGTCCGCCATGCACGGCTGGTGGCAGCGCGTCAGCGGTGCCACCAGCCCACAATAGCGATTCTGCACACGTGTCTAGATTCGGTTGCTGGCACCATTTTCTTTTTCAAGCTGGACGATTCACCCGGATGAGTCGACTCTCAAGAGTCGAGTGATCCTTGATGGCCGCGTCGATTCGAGAGGCAAGCCCTCTGAAATCACTGTCGGTCGTGCACACGATGATTCCTGGATGCCCGGGGGTCTCTTCGTGCAGCTTCACAAAATGCCGCCGGTTGAGCGTGATCAGAGTGCGACCGTGATCAATGGCAAATCTCAGCACCGCATCGTCCGAAGCTGATTGCCCGCCGAGGCCGCTTTCCTGCACGGTCATCACGTCGTGACCCAGGCGCCGCAGCTCTTCCGCCGCCGGGAACGGAAAGTTTTCATTCGTGTACAACGTGGCCACGGAGCCGCAGTCCTCAGGCAGTTTCGTTGTCGTGAATCTGTTGCTCGATCTCGGCATGGTGTGCATGCCAATAGGCCCACGCCTCGACCAGATCTTGTGCCCGCAGCGTCGGGTAGGCCCGCAAGAGGTCGGCCTCACTAGCCCCGAGCCTTCGCGTCTGAACGAGCAGCCACACGGGGATCCTCGTGCGAACGACGCAAGGCTCACCGCCGCAGACATCCGGCCGGCTGTCGATTCCTGGAAAGCTTTCGTCAAGCTGGGAGACGATGTCCCTCACAAGCCGCGCCTTTTCGCCCCGCGTGAGGCGGCCGATCAAATCGATTGCCTGTTCAAGGACGGTCATTCGAGTCACTCTCCGCTGGGGAATTCCCGGGGCGGGAAACGTACCCTTGAGATTGTACCTCTCCACCACGGTCCGGCGTCACCCCGCCGTCTTCCACCGAAGGCTTGGGGCGGGGAATCACTTCCGGCAACCTGGCAGACTCGCCGCGCACGAACGGAGCGGCTACCGCTGCCGATCGAAGAACCGCAGGTAGTATTCCCAGTCGTCCGTCGACATCTCGTGCCCGCCCGGGCGGAGGCGGTAGCCGACACGATCGCCGACCGGGTGGTCCGGCGGGGGCCAATCGTCCACGCCGACGCCCACGACGCCAAACAGGCCATAGGCGGGATCGGCGGCCCGGGCCGCGAGAAACTCGCCGCGGGGATCAGCCCAGCGGTCCTCGACGGCACTGCCGATGGCCACTGGCCGCGGCGCGATGGCGGCTATGAGCAGATGGGCATCGACCGCCAGGGCCGACTCATTCCGTCCGTAGTGCTTATAGTTGCGGCAATACCACGATCCAGAAATGTTGTAGGAGGCTTTGACGGTCTCGCCGTATCGCCGCCGCGCGATCGCGGCGCCGCCCCGGCCCGACTGGTTGGCCGCCGCCATGGCGAAGCGTTCGTCCTGTGCCGCCGCCCGCAGGGCGGCCTTGCCCGTGCGCGAGTGTCCGATCACGGCAACCCTCTTCGCGTCGATCGCGTCGTCGGTCTCCAGGCAATCGAGCGCTCGGCTCAGAGCCCATGCCCAGGCGGCGATGGAGCCCCATTCGTCGGGGGCGAGCTCGGCCCGGCCCAAACCCCGCATCACGAAGTAGCGAACGCCACGCTCCCATCCTTCGGGGGTGAACCTGCATCCGGAACCGTGACGATCGAGTTCCACGTCGCCGCCATGAAAGGTGGCGACCGCATAGCCGCTGGAGAGAATGTGCGCGAGCGGCCAACGGTGAGCATGCTCGCCGCGTTTGCTGATGGCGTTGCGGGAGGGTGTGATCGCCGGATCGTCGGCGACGCCTTGGTTGCCGTAGTTGAGGCCGAGAAACGTCGGGAACGGGCCGGTGCCCTTGGCTGGGATATACAGCAGCAGGTCGATGTGGGGCGCGTCCACGGCCTCGAAAAGATCGATCCTGATTTCCTTGCGGATCGCGAGCCCTCCCAACGCCACCGGATCGACCTTGGTCACAACGCACCGAAGCGCCGTGGCGAATTCGGGCACACGGCCATACACCTCACGGCGAAAGGCCTCGAGGATCTCGGGTCGGCGCACGTCGCACCACAGGCGAGCGTTCTCGATCCTCCGGCCATCAAGGCTCGTGAGCGGGTCGGGCAGTTCGTAGGATCCGACCGCGGCCTCGTCGTAGTTCGTGTCGGGCGGTTCCTGGGCTCCGAGATTTCCCGTGGCAATGGAGATCAGGAGCCACGCCGACAGCCCGAGGGCTCCGAACCGACGAGTTGGCTGCGGGGAAAGGAGGAAGTGCGAGGGCATGGCGGTGGATTGAGCTTCCTGGGGTAGTTCGCCCTTACGGCAACCCAGCCGACTCGCCCGGCCTGAGGAAAACGATCTCCTCGTTCGATCGGCCGTGGACGAAGAGCCTGGCGACGCGGCCAGCGAGCTTGTCGGTCTCGCCCCGGGCCGTGCCGATCACCTGCACGTAATACTGCCCGGCATCGCGAATCTTCGCGGGCCGGCTCCAGCCGCGCGGATCGGCGACGTCGGGATTGAACGTGACGTACGCGCCCTCCTGCGACCAGCCCGGATCCCGGGTACGGTTCATCAGCATGACGTACTGCGAAAGGTGGGTGTTCCAGTGGATCGAAGGCCCCCAGAAGACGTCGGGCGTCTTTCCGTGCCAGCTGCTGGCGGCGGGAAAAACCGGCGTGCAGCGGCCCCCGACGCCGGGCTCCTTCCATCCGTCGTCTCGCCACTTGAAGATCTTTCCGACGGGGGCGTCGCGGTCGGCATACCGCATGCGGGCGACGGCGATGCCCTGCTCCTCAGCCGGACCGCAGTAGGTGCTGAAGAGGAAGTAGAGATGCTTTCTCGACGCGTCGGGGATCACCGAAAAATCCCCGTGTCCGCCGGCAAAGAACCCGTTGGCCGTGCCGCAGTCGTCGCTGCCGGCCGGGGGGCTGAGCACGATCCCGAGGTCGGTCCACGTGCGGCCGTCGTCGTGCGGCCGTCGTCGTGCGAAACGGCCGCCCCGATCTTCGGCGACGTGAGGGCGAACGGCTTTTTCAGCTCGGGGCAGCAATCTCCCGGCTCGTTGTGGTACCAGCCGTAGAGCACGCCCGAGTCGGCTTTCCAGGTCGCCTCGAACCAGCGGCCCCAGCGGTCCTTGTGAAACTCGGCGTCGTTGTCGATCCGGCTCTCGCACACGTCGGCCAGGTGGAGGAGATCGGGCCCCGCGCACCGGCTGGGCAGCGGCTTCGGGATCCCACCGCCCGACGTGAAGACGAAGAGCGTGACGCCAGCCCAATGGGCGGGCATGTTGCTGTCGATCGCGTACTTCTTCGTGTCCGACGGGAGACGAAGCTCGGCGGCCGGCCGAACCACGACGCTTGGCGAAGCCGGCTCAGCCGCCGGCGAAGACAGGCAGCCGATCGCGACGAGGCAGGCGATCAGCGGGGCGGTGGCCGTGAACGGCAGGCTCCACGACGAAGAGGAACGCGACGCCATCGGTATCTCCGGCATGATGTGATGATTGGCCTTCGGTAGATTTATAACCCGTCCTGATGACACACGACAGCGGCGCATGACCGCGGGAGTTGCTGCCGGATGCAGCAGTTGCCCGCCGCAGAAAATGCCATGCACGGTGCAGGATTAGCCATTCCCTTCCGGCCGGCCACGAGGCATACCTGAAGCCATGTCACGAGCCGACGAACGAGCGAGGAGGTGCCGCATGGCGGCGTTGTCACACTGTTGCTTTCGGATTGCCGTGGCCACGGCGGCGGCTCTCGCGATCGACGTCGCGGTGGCCGCACCGCCGGCACTCGAGGCCCGGATCGACGCGGCCGGCCAGTCGGCGGTGATCGTCAACGGCGTCGTCGAACTGGAGATCAGCTGGCAGCAGGGCCTGCGGCTTGTGCATCTGAAGAACCTAGCGACCGGCGTCGATTGGATTCCGCAGCCGCCGGGCTATGCCTGGGGCCCGGGGCCCGAGGGGATGCTGCCCGGACTCGTCTGGCGTCGCGACGACATCTGGCCCGATCTCGCGCCGCCATCCCGCGAGTTTGTCCTGCGCTACACGCCCGACGCCGATGTCGCATCGCTTCGGTCGCCCCCGGCGGGCGGCCAGCCGCCCGCCAAGCCGATCAAGCTCACCGGCGCGACGCCGGTCAGGCTCGTGCCGGAATCGTCGCGGGCCATGGTGGAGGGTGATGTCGCCCGGCTCGATCTCACGTTTGCGATCGAAAACCATCCGCTCGCGATCGGACTGCATCTGGAGATCCGCGCGGGTGTGCCGGCCGTTCGCCGCTGGACGAGCGTGGCCAATACGGGCGGGAAGCCATGCCTGCTGCACGAGCTTTCGAGCACCGCCGTCTCCCTGCGGCCCGGCCCCGGTGATCTGGAACTCTTCTGGATCGAGGCCTGCACGCACCCCACGCTTGGCTCGCGGAGCCCGACGCGATGGCGGCAGGCGACGCGGCACATGGAACTGCTCGGGCCCGCCACGCGGCGGACGCTGCAGTCGGATGCCACGGCGGCGCGACCGCACGACGGCTCGAGCGGCGCGATGGCCTGGCTGGCCCTCCGCGATCCGTCGCTCGACCAAGGGCTCGTGGCCGGCTGGGAGTGGTCGGGCTCGTTCGCCGCGGAGGTGGGGGATCTCGAGGAGGGGGCGGGCGCGTTCGGCCTGCGGCTGGGTTTTGGCGACGAGGGAGACTATGCCCGCACGCTTGCTCCCGGCGCGACGTTCACCACGCCGCGTGTGTTCCTCGGTTTCTTCCGCGGCGATGCCGACGAGGCGGGCCGCGCGACGCGGGCCGTGGCCGAGCGGCTCTATGGCATGCCGTGGCCCGACGGGCGGCCGCCGATGTTCGTCGGCTACAACACCTGGTCGAACTGGCAGGACTTCACGGCCGGCCACACCAACCATCTCAAGCCCGAACGGCTCGACGCGGAGATCGAACGCTGCCGTGCATTGGGTGTGGAACTTTTCATTCTCGACTACGACTGGTTCAAGCTGCTCGGGGATTTCGCATCGGATCCCGACCGTTTTCCCGGCGGCGTCGAGGCGGTGTCGCGGAAGGTGAAGGCGGCCGAGATGAAGTTCGGGCTCTGGATGGGGTTTGGCCAGGCCCACGCCGATTCGGCGCTCGTCCGCGAGCATCCGGAGTTTGTCGCCACGCGGAACGGCCAGCCGGTCACGGGCGGGTGGGGCATGCGGAGCCTCTGCTTCGCGTCGGAGGCCTGCCGGGAATACGTGCTGGAAAAACTCTGCGGCGTCGTGGATCGCTTCGGCGTCGATTGGCTCAAGACAGACTTCGACCTGATCACCACGTCCGACTCGCCCACGCACTCGCCGCAGGCCACCGACTCGCGGATCGAGTCGGTCGAGGGCTATTACTCGATCCTGGAGCGGCTCCACGAGCGGCGTCCAAAGCTCTATCTCGACAACTGGACGCCGCCGATGGGCGGCGCCGATTTCGGCAACTTCGCGAGGCATCACTCGATGCTCCTCTGCGACGACTACCATCCGACGGCGGTCCGCAGCGCCGCCCACGGCATGACCCATCTCTTCCCGCCGA
>CAZOMJ010000083.1:0-16103 GCA_964581055.1 uncultured Candidatus Kuenenia sp.
GCCGCCACCACCACCGCCGCTGCGGTAGGGCGAATACGACACGCCGCCGGTGCGGCTCATCGCCGCAGCCGAGGCCGCCGCTGTCTGCTGCCGCGCGGCCTGCGCCTGCTGCACCAACTGCTGGCGGCCCGCGTCGAACGCCGTCTGCTGCTGCTGCAATGAGCCACGCTTCTGTTCGATCTTCTGGATCTCCTGCTGGAGTTGCCCGGCGGACATCGTCACGATGTTGGGTACGTCCTTGAGAACCTCCGCCCGCTTCTGGTCCGACATCACCGACAGATATTGCGCCATCCACGACCGGGCGTCGCGAGCCTCAGGGGTGTCGAGGATCTGGAACTTCGCGTCGAGGTCGTCGAGCAGGTATTCCAGATCATGCGGCGACATCTTCTCGACCTTGCGGTTGAAGTCGGCCTTGATGTTGCGGACCTGCGTGGGCGTGTAAATCGCCTGCGCCGACAGCCATTCGCCCAGTTCGAAGATGGCCCGTCGCCACCGCGGGCTGTTCATGATCTCGGCCTTCTTCACCAAATCGTCGTCGTCGGCCGCGGCCTTCGGCTGCTCCGGTGCAGGAGAAGCGTCTTTGGTGGCCGTCCCGCCGGTGTTGGCTGGCGCCTGCGCCTCGGACGGCCGGCTGAGACCGATTGCCAGGAGCATGCCGGTCAGCAGCGTGGCGAGCAGGAGGCGGATGCGATGCGGGCGCGTTGTCATCGGGCCGGGCTCCCCTTCGGAGAAGTCTGCGGTGACGTGGGCTTCGGCTTGCGGATCATCGTCATGGTGACGTGCGGCGCATGTTCGCCACCGACGTGCGTGGGCACCGAGCGCCACGTGCAGCGGTCGCCGCCGTCGTACACATAAATGTTGAGGGTGGAGGTCTGCGTGCCGTCGGGCATCACGGCCATCGTTCGCGCGACCCATGTGTCGTCGTCGCGGGTCCACGTCGCCTCGCCATGGCTGCCGTCGGAGCCGAACGACCACGAGACGATCTGCCGCGAGAGCGGATCCCAGCCGATCCGCTGCGTGATGTGCATGCGAGGCAGGCCGTCGCCGGCATCGTCGCCCGATGCGTCTGCTGCCGCGTCGCCCATGATCTTCATGTCGCGGATCAGGAAGGTGCGGGTGGCGTTCCAGCGAACCGACACCTCGATCGCCGGCTGGCCGCCTGACGCCTGGGCCCGAGGGAGAGCGTCGGCCGCCGGGGCGGGGATGGTGTGATCCTCCACGACCGTCCAGTCGCCGACCATCCAGTCGAGATCGGCGAGCCGCAGCGTGTCATGCGGCGATGCCATTCGCGACTCGCGGAGCCCGGCCAGTTTCCAAATGCCTTCATGCCTGACCCAGGTCGCGGAAAACCATCCTGACAGCGGCGTGGTCGCGCCGGGCGGGGTGACCGAGACGGTGCCGTCTTCGATGGCAACGTCGGGCGTGAGAAGCCGCAGGTTCGTCTGCTCGATCCGAACCGCTGGCCGCGGCGCATCCTTGGTGGCCGCGGAGATCTGGCCCACCGTCTCGCGGCCGTTGAGCACCCGTCCCTCGTCGTCGACGATGTCGCCGTCGGGGGTCCAGAGGCCCGCGAGCGCCTTCCCGTCGCCCCGCTCGAATGCCTCTGCGTAGGTGCGGATGGCGGCCCTGATGGCAGCCGTGGCTTCGCCCTGCGGCTCTGCTGCGGCTCTGCCGGCCGGCGCGGCAACCGGTTGCTGGCCGCGTGCGGCGTCATACGGCACCAAAAACACGACGGCGGTGGCTGCCAACCACCGGATGACACTTTGGAGGGAGACCGTGGAGGCCAGGGGTGCGGCATTCATGCCGGCATTCTACCACCGCCCTGCCGGCGGCGTCTTGCGGGACGAAAAAGGAACCTCGTCGGGCGGAAGGGTGGTTTGGTAGGGTGACGGGCATGTCCGAACACGTAGCGACCCTCGCAGACCTCGTCCGCCGTCCGAGCGTGAACCCCATGGGACGGGATGTGTCGGGGCCCGACTACCTGGAGGGGCGGGTCACGGACTACCTCATCCAGCGGTTCATGGCGGCCGGGCTGCCGTGGGCGCGACAGCCCGTGTCACCAGGTCGCGACAACGTGGTCGCCCGGCTCGACGCCACGGTGCCCGACGCGCCCACCGTCCTCTGGGATGCCCATCAAGACACGGTGCCCGCCGATGGGATGTCGATCGAGCCCTTCGCGCCGGTCGTCCGCGACGGCCGCCTCTACGGTCGGGGGTCGTGCGATGTGAAAGGGGGCATGGCTGCGATGCTCGTGGCGATCGACCGGCTGCGAAACTCCGGTCGCCCGCGGCTGGCGAACGTGGTCTTTAGCGGTACGGTCAACGAGGAGTTTGGGTTCTCCGGTGCGAAGGCGATCGCGAGGCTCTGGACGACGCCCGCGGCCGAACTCATGCCCACGGATCTGGCGGCCCGCGACCTGCTCGGCGGCACGCCCGCGGCGGCAGTCGTCGCGGAACCCACGGAGCTCGACATCGTCACGCAACACAAGGGCGCCGTGCGGTGGCGGATGCGGGTGCATGGCGTGGCCTGTCACAGCGCCTTCCCCGAGCAGGGTGACAACGCGATCTACCCGGCGGGTCGGGCGATCGGGGCGATCGAGTCGCTGGCGCGGGAACTGTTGACGAGGCACCCCGATCACCCGTGCGGTCCGCCGACTTTGAACCTCGGCACGATCCGAGGCGGCACGGGGGTCAATCTCGTGCCCGATCTCGTCGTGCTGGAGCTCGATCGTCGCGTCGTGCCGGGTGAGTCGCCCGAGGCAGCCCGCAACGAGGTGATCGAGCGGATCGCCGCAGCCTGTGCTGGCGCCCGCATCGAACACGATGCCCCGTTCCTCGAGAGCGCGGGTCTGCCTGCCATGGCCGACAGGCAGTGGTTCGACCGGCTCACGGTGGCCGCACGAGGCAAGGAAGTGACGTCGCGGCAGATCGCCGCCCGCTACGGCACCAACGCCAGCGTATTTGCGGCCGCTGGTGTGCCGAGCCTCGTGTTTGGGCCGGGGGCAATCGGTCAGGCCCACACGGCCGACGAATGGATCGAACTGGCCCAGGTCGACACGGCCGCCGACATTCTCGCCGCTTCGGTGTCGTAGAGAGTGGTGACGGCCATCCCGGGGGCGATGCTCGCCCGTCCTCGTGGCGGCACGTTTTCAACTTGCCGAATCCGGGGTTTGGATGAAACGTGGCCCCCGGCTTGGTACAACAACGCCTTCGCAGGCGGTTTCGCCCCGTATTCACGCAGCAGGAGCAGAGGTTCATCATGGCAGGCAGGATCAAGGTGGCAGGCCCGGTCGTCGATCTCGATGGCGACGAGATGACGCGGATCATCTGGCAGTTCATCAAGGACAAGCTGATCCTGCCCTACCTCGACCTCGACATCCGCTATTTCGATCTCTCCATAGAAAACCGCGACGCCACCGCCGACCAGGTGACGGTCGATGCGGCCAACGCGATCAAGCAATACGGCGTCGGCGTGAAGTGCGCCACGATCACGCCCGACGAGGCACGCGTGAAAGAGTTCAACCTCAAGAAGATGTGGAAGAGCCCCAACGGCACGATCCGCAACATTCTTGGCGGCGTGATCTTCCGCGAGCCGATCATCATCAAGAACATCCCGCGGCTGGTGCCGGGCTGGACGAAGCCGATCGTCGTGGGCCGCCATGCCTTCGGCGATCAATACCGGGCCACCGACGTGAAGATCCCCGGCGCCGGCAAGCTCACGCTCACGTTCACGCCAGCCGATGGCTCCAAGCCGATGGAGATGAACGTGTTTGACTTCCCGTCGCCCGGCGTGGCGATGGCGATGTACAACCTCGACGACTCGATCCGCGACTTCGCCCGCGCGAGCTTCCGCTACGGCCTGGCCCGCAGCTACCCCGTCTATCTCTCGACGAAGAACACGATCCTGAAGGCCTACGACGGCCGGTTCAAGGACATCTTCCAGGAGATCTTCGACGCCGAGTTCAAGGCCGAGTTTGCCGCGAAGGGGATCACCTACGAGCACCGGCTCATCGACGATATGGTCGCCTCCGCGCTCAAGTGGGAGGGCGGCTACGTCTGGGCGTGCAAGAACTACGACGGCGACGTGCAGAGCGATATCGTGGCCCAGGGTTTCGGCTCGCTGGGGCTGATGACGAGCGTGCTGATGACGCCCGACGGCAAGACGGTCGAGGCCGAGGCGGCCCACGGCACCGTCACGCGGCACTACCGTCAGCACCAGCAGGGGAAGCCCACGTCGACCAACCCGATCGCGTCGATCTTCGCCTGGACCCGCGGCCTGGCCCACCGGGGCAAACTCGACAACACGCCCGCGGTGACCCACTTTGCCGACACGCTCGAGAAGGTCTGCATCGAGACGGTGGAGCAGGGGAAGATGACGAAAGATCTGGCGATGCTGATCGGCCCCGCGCAGCCGCATCTCTCCACGCAGGACTTCCTGGCCGCGATCGACGAGAATCTGAGGCGGGCGATGGCCGGGTAGGGGCCTTCGTGGCCTCGGAAAGCGTGGGCGGGTTCGTGGTACGATGCGGCGGGTGGATCAGTCTTGCCCGCCTTCGTTGGCTCACAGGGCTTTTTTATGGACGTCGTCATTCTCTGCGGTGGCCAGGGTGCGCGGATGCGCGAGGAGACGGAGTATCGCCCCAAGCCGATGGTCGAGGTGGGCGGCCGTCCGCTTCTCTGGCACATCATGCGTCTCTTTGGCCACCACGGGCTGCATCGCTTCGTGCTCTGCCTGGGCTACAAGGGGACCATGATCAAGGATTACTTCCTCAACTACGAGGCGATGACGCAGGACTGCACCGTGGCCGTCGGGGGCCGGCGGCAGGTCTGGTATCACGCCAATCAGGAACCGTTCGATTTCGAGGTGACCCTCTCAGACACGGGCGTGGCGACCAACACCGGCGGCCGCGTGAAACACATCGAGCCCTACGTGAAGGGCGACACCTTCATGGTCACCTACGGTGACGGCCTCGCCAACGTCGACATCGATAAGCTTGTCGCCTTTCACAAGTCGCACGGCAAGCTGGCCACGGTGACGACCGTCCAGCCCGTGTCTCGGTTCGGCATCACGATGCTCGACGATCATGCTAAGGTGACGAGCTTCTCGGAGAAGCCGAAGGTGGAAGGTTGGGCGAGCGCTGGTTTCTTCGTCTTCAACCGCCGGATCTTCGACTATCTCACCGGTGGCGAGTCGCTCATCCTCGAGAAGGAGCCACTGGAGCGGTTGGCCGCCGAGGGCCAGTTGATGGCCTACCAGCACGACGGGTTTTTCTTCGCCGTCGATACCTACCGTGACTACCTGCAGGTGAACGAACTCTGGCGGGAAGGCAGGGCGCCGTGGAAGGTGTGGGGATGAACGTGGCGGAAAGCCTGGAACGGCTGCGTGGCAAAAAGGTATTCGTCACCGGTCATACAGGCTTCAAAGGGTCGTGGCTGCTTCTGCTCCTCGATCGGCTTGGCTGCCGCGTGACTGGCTATTCGCTCGAACCCCCGACGACCCCGTCGCTCTTCACGGCCGCGAGACTGATCGATCTGGTGGCAACGCACCACGAGGCCGATATCCGCGACGCGGCACGCCTCGCCGCCGCCTTGCACGCGGCCGAACCCGACGTGGTGCTCCACCTGGCCGCCCAGCCGCTCGTGCGGCTCTCGCATCGCGAGCCGCTCGACACGTTTTCGACCAATGTGGTCGGCACGGCATCGTTGCTCGACGCGGTCCGCAAGGCCGGAAAGCCCTGCGTGCTGATTTCCGTCACCAGCGACAAGTGCTACGAACCCCATGCCGACGGCCGGCCGCACGACGAGGCCGACCGGCTCGGCGGCCACGATCCTTATAGCGCAAGCAAGGCCGCGGCTGAGCTCGTGGCAGCTGCCTACCGCAAGAGCTTTTTCCCACCGGGTCGCCTCGGCGAGCACGGCGTCCAACTGGCGACGGTCCGGGCCGGCAACGTGATCGGTGGCGGCGACTGGGCGGAGGACAGGATCGTCACCGACATCGTGCGGCACCTCGCGGCTGGTGAGCCCGTGCCCGTGCGGAATCCCGCGGCCGTGCGGCCGTGGCAGCATGTGCTCGAGCCGCTCACCGGCTATCTGTCGCTCGCCGCTGCGATGCTCGCCGAGCCGGCGGCGGCGTGGTGCACCGGATGGAACTTCGGGCCGGCGGCTGAAGACGATATCACGGTGCAGCAGCTCACCGAGCTGTTCATTCAGGCCTGGGGCGATGGCCGCTGGGAAGACATGCACGATCCGAGGGCCCCGATCGAAACACACGTGCTCCGACTGGCCATCGATAAATCGCTGGCCGACCTGCCGTGGCGGCCGCGACTCTCCTCCCGCGAGGCAATCCTGCGGACGGCGGCGTGGTGCCGGGCCTTTGCAGCAGATCCCGCGTCCGCCCGTGCGCTCTGCCTTGCCGACATCGATGCCTACGACGAGGCTCAGGGAAAAGGTTGTGTTGCTTCCTCGGGAGTCAAGGCATGAACGAGCGTCAGCCGAACGATGTTCCCGTCGGCCGCACGGCCACAATGGTTCGCGATGAGATCCGCGGCCTCGTGGCTGAATATTACGGACTGGCATTTCCCGAGCGACCCTTCCAGCCAGGGCAGACGGTGCCGGTGGCGGGGCGGGTGTTCGACGCCCGCGAGGTGGAGCACTTGGTCGACAGTTCACTCGACTTCTGGCTCACGACCGGCCGGTTCGCGGAGGAGTTTGAGAAGCGGTTCGCGGCCCGCGTGGGCACGCGGTGTGCGAGCCTCGTCAACTCTGGCTCGAGCGCCAACCTCGTCGCCCTGACCGCGCTCACCTCCCACAAGCTCTTTGCCGAGCAACTCGTGCCCGGTGACGAGGTGATCACCGTGGCTGCGGGCTTTCCGACGACGGTCAACCCGATCCTCCAGAACAACCTCGTGCCGGTGTTCGTCGACGTGGAGCATCCCGAGAAGCGGGCCACCTACAACATCGACGTCAGCCATCTGGAGGCGGCCCGTAGCGACAAGACGCGGGCAGTGATGCTGGCCCACACACTCGGCAACCCGTTCGACTGTACCGCTGTGGCCGATTTCTGCCAGCGGCACGACCTGTGGCTCGTGGAGGACTGCTGCGATGCGCTGGGCGCCGAATTCGCGGGCAGGCACGTGGGCCAGTTCGGCGACCTGGCGACCTGCAGCTTCTATCCGGCCCATCACATGACGATGGGGGAGGGCGGGATCGTGTTCACCGATTCGCCCAAGCTTGAAAAACTCGTGGAGAGCTTCCGCGACTGGGGCCGTGACTGCTGGTGCGAGCCGGGCCACGACGACACCTGCGGCAAGCGGTTCGACTGGCAGCTGGGCGACCTGCCGCACGGCTACGACCATAAATACATCTACTCCCACATCGGCTACAACCTCAAGCTCACCGACATGCAGGCGGCCGTGGGCGTGGCGCAGCTCGACAAGCTGGATGGCTTCATCGCGGCGCGGCGGAAGAATTTTGCCCGGCTACGGGCCGGCCTCGAGCCGTTTCAGGATGTCTTCGTGCTGCCCGAGCCCACGCCCGACTCGAACCCGAGCTGGTTTGGATTCCCGCTCTCCGTTCGCCCCACGGCGGCGTTTACGCGGCGTGATCTGGTCCGGCACCTCGACGAAAAGAAGATCGGCACGCGTCAGCTCTTCGGCGGTAATCTGCTGCGGCAGCCGGCCTACCACGGGAAGCCGCAGCGGGTGGCCGGCGACCTGTCCGGCGCCGACTACATCATGCGGCACACGCTCTGGCTGGGTGTTTATCCTGGACTCTCCGACGCCCACATCGATCATGTCGTCGCGACGGTTTCCGCATTCGTGCGGGGCTAGCATGAGCACGATCATCGCTGCCGACATCGCGCGGTTGCTCGCCCGCACGCCGTCATTGTGGGAGCCGCTCCGCGGGGCCAGCCTCTTTATCAGCGGCGGCACCGGATTTTTCGGCATCTGGCTGCTGGAGGCCATCCTGGCGGCCAACCGAGAGCGGTCGCTCGGCTGCCGCGTGTCGGTGCTGTCGCGGGATCCATCACGGTTTGCCGCCAAGGCCCCGCATCTCACGACGGACTCCGCACTCTCGTTCGTGGAGGGCGACGTTCGCAGCTTTCGCTTTCCCGACGGCCCCGTCACACACGTGATCCACGCCGCGACCGAAGCGAGCGCGTCGCTCAATGCCGACGATCCTCAGACGATGTTCGACGTCTGCGTCGAGGGCACGCGGCGGATGCTCGCGCTGGCGCAGGAGAAGCGATCCCAGCGGTTCCTGTTCACCAGTTCCGGCGCGGTCTACGGCCGGCAGCCGCCGGAACTCTCGCACGTGACGGAAGACTTTCGCGGCGGCCCCGATCCGCTCGATGGCCGCAGCGCCTACGCGGAGGGCAAACGTGCGGCGGAGCTGCTCTGCGCGATCGCGGCACAGTCGTCGGCTGCACACGGCGCCGGACTGCATGTCTCGATCGCCCGTTGCTTCGCCTTTGTCGGCCCGCACCTGCCGCTCGACACGCACTTCGCGATCGGCAATTTTCTCCGCGATAGCGCAGCGGGTGGACCGATCAGGATCGGCGGGGACGGCACTCCATGCCGCAGCTATCTCTATGCGGCCGATCTGTCGGAGTGGCTGTACACGATCCTTCTGCGTGGCGAGGCTGGCCGGGCCTACAACGTCGGCAGCGAGGAAGCGGTATCCATCCGTGCCCTGGCCGACCTGGTGGCGGATATCGCCGCCACGATCTGGCCCGACCGCGGCCGGCCGGAGATCTTGATGGCCAAGCAGCCGCAGCCGGGGAAGCAGGCCGAACGGTATGTTCCAGATTGTCGGCGGGCCCGCACGGAGCTGGGGCTCGTGCCCGCCGCGTCGCTCGACGATGCGATCCGGCTGACGATGCTGGCGGCCCGCGAATAGGATCCTCACATGACTTCCGCCGCCCCCCCCACCACCACAGTTGCCACTACGAGGGCTGCAGCACCAACGCTCTGGTTTTGGGCCGGGCTGGCGTTCGTCGCGGTCGCGTTCGCCCTGCTCGAACTGCTCGATCCCTATTTCTTCTGTCAGGACGACGCCCTCGCGCTCGAACTGCCCTGTGTGCTGCTGACGTGCCGGGGGATCTGGCAGGGGCTCGTGCCTGAATACAACCCCTACATCTTTCTCGGCTCACCGACGCCGATGATCAGTGGCACCTATCCGCCGATGTACCTGGCCTACGGAATCGCCCGTCACCTGCTGGGCGACGAGTATGCGACGTTCGACGTGTTCGCGGCGATCCATCTGCTCGTGGGCTACTGCCTCTCATTTCTCGTGGCGCGGCGGCTGGGCATCGAGCCAGTGCTGGCGGCTCTGGCCAGCCTGACATTCGTCCTTTCAGGCCCGGTGCTCGTGATGGCCCGATGCTGGCATTCCTTCAGCGTGCTGGCAGTGTTCATCCCGCTCTTTGCCCTGTTCGTGGACCACCTCCGGACCGGTCCGGTGACCTGGCGGTGGCCGGTGGCCTTGGGGCTGGCACTGGGGGCGTATTACCACTCGGGGTTTCCGCAGCTCTTCGTGCTGGGCTGCGGCCTCTTGCTCGTGCACGCGGCGGCCTTGGCGGCGATGGGCGAGGTGCCCTGGCGTCGGCTCCGCTGGCTCGCCCCGGCCCTGGCCTTCGGTGCGGCCCTCTCCATCCCCGTCTTCTATCAGCAGTGGCGGCTGTCGCGGGAAATGTCCTACATCGACCCAGGCGGTGGCGATGGCGTGGGCGGCAATCTCCTGGCAATGCTGCTGCCATATCCGTTCGTGCGGGGCACGCTGCCCAATGCCTGGGGCAGCCTGAATCTCGAGTGGGGCGGGCATTTCTATTACTTCGGCAGTGTTCTGCTGGTCGCGTTCCTGGCGGCGGTCGCTGCGATCGCCTGGCGACGCATCATGGTCCGCTCTGCAACGACCGACGACGGTAGTTTGTCGCGGCTGCAACTGGCTCTGGCGATTCCGGCGGTCGTGGCCTTCCTGCTGGCGCTGGGCGAGTGGGGCGGGCTTTGGTGGCTGATGGGGCTTTTGCCAGTCGGCCTTCGCAACAATCCGTTCAGGGCCATGCCATGGTTCGTGTTCTTCGCGTGCCTCGTGGGTGCGAGGTATCTCGAAAATGTCATCGCGTCGCGGGAAGCCGTGGCTGGCCAGGCCGCGGGGAATCGGCGGTCGCGGCTGCTTCTGGCCATCGCGGGCATCGGTGTTCTGCTCGTGTCCCTTCATCTCACCCGTGTCGGGATCGCCTTCTACACCTATGGCTACCGGCCCTATCCGCCACTGCTGGAGGAACTGGCCAACGTGGTGGCGCCGGACGAGGGGAGCAAGCCGCAGCGGATCATGTCGTTTGGGGCGTTGCGGTCGACCGATCCTTCGTATCCCCTCGCGATGCCGCACAACCTGCCATGCCAATACGAGGTGCCCGCATTCTTTGGCTACGATCCGCTCCTGCAGCGATTCGGCTGCGTCATTGCCTGCATGGAGAGGCTTGTCCAGCGCCCGCAGGAGACGCTCGCCGCCTATGGTGTGCGATGGCTGCTCGTGCACCGGACGGCATGGGGAGGCTGGGAGCCGCAGACACCGAATCGTTTCGAGCGACAGTTTCCGTTCGTCCCACTGCTCGACAAACTGGACAGCAACCCGCAGCGAAACCTCGGGGAGCTGGATGAGTATGTGAGGGTGTTCGAGATCCCCGACCCGGCACCGCTGGCGTTCGATGCTGCGCGGCCCGCCGAGCCGCTCCCGCTGCGGATGAGCGTGGCCGGGCTTGGCATCGATCTGGAGCCGGCGGCTGCCGCGCGGAACATCGTGGCAAATTTTCTCCGGTATCCCGACATCGTGGCCACGGCAGATGGCAAGCGGGCGGCGGTGACGGAAGACGAGTGGCAGCGGATCGTCGTGGCCGTACCGGCCGGTGCCCGGCAGATCCAGGTCCGCTATTCGCCCCCGCGTGGTCCGGGCATCGCGATCGCCCTGCTCCTGTCGCTTGTGGGCGTCGTGGCGACGCTGGCCTGCCGCAGGTCCTCGGTCTGAGACTGGCGATGTCCTTGGCCCGGTCAAGACCGCTCAGGCCGAGCGACATGGGGGCGATCGGCCGCCGAAATGGCTTTTCCGTCGGAATCCGTTATTCTGCCGTGGGGTCACATACGATCGTTGTCTGGGCGAGTCCTCACCGTTCGTCGCTTTTCTTCATCATCCCTCGTGCCACAGGCTTCTCGGATGGAAGCACTTTCCGATCGGGCGAACGCAGCCACTGCGAATGCATCGCGGCCGGAACTCGCGACGTGGCACGCCGATCGCTTGCGCCCGAGCGGCCAGGATGGCCGCCTCCGCCGGGGTGGCCACGTTGGCCTCGTGCTGCCCTGCTACAACGAAGAGGGCAATGTCGACGAACTGTATGAGCGGCTCGTGAAGGTTTTCGAGGGCCTGCCCGACTACACGTTTGAGATGCTCTTCATCGACAATGCTTCGACTGACGGCACCGCAGCGAAGATCAGGGCGCTCGTGGACCGCGACCCGCGGGTGAAGCTGATCGTCAACGCGCGGAACTTCGGCCACATTCGCTCGCCGTTTCACGCATTGATGGAGTCGGCCGGCGACTGCGTGGTCGCGATGTGCACCGACCTGCAGGACCCGCCCGAATTGATCCCGCAGTTCATCGTGGCGTGGGAGCAGGGCGCGAGTGTGGCGGTTGGGCAAAAGAAGACGAGCGCCGAGTCGGTTTTATTCTGGATGATCCGCAGCCTCTACTACCGTATCGCCAAGTCGATGGCGGAGGTTCCGCTGCTCGAGCACGTGACGGGGTTTGGGCTCTACGATCGGCGCGTGTTGGAGATCATGCGGCGGTTCGAGGACCCGTATCCCTACGTCCGCGGTCTGATCTGCGAGATCGGCCTGCCAGTTTCGGTCGTTCAATACGACCAGCCGTTGCGGAAGCGGGGCATCACGAAGAACAACTTCTTCACGCTCTTCGACATGGCGATGCTGGGGATCACGAGTCATTCGAAGGCACCGCTGCGGTTCGCGACGCTGACTGGTTTCCTGCTGAGTGGCCTGTCGCTCGTAGTGGCGGTTCTGTTCCTGATCCTGAAGCTCTGCTTCTGGTATTCGCTGCCGGCGGGCTATGCCCCTGCCGTGATCAGTATTTTCTTCCTGGCGTCGGTGCAGATTTTCCTGATCGGGTTGGTGGGCGAATACGTGGGCGCCGTGCTGGCGCAGGTGCGACACCGGCCGATGGTGGTGGAGGGCAGCCGCACGAACGCCGACGCACCGCAAGCGAGATAGGCAAGTATGGCCTCTTGTCACCGCGAAACGCCCGCTTGTTTAAGTCGACGAACCGTACACCGTAAGTATCGATCCGTTGATCGGAACTGCGTTTCGACGCCTAAAGTCGACGCTAACGATAGCAACGTCTACTGCAAGTGTAGTCTTGTCCCGGCTCCCCTTGGTGGCCCGGCTCCAACCGGCCCCGCCGAATTCCACTCGCGAAACCCTTGATAGATGAGAACGCCCGCAGCAACCCATATAAGAATCGGGTTGATCACGACGCCAACGGAACAGTCCGTCGCCATCATGTCGGTGATAATGTCAGGAAAAAACCAATATTTTTTGGGACACAGCACGGCTGCCGTGAGCATGACGGGTAGCAAATCGCCCGAGCGCTGCCCTGCTGCAATGATCAAAGCCGTCGCCGCCCCAACGGCGTGCACGAGTTTGTAATCCGCTCCTGCCGGTGGGGCGGTAATCATCAAGAGAAACAGCAGTGCCGCCTTTCGCCAGAAGTCCGTCTCTATGAATGTGACGAACCACGCAACAACGCAACACAACGCAACAACAACAACCGAATACATTGTCAACATGTACTTCAACTGACCGACCGCATCATCCGGCGATTGAGGAGCCTTGTTGAACCAGGTTGACTCCGCGACATGCCCATAGTGTCGTACGAGTTTCATCACGTTCCACATGCTCGCACTCCCGCCCATTCCCCCATCACCGATAACGTAGAGAGTCTCAAACTTATGAAGATTGCCTTGCCACAACGCAACACTTTCCAGCGCCCCGCGATTAAACCAAAAAAGGCTCCCCGCGCTCAGCAAGACAACGACCAGAATCGCCGTGACCGCATACCGTAGTTTTTCTTTCGCTAAAAATAATGCTAAAAAAACTGCGGGATACAGTTTCAGGCAAATCGCCGGAATAAGGAAAACAAGGCTGAGCCCGAATCGCGAGGATCGGTAGCAGCAGAGAAACGCACCGATCATCACCAGCAACGTCAACTCTATGTTCCCGCGATCGATACAGAACCAGACGGGATAAGAGCACCCCAGAAGGATTCCGACGGCACTGAGCGACTGCCGCCAACCATGCGTAGCTGTCTTAAGTAAGGCCAGGAGGCCTATCCCTAGAACCGCGACGGTGACGATGAATACGGCCGCCAAAGCAGTCCGCTGCGGTAGAAATGTGAGTGGATAAAAAGCAACATACGTGAAGGGGAAATAGATAGCCCAGCCACTGTAAGGGTCCCGATGGGCCGCTGAAGCGAGTACATCGTAGAAGTCTGAAAAACGAATCTCGGGCTTGGCGAGCATCGTGTTCCACGGATATCGCGCCCATTCCACGAAGGACTGGTGGATATGAAACAAGGCACCGGAAATCATGCCAACTCCCATGACCCAACACGCCGCTTCCAAACGCGGATTTCTAGTCATGCTCATACCCGTCCATCTGTGTCCTGTCCGTGAAGTCTCGCCCGCGAGTTGTTTGCCGGCCGTCGTTGGATTACGGTGTCGGCTCGCAATGATCAAGAGCGGTCTTTATAACAAACGATATTGAGACACGCCGCGCGATCGGGGAAAGCAAAGTCGATAAGCGTTAACAAGATCGCTAGTGGGGCAAACGCAACCAGGAGACTCATGTGGAACAGCATGCCCGCTACAGAAAGTGACGCTTCCGGTCGTTGTCTTTTCCACCGAAAGTAGAGAAGGTTGTGCGTGTTCGTAGCACAATTCAGCAAGCCCTGGGCATAACAAAACAGCGAATATATTCCGATTCGAAACCAGAAATGATGGCGCCAACCCGCATGTTCTAAAAGCAGGCGAAGCGACTGTGCCGTGAACTGATGGTAGTGGGTGTCTGCATCATGGAACGGAAAGTACCCTTTGAACCAAGCGGCAGCCCAAGAGCCAGCGTTGGGAACCGAGATGACGATCGCCTCGGTTGCGACTGAGTAGAGTTGACCGACCACGTCCTTGAGCACCTCAGGCGGCAGGTGTTCCAAGGAATGCCACGCCGTAACAACTCCGTACCGTCCATCTTTCCGGATGGCGGGGAGAAGATCGATGCCCAGTGATTCTTTGGCAAAAACAATGCACCGCGGCGTGATTTCTACGCCCTCGACCGAGACAAATAAGGGCCGGCAGAACCATAGGAATTTTCCGCTGCCTGCCCCGAAATCCATAATGGACTGACGCGAGCGAGTGAGTCGTGATACAGCTCGTACTTTAGACCGCGTCAACGCATCTCCGCGTTGAGCCGCGTCGATCTTCAGGATCTCGTTCTCCATCTCGGTTTCCTGAACCACCGCTTTCCATAGGTGGCCGCAGTCTGAGCACTGCCGGTAGCCCAGCAAAGTGTGCTTGGACTCGTGCTTGCAAATCGGACACTCAACGAAGGATGCCAAAGGCTTTCCCCCAGACACTAGGCTGCACGGCTAACGGCAGCAGGCGGCCGGCATACATAACGGCCCGAAGGGGCCACGGACCGATGCATACGAATGTTCTTCGTTTTACTGTTGCGTCTACGATCGCTGCGGCCACGCGTTCTGGGGCCAGAAGCGTATTCTGGCCTCCTTTAACGCCCGCGGCCTTTTGAAAGCCCGTCCGAGTTCCGGTTGGCGCGACCGTGAGAACATGCATGTCCTTGCATACCTCGTTGCCACATGCAAGGGACCAGGTCTGCAGAAAGCCCTTACTGGCAGAATACACCGCCATACCTGGGAGGGGAATTCCCGCCACACTGCTTCCGATATTGATCAGGGTCCCTCGTCGCCGTGACAGCGTCTCCAATATCGAGTGCGTAAATAGCACAGGAAATATCATGTTGACGTTAAGGGTGGTGAGCAAATCTACCGTATTGTGTGTAACGAATCGCGCTCGAGTGCCGACGCCCGCATTATTGACCACTACACCTACATCGTGGCTATCCACAATGTGTCGAAGCTGACTTACGGCGGCGGCATTTCTCAGATCGCAGTGTACGTGCGTCATATTCGCTACTGGTGCGACCGGAAAGTGCTTGTCCACTGAAATGACCCGCACTGCTTGCGACGCCAGCAATTCACCGAGCGCTCGCCCGATCCCGCTCCCACCCCCAGTTATCAGCCATGTTTTGCGTAACGGATCAACATTCTTGAGCACATCCCCAAAACACTCGTCAAATGCATGTGGCACGGTCGGCTCGAGTAACTGCCGCAATCGGGTCGGATCGCACGTGAGATAGTCGACAAACAGGTTCGCCACTTGCAACGGGACAAAGCTGTGCAATGTGGCAATCACGGATCGTAAAAAAGAGCAGCAAGTGGGCAGCCTCCCAGCGTAGGTCGCTCTTGTGTCGCGGCCAAAAACCCTAAAAACGTGGCCGATCGAAATATTCTCTGTTGCAGCAAACAAAGTCTCCTGGCTCAAGGAGGTATCGCATGCAAGCCTTGCAAGGACCGTGCATAAATCGTCTACATGAACAACACCCACCTTTCCCGGCCAAGAGAAATAGCTAAGCAGATGACGTCGCCGAGCCATTCGCGCAAGAATGCACAGGTGGCTATCCAATCGCATTCCCTGCCCATACACCCAAGCGGGCCGGACAATTGTCCAATTGAGTCCGCTATGTCGGACGGCTGTCTCCGCGTTGAGTTTCGACCGTCCGTAGGCTGATCGCGGCGATGGATGTGATAGCGCATGAAGTGGACCGGTAATAGAGTCGTTAGCGGCTCGGTCGACAGCGCCAATGCTGCTCAAAAAAATAAACCGCTTGGCAGATGCCCTTTTTGCGCACTCGATGACATTGCGTGTTCCATCGACGTTCACGGCATCCTGATCGCGCGTGCGGTGGAAC
>CAZOMJ010000084.1:0-5720 GCA_964581055.1 uncultured Candidatus Kuenenia sp.
CGCCGCCCGGCTCGCGGGCTGGGAGTCGCGGCCGCAGCAGATGGCGATGGCCAATCTCATCGCCGAGGCGATCGCCAACCGGCAGCACGCGATCGTCGAGGCCGGCACCGGCACCGGGAAGAGCCTGGCCTACCTCGTGCCGCTATCCTCGCGGCCACCGCCGATCAGGTCGAGGGAGACGCTGCCCCTGCACGCGGTGCACCGCAACCCGATGACGATCCTGATGCAGACGACCAAGAAGATGCCGACGCCGATGGCGACGATGACGGGAGCGTGTCGGCCAGCCCCGGCCGCACTCGTCCCCGGCGGATCGTCATCTCCACGCATACGATCGCGCTGCAGGAACAACTCGTCACGAAGGATATCCCGCTCGTCGCTGCCGTGATGCCGCGGGAGTTTTCCGCCGTGCTCGTGAAGGGCCGCCGCAACTATGTCAGCCTCAGGCGGCTGGCGCTGGCCCGCGAACGGGCCGGCAGCCTGTTTCCCGAGGATGGCGAACTGGCACAGCTCGATGAGCTGATCAGGTGGGCCAAGCACACGTCCGACGGCTCGCTGGCCGATCTCCCCTTCGTGCCACAGGATGCCGTCTGGGACGAGGTCGCCAGCGACGCCGGCAACTGCATGGGCCGCGCCTGCCCTGCCTACCAGCAGTGCCACTACTACGCCGCCCGCCGCCGCATGGCGCACGCGCAGGTGCTGATCGTCAACCACGCCCTGTTCTTCTCCGACCTCAGCTTGCGGCGGGGCGGAGCGAGCCTGTTGCCCAACTACGACGTCGTGATTTTCGACGAGGCTCACATGGTGGAGAGCGTGGCGAGCGACCATCTGGGGGTTGGCCTGTCGAGCGTCGCCGTCGATCGCGTGCTCTCCAAGCTCTACAACGAGCGGACCCACCGCGGGCTGGTCGTGCACTACGGGCTCAAGGATCTGGAACTGGCGGTGCTGCGGTGCCGCCGCGCCGCCGAGGATTTTTTTGCGGCCGTCCGCGCGAAGGTCGCGACGCGGGGGGCGTCTCCGTGGCGGGTGACCGCTCCGCATCTCCTGCCCGACACGCTCGGCGACGTCCTCCAGAGCCTTGGTCGGCAGCTGCGGAGCGTGGGCGAAGGGATTGTGAGCGAGGTCGAACGGCATGACTTTATCTCGCTCGCCGACCGGCTCGCCGGGCTGGCCGGCAGTCTCGACATGTGGCTGGGGCAGAACGAGCCCGGCTGTGTCTGGTGGGTGGAGTCGCACCGCAGTCGCCGCGGCCACGAGCGGCTTCTACTCTCGAGTGCGCCCGTGGACGTGGGCGCCATGCTCAAGCGGGAACTCTTTGGCCGCGTGGGCACGGTCGTGCTGACGAGCGCCACGCTGGCGGTGGGCGGGCGGGGGCGTCGGGATCCGGACGACACCGATGGCGACGACTCGGCGTCGGTCGATGCCGACTACGCATTTCTCAAGCGACGGCTGGGTGTCGCGGAGGCCCGTTCCCAGCGGCTGGGCAGTCCGTTCGACTATGCCCGGCAGGCGGAGCTGATCCTCGTCGATCGGCTGCCCGATCCGGCTGCGCGGGAGGCGTATGATCAGGCCGTGGTGAAGATGATCCGCCGCTACGTCGAGCGAAGCGGCGGTCGGGCGATGGTGCTCTTCACGAGCATTGCATCGCTGACGAAGGCGGCGGGGGCGCTGGCCGGCTGGTGCGCGGGAAAAAACTACCGGCTCATCAGCCAGTCGGACGGCTTCAACCGTTCGCGGATGCTCGCCGATTTTCGTGAGGGGCCGGGGAGCGTGCTGCTCGGCACCGACGGCTTCTGGCAGGGGATCGATCTGCCTGGCGACCAACTCGTCAACGTGATCATCACGAAGCTGCCGTTCGCCGTGCCCGACCGGCCGCTGACGGCCGCGAGGATCGAGGCTATTCAAACGGCGGGGGGCAACGCCTTCGCTGAGTATCAATTGCCCGAGGCTGTCTTGAAGCTTAAGCAGGGATTTGGGCGGCTGATCCGCACCGGCCAGGATCGTGGCACGGTGGTGATTCTCGATCCGCGGATGCTCACGAAGCCATACGGCCGGATCTTCCTCGACAGCCTGCCGCCGGCCCGGGTGGTGGTGGAACGGTATGCGTAGACCGCACCGGCTCCCCGTGGCGACATGTTTTTAACTTGTCCGTACGCCGTGGCGACAAGTTTTTAACTTGTCATTTGCCTCAACGCGGATTTCGCAAGTTAAAAACTTGCGGCCACGGGTCGAATGCCTGCGGCCACGTCCATCCTCCAGCTATCCGGAATACGCGGCCTAGGCATCAAGCAGGCTGCCATCGACCCAGACACGCACGCCCTCCTGGTGGGCGTAAGCCGTGGTCTGCGGCGAGATTTTTTCGCAGGCTACGAGCGGGATCGCGGGCAGCCCTGCCTTGACGAGGCAGGCCGCCCGTCGGGCAGCCCGCATCACGTCGTCGGCGTCAACCGTGTACGACACTTCACCGACAAGGTAGGTGGTCTTGCCTTCGACCATGCCGGTGGCGACGACGTCGGCGCGGAGGAAGTCATCGACCGCGGCCTCTGCAAGCGTTGGTTCGATCTGTTCGAGCAGGTCGGATGCCTGAATGACCCGTCCCCTCCGCAGGAACCGGCCGAGGTACGCAGGCAGCCGGTCGCGAAACCTGAGTTCCAGCAGCGAGCCCTCATGCCGATCGGAGCGAATGACCAGTTGGTTGAGGATCGTAGCGAAGGAGGACATGTTTACAGCGAGTTCTTCGACGCGTGCTTCGGTTCGGCCTTGTGCCTGGGCGAGTTCCCCGACCCGGGTTTCAGTACGGGCTTGTGCCTGGGCGAGTTCTTTGACTTGGGATTCGGTGCGGGCTTGTGCCTGGGTGAGTTCCTTGACTTGGGTTTCAGTGCGGACTTGTGCCTGGGCGAGTTCTTTGACTTGGGATTCAGTGCGGGCTTGTGCCTGGGTGAGTTCTTTGACTTGGGATTCAGTGCGGGCTTGTGCCTGGGCGAGTTCCTTGACTTGGGATTCAGTGCGGGTTTGTGCCTGGGTGAGTTCTTTGACTTGGGATTCAGTGCGGTCTTGGGCCTGGGCGAGATGTATCATCGCCGCTTCGAGGCGAGAGACATCGGTGCTAACCGACTCGCGCAGGATCCGTATGTCCTCCTTCGTGGCGGCATTCCTGGCTTCGTCGAGCATCGTACCGAGCGTCTGTGCGAAGCCCTTGGCGCCCTCCTCGCCGAGGACCGTGCGGAACTGCTCGTAGATGGCGAACGTGTTCATGAGGGCCACCATGGGGGGCTGTCTCCTTGATTGTAGCAATGCCGCAACACCGAAGCGGCATTGCTGCCACAATATGGACATGCGTACATGCTGTCAATAGTGGGAAGTTTGTCTCGCGGGCATTGAAAGCGGGCAGCCTCAGGACAGCCGCGATCTCTGAAGGTGTCGGGGCATTCAGTCGCGGCTCCCGTGGCGAAGCGAGCCTGAGCGACGCAATGCCCCGGGGCGGAATGGTTTCCGCGGCGGCCAAGATGCGGGCCTGCGGCCGTCGCCATCGGTCCCGCTCGCCACCACCGCGGCCGTGTTCAGGCAAGCGGTACAGGACGTTTTTCACGCTGCGGGCGCGTCGGAGTGCACCGTGTTGCGAGGGCGTTACCCAGGGGACTCATATTGAAACGAGATCACTTCGTCGTGATGTCGATGTCGAACACCGTGCCGCTCCGCGCCACGTCGCATGCCAGCGTGGAACTACCCGTGCGATACGCCTTGGGAATCGTGATGTCGGCCAATGCGGGCGGCAGCATGACGGGGCCGGTCGCCTCGTCGCCGGACAGGGCAATCGAGACGTTGTATCGGCCTGCGAGAAGACCCTTCATGCCCGGCTTGTAATACATGACGAACATTCCCTGATCATTCGTGACGCCGATATAGGGCCTGGGATCCGCTCCCTGTGGTGTGAAAACGACCCGCACACCTTGGGGCGTAGGTCGTCCGTCAATTGTCAGGTGCCCTGTCACGGCGCCAAGGGGGATCTCGCCCCGGCACCCTGCCAGCATGACCAGCATAAGGAGACAGCAGGTCAGCCAAGCCAGGCGGCCCGTGGTCGTCGAAGAGCCCAGAACAGGAATCACACGGCACCCCTCTGAAGAAGACGAACGGCAAACAAAGGTGAAAAACCTGAACAGCGGAGTTCGAGTGACGTGCCTGACGTTGGTCACTGCGAGACCTGAACGTTCTCGCCGCCTTTTGAAGACAGCAGGCTGAGCCAGATCTGCGATGACAGGCTGTAAAAAGACAGGAACTGCACCGAGCCGTCCGCCATCATCACGCCGCCGACACTTGCGTGCTCCGAGCCCAAACCGACGTTTGCGAGGTACCCTCGCGACTCGACGGCAGGCTGTTGCACCGCCCAGGCTGTACTCGAGGACGCCGACCATACGCCGTTCGAAAGCGTTGACGGAGCGTTCCCTGCGACGGTTGATGCGAGTGCACCGGCGAACCAAGATTGCCCGCAGGAGTTTTCAACAAGCATGACCGTCTTTGTCGTGCCATCCAGAAAATCCTTGTACCCCTTCTTTTTTTGCCAGCCAAAGGCTCCGGTTCCGTCGAGGGAGTCGAAGTTGTTGGGGAGTCCAGAGGGGGAGACGCCAAAGTTCGCGCGGTAGCAGGTCAGTCCGGTGCGGTCGGTCTTGTGGAAGTCTTGGTTCAGGCGAACGCCGCTGTCCGCGTTGGTTGCATACGACTCGTTCACCGGCCCGCCAACCGCGGCCCCATTGAGGACCAACGTTCCCGTGTAGGACGGGCAATACAGCGCATTGATGCGAACATTCTTCGACATTGCAGGTGTGACAAAGGCCCGGATATCGGTCAGGCTGGCGTACATGCCCTGAAAATTGCGAGTCGCGGTGACCCACGTCTGATACAAGGCATCTTCCTCGAGGTGTGGAAGTATCTGCACGATCCAACTGACCGAGTCCTGCCAGAGCATGTTGTTGACCGAAGTTCCTGGCGGGGATGAACCGAGATCGTTTGCGCCTCTGCTATCGTTTTGGTAGGCGATGTAGGGAAGCCGACCGTCGCCCGCGCGGGCGTTGGCCGAAGCGTAGCTGTGGAGTGCGAGCCCCAGTTGCTTGAGGTTGTTACCGCAGGCGTTGCGCCGGGCCGCCTCGCGAGCCGCCTGCACCGCAGGCAGAAGCAGGCCGATGAGCGTGCCGATGATGGCGATCACGACCAAGAGTTCGACGAGCGTAAAGCCCGCGGCGTTCGGCCTGCGATTTGGGGATTGTGGTTGCATGATGGCACCTGATGACGAGGATGACGAAGAGGAATAAAACGCTGAAATCATGGAAGCAAATAGTGGTGGTTCAGTGATGGTTCAGTGATGGTTCGGTGAGTCGGTCGATTGCCGTGCGACGAGCGTGGGGGTGATCCGGATGCTACGGGCGCGATCGGCTGTCGCACGGCTCTCGATGCGATCGAGGAGCAGGCGGGCGGCGTTGCGGCCAATCTCCTGGAAGTCCTGTCGCACGGTCGAGAGACTTGGCCGCAGCAGGCCGGCCTCTGGAATGTCGGCGTAACCGAGGACGGAAACATCCTCGCCGACCTTACGATTCAGGGCGGCGGCGGCCTCATACACATGCGTGGCCAGCACGTCACTCACGGCAAAGACCGCCGTCGGCCGGTGACGGCCGCTCAACAAGTCACGGCCCTCATCGAGAGCCGCTTCATTGCGACACTCGATCTGCTCG
>CAZOMJ010000085.1:0-9908 GCA_964581055.1 uncultured Candidatus Kuenenia sp.
GAACGGCGTCATGGGTTGTGAGAGGTCGACCGTCATCGCAATCCGCCGCAGCGCATCGGTTTCCCGGCCCCACGTGGCCGCGTAGGTCGCCAACGCAGCATCGAGTGAATCGCGATGCTCGTGCAGGCACTGGGCGAGCACCGTCGCGCCTTCCATGGCCGCATTCACCCCCTGGCCCACGGGAGGCACCGGAGCACCGGCATCGCCCAGAAGCGCCACCCGTCCGGCCACGAGAGACGAGCACCGCTTGGTCTTGCCGGTCGGCAGACATTGCCGCTGGCTGAACTCCATCACCTTGGCATCGGAGGCGAAATGCCGCAGCAGCGGATGCGCCCTGTCGAGAAACCGACCGGCATCCGCGGCGGAGTCGAATCGTATCGTGCCGCTGAACCCGATCTGGCAGAACCACCGCGGATCCGCCGGCCCTCCGGGGCCGTTGATCGCCCCGGCCACAGCCGTCACAGGATGGACCGCAAGGACATAGAGGTAGTGCGGATCAAGCTCGTCGAGGTGCTTGTCTAGATGCAGCATCAGCGAGTGGTTGCCCAGATCGGCGGCCTCGACTGCAAACCCGCTGGCCTGCTCGGCGATGGACCGCCGCACTCCGCTGCCGCCGCCGTCGCAGCCCACGACCAGATCGAACCGTCGCAGTTCGCCGGCCACGTCGTCCCGCGACGCGATGCGGAGCTGTGGCTGCCCGGCATCGACGAGCGTCGCCTCCGCACCGAAGTGGAGGGCCACGGAATCTGCATGCCGCTCAAGCAGATGGGCCTGAAGACAGCGGCAGATGTCACCGCGGCTCCCCGTCCAGCCCCTGCCGTGATAGGGCTCCTCTGCGAAGCCAGCCCCGAGCCGATGGAGCCAAGGATGGGGGGCAATCTTGAGCCCCTTGAAGTGAATGAGCCCGGCATCGAAACGGTCGGTGATGCCGATGAAGCGAGCCGCACGCAGACCGTGGCCCGTGATGTCGATCGTGTAGCTGCGGTCGGGGTTGTAGGTTTCGGCGCTGAAGTGGTCTTCGGCACGCTCGAACACCGCGATCTCAAACCCGCCCTGCTGGGCCAATGCCGCAGCCAGCGTCAGGCCCGCGGGCCCGCCACCGACGATCGCCACGCTGATTGTCACGCCTTAACCTCGGGGACTCCGCCAGAGCGGGATCCTATCCTCGAGATGTATCCGGCGCCAACGCGAGCTATGGGACTCAAGGGACAGTGCGGCTCCCCGACAGCCCCTTGCCGAGATGCATGCCCGAATCGAGCAGCAGCAGTTCGCCCGTCATCGATGCGGCACCATCGATCAACCAGATCACCGCATCGGCAACCTCCCCCGGAGTGCTGGCCCGCTCCAGCGGAACGGCCCGTTCGTATTGGCTCTTCAGCAGCTTCATGCCGCCCTCGCCGGCTGGCGGCGCGTGACGCGCCCGCGGGCGGACTCGCCCGGCAAGTCCGCCGCGTGGCTGGCGCTTACCGACGCTTTCGCGTCGGAAAGTCTTCGGGCACCACGAAATCGTCCGTGAAGCCGCCGTCGGGCTCCGGGATCAACTCGATGAACTCGATCGGCGGCAGCTCCACGTTGCGGTTCCTGATCAGGGCGGCGAGCGTGCTGGAGGAAATCCGCTTGAGGTTGGGAATCGAGAGCGACCCCGGCGAAGCGGCGAGAATCGTCGCGATCTCGACCGCCTCGAGCGTCTCGAAGCCGGTGATGCCGGGCAGCACGCAGGTTTTCCCGAGGCGGCCGGCGTAGGCGGCCACCAGGCGGGCGTCGGCCGGCGTCACCGGCCGTCTGCTGCCGAGGAAGTACTCCCAGGGAAAGAGACTGAGCGTCTTGCACGAGAACTCCGGCAGCAGCCGCGCCAGTTCAGCCGGGGGCTCATCGAGCCGCGCGAGCGAGAGACTGTCGCCCTTGAATGCAGCCAGCGCTCGCACGGACTCGTCCGAGAGCCGGGGCACGGCGAGGTACAGGCTCGACCCGGCGAAGCTGGCGAGCGCCTGCACGGCCCGGTCGGAGAGCTGGACCCCGGGCATCGTCAGTCCCTTGCCCTCGAAGCCAGCCAGCGCCGCGGCAGCCGATTCGGAGAGCTCTTTCAAGCTCGACAGTTGGCCATCCCAAGCCTTCGCCTTGGCCAGCTGCTCGGCTGCGTCGGCGGAGAGGTTCTTGAGCCCGCGGAGCGTCAGCTTGGGGCCGGCGTACGTGGCCAGCGCCGCGGCGGTCTCGGCATCGATCTCGGTCAGGCCGTCGAGCTCGAGGTTTCCCCGGAAGGCTGCCAGCCTGCGGGCAGCCTCAGCCTCGAGCGTCGTCAGGCCGAACAGATTGAGCCTGTCGCCACCAGACTTGTTGCCGCCGAACCTGCCGAGGGCGGCAGCCGCGTCGGCCGAGAGCGTGGTCAAAGAGCTGAGGGCGCCACCGAACGCCTTGGACCCGGCGAGGGCCTCGGCCGTGCCGGCCGAGAGCGTCGTCAGGCCGATCAGCTCGAGGTAGGTGATGTTACTTGCGGCGAGCGCCTCGGCGGCCTCGGGGGAGAGGCTCCTGAGACTGTCCAGCCGGAGGGTTGGGCCCAGCGTCCGGCCTTTGAGCGCCGCCAGGCCTTTCGCTGCCCCGGGCGAGAGCTCCGTCAGACGGCGTAACCACAGATTGGTCAAGCTGCACTCGCCCAGCGCCGCCGCGGCCTCGTCCGAGAGCTCGGTCAACCGATCCAGAAACAGCGAGTTGTACCGACCCTTCGCCAGCTCCCTGGCCGTGTCGGCCGAGAGGGAGGTGAGGTTCAGTGTTAGGTCGTTGCCTTGAAAGCCCTCGACCACGGCCGCGGCCGCCTCCGGGGAAAGCGAGGTCACCCCCTTGAGCGAACGCTTCCTCAGATCTCCCAACGCCCGGGCCAGCTCCGGAGACAGTTCGGTCAAGCCATCGAGCGACACAGTCCCCGGGAAGCCCGCGAGCGCCGCCGCAGACTCGGGGGAGAGCTCCGTGACATCGTCGAGGAACAGGAATTTGGTCGCGAACGTCGTCGCCACTTGCTTCGCCAGATCGGTGGGCAGCGCGGTCACTCCGTCGAGCCCCAGGCCGGCGCCCTTGTATTCCGCGAGCGCCGCGAGCATGTCGTCCGAGAGCGTGGCCTGGGTCAGCCCCCGGAGCAGCAACAGGCCCGGAAACCCTGCCAACTCCTTGACGGCCTCCGCGGAGAGCGTGGCCCCGTCGAGTTCAAGCCTCACCCCCTTGGACCCCGCGAGCACCGCGGCCGTCTCGGGCGAGAGGTTCTTCACGTTCGGCAGCCGGCCGTTCCACCGTTTTCCCAGCCCCGCCAGCACCCGCGCTTCCTCGGGGGAGAGCGTGGCAAGGCCGAGGATCGACAGGCCAGGCCCCCGGTAGTCGGCCATCGACTCGGCAGCTCCCGCCGGAATCCGGGCCAGCCTGGGCAGGTAGAGCCGTCTCTGGAACTTCATCAACTTGCGGAAGGCAGCCTCCGAGAGCTCGCGCACGCCCAAGAACAACGCTTCGCCGGGGAAGGCCGCCAGTTCCACGGCCGCCTCGGGGGAGAGCGTCTCCAGGCCCGCCAGCGACAGGCACCAGCCGAACGAGACATAGCTTCTCGGTCCGCCCTTGAACTTCTTGAGTTCACCCGCGACTTCGGGGGAGAGCTCGGAGAGGCCGTCGAGAAACAGCGGCCCCTCGTCGTAGTCCGCCAGCACCGCCGCCGTCTCGGCATCGAGCGACTCGAGACTGCTGAGCATCAGGGCGCCCCGAAAAGAGACACCCCCGCCGGCGAACGCGAGGGCGGCCTTGCCGGTGTCAATCCGGGCGGTGGCATCGGCTCGCTTGGCCACGAGCTCTCGGGCCTGCTCGGGCGAAAGCGACTTGATCGCGGCAACCTCGTCGCCCCCCGTCCGCTCGACGCCGAACGGGTCGGCGGCGACGGGGACGGCGACCGCCAGCGTGACGAACATCATGATCGGGACGACCACCCCATGGCCGGCAACGCAGCCGCCTGACACGAGTGACCTCGGCATCCGGGGGGAACGAGCAGACATCGCGGAGCCTCCGGATGGGACGGGGAAAAGCCGAGCGGGGTGGTCCAACTTCGCGAAGAATCATCCTACCCCGGAAGGATCGGAGCAGGCGACCGCCCGCAGCCGTCAACTCGCCATGCTCTCCGGGAGCTTCGAGCAGCACGCACGGCATCTCGGACCGGAGGCTGTGATCCGCTACGAGGATCTGGTTGCGACCGGGGGAAGGGCCATCGAGCCGATCGCTCCTGCGGGCGGCGATCGGCCGTCGCCTCCTTGCCGCGAGCGGGCCGCATTGGGACTTCCACCCCCGCAGCGCCATTCGGGAACTCTTCGACCAACTCGCGTCGACAGGCGGGGAAGCCACCGGCGACGCTCACGGCTGAGCCGCGCATCTTGCCCGTCGTCACCACGGTCTTGGCGGAGAGACGATGCTTTCTCTTCAGAGGCCGCTGACGTCGGCTACCTGCGCCGTCGCTGAAGCTATAGTAATGGAATGCCATCTCTGCAGCCCCCCGCGCCCCAGCCCCGTATCCTGGTGATCGAAGACGATGCTGCCTCGCGAACCGCGCTCGCCCAGTGCCTGAGGGAGGAGCACTACGCTGTCTTCGAGGCGGCCGACGGACTCGCCGGACTTGAACTCGCCGGCCGTGAAACTCCCCACCTCGTCATTCTCGACCTGATGCTGCCGAAACTCGACGGCATCCACCTGCTCGAGAAACTCAGGCAGCGCAGCGCCGTGCCGGTGATCGTCGTGTCCGCGAGGCGGGGAGAAAACGACCGGGTCGAGGCCCTCAATCTCGGCGCCGACGACTACCTCACCAAGCCGTTCACGGTTCGCGAACTGCTCGCGCGGATCAGGGCGGTCCTCCGGAGGAGTGAAAACGAGGTGACGACCGTCATCACGGTGGGCGATGTCGAGATCGATCTTGCCTCGAAGACGGCCTCCCGCGACGGCGAGCGAATCCCGCTGACGCCGATGGAGTTCGACGTGCTCCTGTATCTCGCCCGCCGGCGCGGCAAACTGGTGCCCCGCGATCTGCTCCAGAAGGTGATTCATCCGGATGCATCGCACGCTGTCAGCAACGTCTCCAACGTCATCGACGTGATCGTGCTACGCCTGCGAAAGAAGCTCGGCCGGGATCTGATCACTACCAGGCGGGGCCAGGGATTCATCATCGATGCCTAGACTGCAATTCCGCTCCCTCCGCTGGCGGTTTGCCTTCTGGTTCGGGCTTTTCATTCTCACGCTCGCCATCGGGGCCCGCTACGTTCAATACCGGCTGGCCGTCGAACTGCTGGCCCGCGACATCGACGCGCAGCTGTGGGCCAGGCTGGGGGCCCTCAAGGCCCAGCAGCGGTTCGCCCCCGAGACGTTGCTCGACCCCGAGATCCGACTCGGCGGACTCTTTCTGCCCGACATCCGTCTGGCAACCGACTGGAAGCCCTCGGGCATCCTCCGCATCGTCATGCCGATGGAAAGTCGCACCGATCTCGAGCAGCCGGCCTTTCCCTGGTTTGCCGGCATCTGGCGGCCCGACGGCACGACCATCGACACGCTCAATGTGCCCCCCGGATGTGCCTGGGAACCGGGCTGGCGCGACCGCACCGACCGGCTCTGGACGCATCCCGACGGCCGGCTGCGGCTGGCCGTCACCGAGGGCCGGAACGACACCCTCCTGCTCGTGGGCACGACCCTCGACAACCTCCGTGCCGCCGAACGCCAGGCGATTTTCTTCTACGTGTGGACGCTCGCGGCGGTGATGCCCTTCGGGCTGGCCATCGGTTGGCTGCTGCTCACTCGGATGATGAAACCGCTCGACGGCATCACGCGCACGGCCGACCGCATCCGCCAGGGGCATTTCGACGAGCGGCTCGACATCGCCGCGGCCGACTCCGAACTCGTCGGCATGTCTGAAACGCTCAACAGCATGCTCGACCGCCTCGAGGCCGTCCGCGTGACCCAGTCCCGCTTCAATGCCGATGTCGCACATCAGGTTCTCAATCCGGTGCACGGCATCCTCCTCCAGACCGATGTCGCCATGCAGCGGCCACGGTCGGCCGAGGAACTGTCGCAGACCGTCGCAAACGTCCACGAACTCGCCACCGGCATCCAATCGCTCTGCGAATCGCTGCTGGCCTTTTCGCGCAGCCAGGCGTTGCAACCGGAGACCCTGAAGCCGGTGGACCTCGACCCGATCATCGACGCCGCCATCGAACAGGCGACCCGGTTCGCAGCGGATCGCGGTGTCACGATCACCGGCAACTCGGTCTCGACGGTCGTCAATGGCCAGCCCGAACTGCTGCAGCAGGTATTCGTCAATCTCCTCACCAACGCGATCGCCCACAGTCCGGCCCCCGGCACGGTCTCGATCGACGCGGGCAACCGCGATGGCGAGGTCTGCGTGGCAGTCGTCGATCACGGCAGCGGCATCAGCCCAGCCGACGCGCCTCATCTCTTCGAGCGTTTTTTTCGTGCCGAAGGCCAGAATTCCGGCGGCCATGGCCTGGGATTGGCGATCTGCCAGAGCATCATGCACGGCCACGGCGGGAGCGTCGTCCAAAGGCCCACCCCGGGCGGCGGGGCGACCTTCGAGGTCCGGTGGCCCCGTGCCGGCGCAAAGCCGCCGACGCCACGCTGATCCCCAGAGCGTCGGGGCGCGATCCGCTTTGTTTTCATGAACCCGGGATGAGCCGGTCGTTGGATTTTCATGAACGCCAGATGAACGCCGGATGAACGGCCTGCCGGACGGCACGGCGAAAAGTCGCTTGAATCCCGCCTATTTTCCGGAATCGGACGCTTCCGGGCCCGGTTCGGCCGACAGCGGCACGATTTTTTATCGGCCGGTTTTCGGCGCGAGTCGTATCCAGAACGTTGGCATGAGTCGGTGCGGGAAAGACGACGTCAGGGGCACCGCGCAGCTCATCCAGTTCCATCACCAGCATCACGCGGAGGTGTCCCATGCGCCTGCAGAATCTTTTTCCCGTTGCCCCTTCCTGGTTTCCCACGCGGCAGCTGCGGCGGAGTTTCGAGCGGCAGATCGCCGCGAAACGGTCACAGAACGCCACCTCGCTCGTTCACGAGCCGCTCGAACCGCGGTCGATGTTCGCGGTTGCCGTCCCTGCCATTTCGGTCCAGGACGTGACCGTCACGGAACAGGACGGCGGAAAGCAGCTCGCCGTGTTCACGGTCACGCTATCGGCAGCGACCCGATCCACCGTGAGCGTGCGGTATGCGACCGCCAACGGCACGGCCACGGCCGGATCGGACTACCTCGCAAAAACCGGCGTGGTGGCATTCGCCCCGGGCACCACCGTGAAGCGGGTGATGGTCGACATCAAGGGAGATCGGGCGTTCGAGCCCAATGAGACGTTCTCGCTCCGGCTGGCCGCGCCCAAGCGGGCCACCATCGCCAGGGCGACGGCGCTTGGCACGATCGTCAACAACGACCCCGCCCCGGCTGTGGCACCCCGCCCCGCCGTGGTGACATCGACCAGCTTGGCCCCCACCAGCACGGTCGCAGCATCACCGGCGGTGCCAAACGCCAGCCTCACCGGCCGCGTGTTCAATGCGAATCCCGCCGCGGAAGACATCGTGGGCTTCGATCCGGCGAAGGACAGGCTGGACTTCGGCGAAGTGTCGGTGCACAACCTCATCCTCGGGAAGACCGCGTCGGGCGAGGTGGCGATCGTGAATCCCTGGGCATCGACCCCCGAGAGTCAGGTCCTGCGGGGCATCCGCTACAGCGACCTGTCGATCGCGAACTTCGGCACCGTTCAGAACGAGCATCTCCGGCAGGACATCGGCGGCGTGCTCTCCTGGGAGAAGGGCGTCGGGCCGCGATCCGCAGACACCGTGTATGTCCGATCGCACGAATATGGCGTGCGGGAGCGCCTCGTCGGATTCGATCCTGCCGTCAAGAAACTCAGCTTCCTCTACTTCGGCACCCGGGAGCGACTTCGCGTGGCCGACACCGCCGAGGGACTCCTGATCTCGGTGGAGCCGACCGGGCAGAGCCTGTTGCTTGTCGGTGTCTTGAAGTCGCAACTCGTGCCGGCCAGTATCGAGTTTCACCATGACCAGATCGTGGAGGATCAGCTCGAGGTACCTTTCGGCTTCGCGGCGCAACAGCTGACGCTGGTCAGTCGCGGCCTGCTGCTGACGCCACTGGGACCTACCGGCCAGATCACCGACGGACTCCAGACGAGCGTCGGCACGGGGACGCAACCGGCGAGCGGCGGCACCGTGACGCCGCCGGCGAGCGGCAGCCAGGAATGCTGCCCACAGTGCGGCGAGATGGGCTGCACCGAGAATCATGCCGGCCACGAACACGGCACAACAGGCGAGAAGATGCCGGCCAGCGGCGTGTTTGCCATCACGTGGACGTGGAACGAGAACCGCACCTTCTCGGACTTTGATCCCGCCAGTGACGTGCTGGCGCTCGACTGGTTCCGCGGTGCGGATCTCCAACTGACTGAGGACCATGGCAGCGCCGTGCTGCGAATCCCGTCGATGCAGCAGTCTTACACACTGTCGGGCGTGCCGCTCTCGCGGCTCGGCATCGCCAATTTCACGTTCAAGGACCCGAGCGCCGGCGTGTATCTGGCCGGGGTATTGTCCGCAACGACGACAACTCCGACCACTCCCACGACTCCGACCACTCCCACCAATGGGGATCTGTGGAAGGAACAGTTTTTTGCTCCCTACGTGGACATGGGGCTCTACCCCGTGCCCGATCTCGATGGCCTGGCACGGCAGTACGGCGTGGGGCTCTTGACGCTCGGTTTCATGCAGTCCAGCCCCAGTGGCAAGTTGGCCTGGGCTGGCTACGACGTGCTGACACTCGACAGCACCAATGAACAGGCCGTGGCGATTCGCGGTGAAATCAACGCCCTGCGGGCGGCCGGCGGCGACGTGATGGTGTCGTTGGGTGGTGCCGCGGGCGTATCGCTGGCGCAGTCCTACGCCCAGCGGGGCCTGGGCGTTCAGGCCCTGGCGACGGCCTATGGCTCGCTGATCGACACGCTGAAGCTCACCAAGGTCGATTTCGACATCGAAGGGGCCGCACTCGCCGAAACCCAGACGCTCAAGCTCCAGATGGACGCCATCGCACTGGTGCAGCAGAGCCGTCCGGGGCTGGGAGTGTGGATCACCCTGCCGGTGCTGCCGCAGGGGCTCACGCAGGACGGCGTGAATGCCGTGAGAATCGCTTTGGTAGCAGGCGTGAAGGTCGATGGCGTCAACGTGATGGCGATGGACTACGGCGACAGCGCCGCGCCTCCTGCGCTCAAGTCGATGGGCGAATATGCCATCGACGCCGCCAACTCCACCTTCGCGCAGATGACCGGCCTGTTTACGAGCCTGGGGCAGACTTTTGGCTGGAATCAACTGGGCGTGACGCCGATGCTCGGCCTCAACGATGTCACCAGCGAGGTCTTCACCCTGCAAGACGCCGATCGACTCGAGACATTCGCCCGGGCCAAGGGCCTGGGGATGCTCTCGATGTGGTCGATCAACCGCGACAATCCGGGCCCCACGGGCCAGCTCTCAAACAACCACGCGGGACTGCCGACGATTTCGGCGGGCGGTTTCAGCACCGCCTGGGGTGACTACGGCAGCGATCCGGCGATCGTCGGTGCGGTCACGACTCCGGTGACTCCGGCCCCACTCCCCGGCATCACGATCAGCGATGTCTCCATCGCCGAGGGCAACCCGCAGGTGGGCGTGGCCAATGGCTACCTGCACACCTCGGGCAGCCAGATTCTCGACGCCAACAACAACGCGGTGCGGATCGCCGGAGTGAACTGGTTCGGCATGGAGACGAGCACCTTCGCGCCGCATGGCCTCTGGTCCCGTGGCTACAAAGAGATGATGGACCAGATGAAGTCGCTCGGCTTCAACACGATCCG
>CAZOMJ010000086.1:0-9986 GCA_964581055.1 uncultured Candidatus Kuenenia sp.
ACTTCGTCGCTGACCACCCCAGCCGTACGATCGGCATCGGTCAGCTCCTCGGCTCGCTCGACGTCGTACGACGAGTTGTCGCGGATACGGCAGCTGGAGCTGCTCTCCTTGGCGACGATCGCATTCCACAATGCGAACTGCACATAGCCGCGATCCATCATGTACATGCGGTCTGCTTCGACCGAGCGAGCAAGGACCGCTCGCTCGTCGGCCTCGTCTTTGGGCTTAGCAGGGGTCACGTCGATGCGAGACGGCACGCCACGCAACACCTCGAACTGTGTGTGCAGCAGGAAAATGGGGACGGGAGCGAATTTCGCTGCGAGTGTTGCTCCGTCACGGGATTGAATTCGCTCCCGTCCCCGATTTTCTCTCGAGCCGTGCACGGTCGCCCAAAAAACGAAACGATCGGCGAAAATCAAAAGCCGGAACAAGGTAGTCTGGGACATTGTCGGGCATCGGTTTTCCTGCCCATCCATCCGCGGAGGTTCACCATGCGGCGGCTGTCCAAGAGGCTTCTTCTCCCTACAGTGGTCGGGGCGTTGATCGCGGCGTTGATGGTGTCGGCCGACGGGCCCGCCCTGGCGGCCCCTCCCGCAGCGCAGCCGTTTGTGTCCGTGGTGGGACGCGATCTGATCGATCTGCCGCAGTGCAGGGTGTTCCATGACGGCAGGCCCGCGGCGGCGGACGAGCCGCGGCTGCTCCACGCCATCGGCGGCCCGCCGCCCGCGGGCGGTCCTACGAAACGCTGGTCGGCGGGCAAGGTTGCCGGGAAGGACGGTTCGGGAGAGTCGGTCGATGGCGAGCGATTCGACTACCTGATTGCCTTCAAGAAGCCGGTCGAGATCGGGTCGGTGATCACCACGCTCGGCTCACTCAAGGTGCTCCGGCCCGACGCTCCCTATCCGCCCGATCCCGCCGCCGACGCCCAGTGGATCGACGTGCCCGTGCCGGCCGCCACCGGGCCGCGGCTGGCCACGCTCGACGCCGCCGTCGCCACGCGGGCCGTGCTCTTCTCCGAGGTGCGGCGATCGGGCGTTTCCTCCCTCGACCTCGTGCGGCTCTTCACCAAGCGGTATGGCAACGTCGCGCCGCTGGCGGGTGCGCGGGCCCGCAGCGAGTATGCAGCGCCTGAGAACCTGGGCGGCGGTGTCTTCCCCGCGATCGCCCCGCTTGCCGGCGAAGGCTCCTGGCAGAGTGCCGGCAAGAACGCCACCGGCACGATCAATGCCCCGCCGGTCAGCGATCTCCAGCCGCAGTGGTATGCGATCGGCTGGAGCGAACCCCGCGTGCTCACGGGCCTCTTTCTGCAAGACACGTTCGCCGAGCTGAAGATTGAAACGTTCACCGGGCCGGAGTCGGCGCCGGCGCTGGCGGGCGTCGGCGAGGAGTGGACGCGGCTCAAGCTCGCGCAGTATCGGATGGCCGACCGCATGGGCGACGGCCAGGGCCGGTGGATCGAGTTTGCCGAGCCGCTCCGCACCCGCGGCCTGCGGCTCTGGATCACGAAGATTCGCGACGGCAGAGATATCCCGAAGTCGGTGGCCCGCATCGATTCCCTGATCGCGATCCAGGATCTCGGCACCGCGCCCCGGCCCCCCACGCGGCTCGTCGCCCGGCCACCCGCCTATTCAATAGCCTACGATGCACCGCAGGAGGGCCTGCTCACGCTCGTGGTGGACGACGCCAGCGGCAGGCGGGTCCGCAACCTCTTCGCCCGCGAGCAGCGGCCGGTCGGCAAGCAGGACGAGCCCTGGGATCTGACCGACGAGGCGGGCCGCATCGTGCCGCCGGGCACCTACCGCTTCAAGGGGATCACCGCGCCCCCGCTCGAGCTGCGGTACGAGACGACGACCTACCCGAATGTCAGCCTCCACCATCCCGAAAACTCCGCCTGGCTCAATGGCCATGCGGGGCCCGGCGGCTGGCTCGCCGACCATTCGGCGCCCATGTCGGCCTGCACCGCCGGCGACCATCTCTTCTTTGGCTCGCCGGTTCCGGAGAGCGGCGTCGGCTTCGCGGCCTGCGACCTGACGGGCAAAAAACTCTGGGGCATCCATTCGTTCGACGCCTGGTCGGCCGGCACGAGCATGGCGACCGACGGCACGACCGTGTTCGTGGAGCATGCCGGGGCGGGCCATTATGGCTCGGCCGATGCCGGAGCCGATCGCGTGTGGGGCGTAAATATCGCCGACCATGCGGTCCGCCGCGTGATGATGGCGACTTCGACGTCCGAACGGCTTCGCGGCATCCGCGGCATGGCCGCCCGCGACGGCAAGCTCGTGCTCGCGATCTCCGCCACCGAGAACAGGCTGGGCACCGCCTGCGACTGGTCTGCGATCGATCTCGCCCACTGCCGCCCCGGCTACAAGCCGGCCGCGAAGCCGAAGGTGCCTTACGAGATCGTGCCCGACTCGCAGGGGGATTTCCTCCGGCTCTTCCGGCTGAAGGGCGATCCGCCCGGCTACGGCCACGCCAATGGTGGCCTCATCTCGCTCGAATCGACCAGCGGCCCGGAGAGTCGGCAGCAGATCATGCTCGCGTTCACGAAGCCGGTGCCGATCGGCAGCTGTATCTTTCCGGTGCCGGAGAAGGCGGACTATCGCGTGAAGCTGAGCGTGCTCAAGCCCGACGCACCCTTTCCGCCCAAGCCATCGCAGCGGGATCGATGGATCGATTTTGAACGTCAGGCGGCGAGCGGCTGGGACGTGGCTGTCGCGCCTCCGGGCACCGAGACGCGGGCCCTGCTCGTGACCTTTTACAAGGGGGAAGACGACGAGCTCGCCGACGTGCTCGAGGCCGAGGAGGAGGCCGAGCCCGATGCGCCGTCGCTCGACGCTTCCGGCCTTGATGGCGGCCTCGACGGCGGTTCGGCCAAAGACTCCCTCACCGAGCCGGCTGCGGGCCGCAAGGCCAACGCCTGGAATGGCCAGCTCGAAGGGATGCGGATCCTGAGGCGGCGGTTCGAGAATCTCCGCGAGCAGGCGACCGTGCGGGTCAACTCGGGCGCGGTCGGGAGCGACGGCGTCTGGATTGCGAAGCCGAAGGAGCCGCTCTCGACCGCCGCGCCGGCGATCTACGCGCTCGAATGGAAGAAGCCGCAGACGATGCGGGGCGTGGCGATCAAGGAAGTGGACGGCGAACTCACCGAGATCGACGCCTGGACCGGCCCGGCCGATGCCGCCATCGACATCGAGGGCTCCGCGCACTGGGAGAAGGTGGGCCAATACATCCCACGGCGACGGATGGATCACGCCAACTTCGCCGGCCACAACGCGCTTGCCCATTACATGGACGACACGGTCGACTTCGGCCGCGACGTGACCACCCGGGCGATCCGGCTGCGGGTCGTGTCGCAGTGGAAGACAAGCACGCGGGAAGGGAGCTGCGCCAAGGGTGGGCTCGGGCTCGACCCGATGCGGTGCCGCGTGTTTGGCGTGGCGCCGCTCCAGGCACTCGGCGGCGAAGCCCCGGTCTCTCCGCTGCTCGCGGAGCGGCTCGAGATCGTGGACGGCACGAGTGGCAAGGTGGAGCGGGAGATCGCGATCGCCCGGCCGTCGTATCTGGCCTACGCCCCCGACGGCACGCTCTACGCCGTCTCCGACGGCCGCGTGGTCCGCGTCGCGCTCGACGGTGGCAGCCATGTGCCGGTGATCGAGAGCCTGAAGAAACCCGGGCCGATCGCGTGCGACCAGCAGGGCAATCTGTATGTGTATGACGCCACCGACGACCGCCGCGTGGTGGAGGTGTTTGATCCGGCGGGCAAGCCGCTGCGGACCGTCGGTGAGCCGGGGGGGCACGCGATCGGGCCTTGGAATCCGCGGCGGATGAGCAGGGTGACGGCGCTCGCCGTCGATCGCGAGGGAAAACTCTGGGTCGTCGAGGACAGCCACTCCCCGAAGCGGGTCGCGTGCTTCAGCCCCGAGGGAAAGTTTCTGCGGGAATATCTCGGCCCGACGCAGTATGGCGGCGGCGGCGTGATCGATCCGGGCGACAAGACGCGGATGTTTTATGGCCCGCTCGAATTTGAGATCGACTGGAAGACGGCGGCGACGCGGCTCAAGAACCTCACCTCCACCGGCAGCATTCCGGCGGGCGAGGTGCCAATCCGGATCGACGGCCGAACATATCTGGTGACGCGGCCCACCTTCACCGGGCAGCCGTGCGCGGTCGTCCATCTTTATGAGAAAGACCGGCTGCGACCGGTGGCGGCGATCGGTCGCGGCGATGCCTTTCCGCCTTTGACGGCGCCGGAATTCATGCGGGCCCTCGGCGGCAAGGTGCCGGGCGAGTTTCAGTTCATCTGGACCGACGCGAGCGGCGATGGAATCGTGCAGGTGGAGGAATGCCGGTTCGAGCCGCTCAAGATCGGCAGCCTCGCCGACTTCGACCGCGGTCTCAACATCAACGCCGGCGCGACCGCCTTCGAGGTGGTACGGTTTCTGCCCAATGGCGCGCCCGAGTATGCGAAGAAACAATATCCGTTGCCGGTCGATCGACGCATGGACCCTGTCTATCGCCTCTTCAATGGCACCTTCTTCAGGTTCGGCGACGGCCCGAAGAAGCCGGATGCCGCGTTCGCGGCGGATGGCACGATGCTCTGGAGCTATCGCAACGAGGGGGCCGGTGTCGGGCCGGACCGCACCTGTGGGCCGCTCGTGCCGGGGCAGGTCGTCTGCCAGTTTGGACTCGCCGGCCACGAGGTGGCGGGGGCGGGCGACCTCGGCGAGTTTTTCGTGATCCACACGAACTTCGGCGGCTGGAATCTCTGGACGGCCGACGGCCTGCTGGCTGGCCAGATCTTCCGCGATCTGCGGGATCCGAAGCGGGTGTCGTGGAGCATGCGGGAGCACGACCGCGGCATGCGGCTCGACGACGTCACGACCGGGCAGGAACATTTCCAGGGTTCGTTCTGCCGCTCGACCGAGGACGGCCGCTATTACGCCGTCGCCGGCCACAACCACGCGAGCGTGGTCGAGGTCACGGGCATCGACAGCTTCCGGCGGTTTAACGGCGAGATCACCGTTACAGAAGAGGACGTGCAGCGGGCCCGCCAGCGCAATGCGGAATTGGTCGCCTTCCGATCGGCGCGGGAGCCGCGGGTGATCGACATCCAGCCGGTCGAGGCGGCGGCCCAGAGTCGGCCGTGGGCGTCGCTGCCCGTTGCGAGGCAGGCCACCGACCCGCTCAAGCCGGGCCGTCAGGTCTCGTTCCAGGCCTGCTACGACAAGCACAATCTCTATCTGCGGTATGACGTCCGCGGCGCCGGACCCTTCAAGAACACGGGCGACCAGTGGGACCGGCTCTTCAAGTCGGGCGGCTGCGTCGATCTGATGCTTGGGCTGCGGCCGGTGGCGGACCCGCTCCGGCGGGCGCCCGAGGAGGGGGATAAGCGGGTGCTCGTGGCGCCGCTTGGCGGCAAGCCGACGGTGGTGCTCTACGACGCGGTGGTGCCCGGGACGAAGCCGGCCGATCGCTGGGAGGCGGTGAGCCCGACGGGGCGGACGGAATTTGACAGGGTGCGGAGAATCGAGAAGGCGGCGGTGGCGGTCGACGAGTCGCAGGGCGGCTATGTTGTGGAGGTGACGCTGCCGCTGAAGGAGATCGGCCTCGACCCGAAGCCGGGCAGCCGTATCAAGCTCGACTGGGGCGTGCTCGAGACCGATGGCGAGGGAGCCGCCGTGCTTGCCCGTTCCTACTGGTCGAACACGAGCACCAGCACCTTGGCCGACGCGCCGACGGAGGCTCGGCTCGAACCGCATCTCTGGGGCCATGCGATCTTTCCGGGCCAGGACAGCCTGGGCCCTCGCCCCCCCGACGCCGCGAAGCTCCTCGACCCGAACGCCGGGGCGGCTGACGATTTCGAACTCGAGGAAGAGTAGTCGGTCAGTCCATCGAGCGATCGCGTGAACGACGCGACGTCGCTGCGGGCCTGTGCTTGACCGCCAGCATCACCGGCACGGGGCGGGTGCCCTTGCCGCTCGGCCGGTTGGCGATCTCGAGAGTTCCCGACGGCGTCGCCTTCATCACCACGCTGCTGCCGCCGCCGTCGAGATTGACCGCATCGGTGCATCCAAGCCGCTGCATCAATCCCGCCAACTCGTGGCAGGTCATGCCCTCGCTGAAACCCGGCTGGCGGCCGTCCACGACCACGAGCCAGACATGCCTGCCTGACGCGTCGGTTCCCACGGCCGTGCGGGGATGGAGGGCCGTGTCCACTGGTGGGACGACCTTTCCCTCGCCGAGGAGCAGGCCGAACCCCGCCACCGCGGCACGGGCATCCTTGCTCGCATCGCCGGGGTTGTTGCCGACGTGGGCACAGCCCGTGGCGTCGATCCAGAAGCTGCCGTAGCCAGGTTCTGCGGGGCTCATGTCGACGCCGCCGGTGCGGGCCCAGCCGCAGATCGTCACGGGCATGTCCACCTGCCAGCCCTCGGGCGTTTTGCCGTTTGCATCGGGAATGGCGCCGAAGGCGTTGGCATTCACGGCTGCCACGATATCGGGCTGGAAGGCGAGCTTTTCGGGCTCGAGCAGCGATGATTCGGCAGGGCCGTCGGCGTCGGGGTCGGGGGGCACGAGGGCCTCGATCGACATGCCTTCAGCGCCGAGATCGACCTCGAGCACGTGGATTTCGAGGGGCCGCGGCTGGGCGAGGCTCTCGTGCGTATAGCGAAGCCCCGGCTGTTCGGCCTGTGCCGGGATCGACCGCGCCAGCATCGATCCGGCGAGCAGCGTGCCGGAAACGACTCCGAGCCAGTGCCGTTTTGCAGCGCCGTGCGGAAAGATAAGAGCATGCATGTCACAGTTCCACCGTGGGCTATCGACATGGGCCGCCAGCAATCCGGGTGGAAAGCCGTGCGCATTCACTTCGTGGAGAGCCACCGCAGTTCCTCGAGCTTCGCGGCGGCGAGTGCCTGACGAAGCGTCTTGGCCTGCGTCTCGCTGAGCTTCGGTAGTACCGAGAAGGCCAGCACGGTCGCTGCCGCAGACTGGCTCTCGGCCAGCACCGGGCCGAGGCTCGTCACCTCCTCGTCGGTCAGCCCATCGAGCGACCGCATGAACATCGCGACATCGCTGCGAGCCTGCGTTTCGAGACGCTGCACGCGTCGCAGTTGGTTCATGAGTGTCTTCCGTGCCGCCCGCGTCAGTTTGAACGACGTGCCGCCGTAGAGATCGCCTTCAATCGACTTCCGCGCGGCGGTGAGCCCCACGGCTCGCTTCTCGCCCTCGATGTAAGCCTTCCAGGCGGCGGCGGAATCCCGGTCGCTCCCCAGTTGCCTGAGTACCAGATGGGCGAGCAGCCGATTGTCACCGGCGTGGGAGAGCTTTTCCACCTTCGGCACGACACTGCGGTCGCCCGTCTTCCCGAGGGCCAGCAGGGCCTCGCGGGCGATGTCGGCATTCGGGTTGTCGAGCGCATTGACCAGAAGCGACGCCTGGGCGGGGTCGCCGCAGAACCGCAGCAGCCGGTAGCCGGCCACGCGGACGAATTCAAAGTCTGACTTCATCAGGGCGAGTGCCCGCGGCGTGCACGACGCATCGACTGCGGGTGCAAGCCGGTCGACCGCCGAAAGTGCCAGTTCCGCATCGTCGATCCGGCCGAGCGAGTCGATGAGCACGTCGAGCACTGTTCCCGCCTCGTCCGCCGAAACGGCGACATCGGCAGCCTCGAGGATCGCCGCGGCGAGTTTTTCGTCAGGCAGATCCTCGGCCTCGATGAGCAGGCTTTCCGGGGTGAACCCGCCGGCGGCAGTCGGCTTCCTCGCCGTGACCGGCGACAGCTTCTCCGCGCCCTGGCCCAGCCGCCGCAGGCAGGTGGCGAGCACCTGAGCCCACTGCGGGGAACGCCAGTAGGGCTGGATGCCCTCAGGAAAATCACCGAGCGGGGTGACCATGACGGCGATCACACGGCCGGCGCCCACCGTGCGCTCGACGATCGCCGGATGCTTGCCCGCCGTGGCCAGCACCGTGGCACCGTCGGCCAACGGCGAGGTGTCGACCGTGAGGCAGCGGAGCGGCGACAAGTCGAGTTTTTCGAAGACATGACCGGCCGCCGGGGCGAGCTGCAGTCCCTTGGAGTCGGTTGCCAGGTCGTAGGCCTGGCGGTGCGTGACCGGCAGGATGTCGGCCAAGACCGTCGTGTGATCGTTGCCACTCGACAGGTTGAACGGGCCGCCGATGACGAGCAGCCCGCCGCCGCCCCGCACGAAGCGGGCGATGCGGGCCGCGCGATCAGCCCCCAGGTCGATGGCATGCACGTCGTCGAGCACCACCACATCCTGAGCTTCGAGGTCGCCGGCCGCATCCGGAAAGCCCTCGAGCGACCCGGCCGGTCCCAGCCGGAAGCCGACCCGATCGACATAGGCCGGCCGGCAGGTGCCGGCGGCGATCGCGGAGGCGGCATCGAGCGGTGTGAGCCAGGCGAAGAGCCCGCGGACGTCGACGACATCGAGCAGGCCGTTGCGCCGCAGAACGAGCGGCTGCGCGGTGGCGGTCTGCACTGCGGTCTTGTCTGCCGTCGTGGCCGGCGGCTTCGCCGCAGCGAGTCCCGCGGTCGCCTGCTTGTCCTCGGCCTCTTTCTGTGCCCTGGCTTTGGCCTCCTGGGCAGCCTTGCCTGCAGCACCGACCGGATCGGTGAGTGGCAGGAGCGGCCCATCGCCATCGGTCTCGAACTCGAAGACCGCGATCGACCAGACCCGCAGCCGCGGCAGCTCGATTGAGTGGGTGCGATCGTTCGATTTCACCGTGCGGATCGCCAGGCCCTCGATGAGATCGGGCGACACCTCGAACGCCCGCACGAGCTTCGCTCCGGCCGGGGCATCGACGGAGACCGTGACGCCGGTCCGCGTGGTGGGAGGCGGCTGCACCCGGTTGCAGAAGGCGGGGTAGCCGGGCGGATTGATGAGATTCACGAGCAGCTGCTGCCGCTTTCCACCGAGCCGGCGGACCCATGTCGCCTCCTGCCACCACGGTGCGGCGGCTTGCTTGGACTTGGCGTCTGCGGTGCTGCCTGCGGCCACACGGATGAACTTTTCCGGCTCGGCCACGCGGGCCGTGTCGTCCCAGACGAACGCGGAATACCGCGTGAGAAAGCGGGGCAGGCTGCCAAAGGCAAAGTCGCTCGGCGGCGCGGTGAGATATGTATACCGCTGGCCGCAGGCCAGCGCGAAGAGGACGTCGAGCGTGGTGTCGAGGCCGCTGGCCATGTCAAACGTGATGATCAGCGGCAGGCCGCCGATCCGTTTCACATAGTCGGCTTCGCGGGCGATCGCCTCCCAGTAGGGCCGCATGAGCCCGCTCGAGAAATTCGTATGGCTCCAGTCACGGACGCTCTCGTCCATGACCATGCCGTGGCCGACGGCGATCTGGTGGAAGTCGTCGGGCGGTGGCGTCGGCGTGAAGACCGTCCCACTGGGGTTGGCGAAGGCCTGGTTGTAGCCGTGCACGAACCGCGGCAGTTCGGCGTTGACCTTCTCGACAAAGCGGGGCATCTGTCCTGCAAGATGGCCGTCCCAGCGGACGCCGTCCCAGCCCAGCATCTTCGCCGAGGCGATCGTCTCCCGCGCCGAAAAGTCGACGGCCTCGGGCGTCGACTTCACCCAGAAGCTCGCCCAGTGTTGCCACGCGGGCGGCACGTTGGGGCCGGCGTCGATCACATATTCGCCCCGGGCCATCCGCTCCAAATAGAAGGTCGAGAACGCCTCGGAGCCGGTGCCGTATTCGGTGGAATGCTGGAAGAGTTCGGGAAATCGCCGGTAGGTCTCGGCCCCTGAGAAGCTGGCGCCGCAGGACTTGCCGTAGCTGATCGCCTTGATGCCCAGCCGGTGGGCCTCGTCGATCTCTCGCTTCAACCCCGTGATGCTGCCCGGGTATTGCGTCTGCCCCGACCAGAAGAGTTCGGTGTCGGGGGTCATGTCGGAATAGTCGCACGGCGCCCAGGCAAACCGCTCGTAGTAGTTGGCGTAGCGTTGCTTGTTGGCCCGCATCAC
>CAZOMJ010000087.1:0-17580 GCA_964581055.1 uncultured Candidatus Kuenenia sp.
ACGACGCACGCCGGCTCGCCCAGTTGGTGCAGGAGTTGCTGGCCAAGGATTGACCCTCGTGCGGCCGTGCCCCATGCTGTGGCGGCTTCGCCACTCCGGGCCCGATCGCTGATGACCGAATCCAGCCACGACTCCGCCGCCGCACGCTCCGCACTCGTCGACTCCCTGCGCTGGAAGAAGCTTCCGGTGCTGGACGACGGCTTCGTCGCCCTCGTGGACTGCATGGGGGACGACGCCGCCATCGTCCAGGCCGCGCGGGTCAGCTACGGCGCCGGCACCCGCGCCGTCAGCGACGACCGGCAGCTGATCCGCTACCTCATGCGGCACGCCCACACGACCCCCTTCGAGATGGCCGAGCTGAAGTTCATCGTGCGCGTACCGATGGACTGCTGGCGGCAGTGGATCCGGCACCGCACGGCCAGCGTCAACGAATATTCGACGCGGTATTCACTGGCGATCGACTCGATGCAGTCGACGCACGACGACGAGTGGCGGAGCCAGGCCGCGAACAACCGCCAGGGTTCGGCCGGCCTGCTGCCGCGATCGTCGGGCCACAGCCTCACGCAGTCGGAGCAGGAACTGCAGAGCCTTGCGCGGCGGGTCTACGAGGAGCGTCTGGCGGCGGGCATCGCGAGGGAACAGGCGCGGAAGGATCTGCCTCTCTCCACCTACACCGAAGCCTATTGGAAGATCGATCTCCACAACCTTCTGCACTTCCTCGCGCTGCGGATGGATCCCCACGCCCAACTGGAAATCCGCCGCTATGCCGAGACGATCGGCCAGCAGATCGTGCAACCGCTCTTTCCGCTCGTCTGGGAGGCGTTCGTCGACTACCGGCTGGAGGCCATGCGGCTCACGAAGCTCGACCGCGAGGTGATCCAGCGGCTCGCCGCCCGGCCGGGAAAGCATGGCCTGCCTGCCAGCCATGCCGATTTTCTGACCGTGCAGGATCCCTCGTGGGCCGCGCTCGAGCGGTGCCGCGAACGGGACGAGTGCCTGGCCAAGCTCGTCCATCTCGGCCTGGTGCAGCCCGCCGAATCGACCTGATCACACCGCTTCCCCTCAGCCCCCTCGGAGTTTCATCAGCATGGCATCCGTCACTGAAGACGTGCTCGAACTCAACCGCCGCCTGCTGGCATCCATCGCTTCCGGCGATTGGAAGACATACTGCCAACTGGTCGCGGAAGACATCACCTGCTTCGAGCCCGAGGCGCGTGGGCATCTGGTGGAGGGTCTGCCCTTCCATGAGTTTTATTTCAAGCTGCCCTCACCGGCCACCGATGGCAAGTCGCCGCCTCCCGCCAGGCCCGTGACGACGACGATGACGACGCCGACGGTGAAACTGCTCGCAGCCGACGTGGCACTCGTCGCCTACGTGCGGCTCACGCAAACGCTCGACGAATCCGGCAAACCGGTGACGCGCAGCTCCGAGGAGACGCGGATCTGGCAGAAGCAGGCCGGCCATTGGAAGCACGTGCATTTTCACCGCAGCCTGCCGTCATGAGCGAGGGACAGACAAGATAAAATCTTGTCGCCACGAGGCGGGAGTGCTCCACTCTCATGGCCTCCTCCTCCTCCCGTAGCCGCCTTCTCCTTCACCCGTGGCCGCACGTTTTTAACTTGCGTTCTTCCGCCCCAAGGGCAGCCCTCACGATCGCCGCACGACCTCGACCTCGTCGCCCGCCTCGTAGCGCCGGCCGCCAGCTGGCAGCGCGAGCAGACCTGCCGCACCGGCGAGCCCGAGCAGGTCCGACGAGCCCGACCAGGGCAGTGGCGTCGCGGTGAATCCGCCGTCAGACGGAGCGAGCCGGCAGGGCAGATAGACCGGCCGGTCCGCCGCGGCCTTGGCCGGACCCGTGAGACGGGCGCGGCCGCGGGGAAGATGCCATGCCTCGCGGGGCCGGCCCGCGAGGATCGCAATCGCCGGCCTTGCGAAAAGCTCGAAGCAGACGAGGCTGCTCGCCGGGTTGCCCGGCAGGCCGAAGACGAGCGTCGGCGTCGACCTCTCGCGATGGAGTATCCCGAACCAGACAGGCTTGCCCGGCTTCAGCCGCACCTTGTGAAAGATCTTTTCGACACCGCACTGCCGGAAGATCTCCGGCACAAGATCGAGGTCGCCCGCCGATACGCCGCCCGACAAGACGAGCACGTCGGCCGCCAAGCCCTGGGCGACCGCCGCACGGATCGCCTCCGGCCGGTCGGCTGCGATGCCAAGCGGGATCGGCTCGGCTCCGAGCAGGTGCACCGCGGCGGCGATCATCGGGCCGTTGGAGTTGCGGGTCTGGCCGAAGGCCGGCGTAGCGGTGGGCGGCACGAGCTCGCTGCCCGTGGAGAGGATGGCCACTCGAACCCGCGGCGGGACGAGCACGTGCGTAGCCCCGGCCTCCGCCGCCAGCCCGATCTCGGCGCTGCCAAGCGCCATGCCGGCGGAGAGCACCTCCTGCCCCTGACAAAACGCCGCCCCCCGCCTGGCGATATGCTGCCCGGCGCGAAACCGTTCGTCCCGCAGACGCACCCGGCCGCCCGCATGCACGCGGGCCGTATCGTCCACGGCCAACTCGACCGGCACGACCGCATCGGCTCCGGCGGGTATCGGTGCACCGGTCATGATCCGGCCGCAGGCGCCGCGGGCGATCTCGAGCGTCGTGACATCACCCGCGGCGAGATCGACCGCCACGTCGAGTTCGACGATCTCCGGCGCACCGGCTGAAAAATCCTCGCTTCGCACGGCGAAGCCGTCCATCATCGCCCGATCCCAGGGGGGCGAATCGACGTCCGACACGACGGGCGCGGCAAGCACACGACCGCATGCTTCGAGCAGAGGCATGCGACGCGGCGGCAGCGGTGCGGCGGCCCGCTCGATGTGGGCAATCGCCTCAGGCAGGTCGATCATGCCGACACCGTGGCGGTTCTCAGGAAGCCACGGAGGAGATCGTATCCCGCCGGCGTCAGAAAGCTCTCCGGATGAAACTGCACGCCGTAGACGGGCAGCGTGCGGTGACGGATCGCCATGATCTCGCGGCTGCCGTCCGGGGCGGTCGACCACGCATCCACCTCGAAGTCGGCGGGCAGCGTGGGTGGATCGATGACGAGGCTGTGGTAGCGGGTCGCCTCGATCGGGCTCGGCAGTCCGGCGAAGAGCCCCTGCCCCGAGTGCTCGATGCTGTCGACCTTGCCGTGCATCGGCCGCTGTGCCCGCACGATCGTTCCACCGAACACCTGCCCGATCGACTGATGGCCGAGGCAGACGCCGAGGATCGGCATCCGTCCCGCGAACCGGCGGACTACCTCGCAGGAGATGCCCGCCTCGTCGGGCGTGCAGGGCCCCGGTGAGAGCACGATGTGACTGGGCGCCTTGGCGGCGATCTGGTCGCCGGTGATCTCGTCGTTGCGATGCACCTCGACGGGAATCCCGGGAGCAACCTCGCCCAGCCGCTGGACGAGGTTCCACGTGAACGAATCGTAGTTGTCGATGAGGAGGATCATGGGAGACGAAAGCGGAAAGCCGGGATCAGTCGAGCAAGGTGGCGGGATGCCCTTCACGGTCGATGAGCGGCATCACATGGGGTTTGTAGATCGTCGTGTAGGCCTCGGCCAGCCGATGCTGGTCGAGCGCCTCCTGCGAGGCCCAGTGCTCCACGAGCACGAACCTTCGTGGCTCGGCGTTGGAGTGGTAGACATCGAACCGGAGGCAGCCGGGCTCCGCGCGGCTCTTCCGCATCGCCTGGGCGAGATGGTCGCGAATCGTCGGCACGTCGGCCGGCTCCTTGGCCAGTAGCAGCACGTTCAAGCAGATCATGGGGCTCACGTCCAAAGGTGGCAGTGTTGACGCTCCGGGGGCGGACTGTGCCGCCCACCGCCACTACTCTAGCAACAGCCTCGGCGGCATGGCGTGGACGGGGCGTGCCTGCGGGAAAAACACCATCCTGCGGGCGAGAATGCGGAGGTAGGGGGGGACGAAGGCGGCGCGGTGGGCGAACGATCCGGCAGCAGCCGCGGGCAGCGTATGGTCGGGCTCGCAGACATCCTCGATCGTGAACCCCGCGGCACAGATGCCTCCGAGCAGGGAGGCGAGCGAATGGATGAACTCATGCGTGCCCGCCTCGCGCAGCCGCGACGGCGGCTCCGGCGGCAACGGCATGCCGCCCGCCTGCGGATGCACGAGTTCGTAGCGGCCCCCGACGCGAGGCTCGATCGACGCCTGCAGGCTCGCCGGCGACTTGTGCTGACTGACGTAGCGGCCGCCGGGCTTCGTGACCCGGGCAACCTCGGCGAACACGCGGCTCACGTCGGGCACGTAGCAGGTGCTCACCGGATGAATCACGAGGTCGTAGCGGGCTGCGGCCAACATCGAGAGATCGTCCATCGATCCCTCGAGGATCTCCATGTCGATCCGCCGCTCGCGGGCTACCTGCCGGTCGAGGTCGAGCATGGACGACGAGAGATCGACGACGGTGACCGTCGCCCCCGCCGAGGCATAGAGAGGGCCGTGCTTGCCGCCACCGGCCGCAAGACAGAGCACCTCCAGTCCGTCGAGCCGGTCGGGCAACCATCTGCGGCCCGTCGGCCCACCGCTCCCGAGCCACGTGCGTGGATCGGCAAACGCGTCATCGGCGGCGGGTCGCGCCAGCGGCATCCTCTCCGCCGCGAGCCGATTCCAGGCCCGGGCGTTGTGGCTGAGCACGAAGTCGCGGCTGGACTGGCCTGATTCGAAAGACATGTCGCGAGACGATCCCGGGTGACCGCACGTTCGAAGGCATCATCGCGTGTTCCCTGCAGCTTGTGAACACGCGCCCACGGGCCTTGCGTTTTCTGCGCGGATGAACCATCGTCACCGCGATCTTCAGGGTTTATATGTTCTCTCCCATTCCCCCACCATGCGAAGCGTCACGAACCGCGGCCGCGGAGCGGCAGGCTGGTCTCACAAAGCCTCCGGGAAGCCTCGGCCGGCTCGAGCGACTGGCCGTCGACATGGCGGCATGGCAGGCCACGGATCGCCCCGCCGTCCGCCCTTCGCACGTGATCATCTTCGCCGCGGACCATCCGATCGCGTTGGCAGCAGTGTCGCCCTATCCGCAGACGGTCACGCGGGCGATGGTGGAGAACTTCATCCGCGGCGGCGCTGCCTCGTCGGTCATGGCGAGGCGACTCGACGTGCCGATGAAGGTGGTCGATGTCGGCGTGATCGACGGCCGAGCGGGAACGCACCAGGCGACAGACGGCGCCGCGACCCTCGACCGGCCGCCGGTGGCAAACATGTGCGAAGGCGACCTCCGCGTTGAGGATGCCATGACCCCGGCGGTTTTTTTAGCGGCCGTCGAGGCGGGGCGCGACGCGGTGCTCTCGCTCCCTCCCGGCACGCGGTCGGTCATCCTCGGGGAGATGGGGATCGGCAACTCCACGCTGGCTGCGGCCGTCACGAGCAGCCTGTGCGATCTCCCGCCGGAACTCGTGACGGGCCCGGGCACCGGATCGACCGGCGACTGTTTCGACAGGAAACTCGAGGCTGTCCGCCACGCGCGGAACCGTGTCTTCGGCAGCCCGGCGCTCGAAATCCTCCGCCGCGCCGGCGGCCGCGAGATGGCGGCGCTCGTCGGGGCGGCCGCGGCGGCACTGGCCAGACGGATGGCCGTCGTCGCCGACGGCTTCATCTCGTCGGCAGCGCTCGGCTGCCTGATCGCCGCCGAGCCGGCTGCCATTCACGGCGTGATTTTCTCCCATGTCGGGGGCGAACCCGGCCACCGACTCCTGCTCGAATGGCTGCAGGCAGCGCCGCTGCTTGCACTCGGGATGGCGCTGGGAGAAGGTACCGGGGGCCTGGCGGCGTTGCCGCTGTTGGATCTGGCCTGCGAAACCCACAACGCAATGCACTCGTTCACCGAGGCGGGCGTGCCGGACCGCATTTGATTCTGTGCGTCCTTCAGTCCAGACCATGATGCCAGCCATGCCACCAGTCGTCTCCGCCTGCCGCGCCGCCTTCTTCTTTCTGACGCGGATTCCCGTCGGTGGCTTTCCCTACACGCCCGAGGCATGGCGGTGGTCCTCCGGCTGGTTTCCCTTCGTCGGTTTCGTGATCGGCATGGTGATGGCGGCGGTCTGGATGGTCGTGGAAAACGCCGGCCCACTGCCGGCAGCCACGCTCGTGACGGGGCTGGGAATGCTGCTCACTGGTGCCTTCCACGAAGACGGCGTGGCCGACACCGCCGATGCGCTCGGAGGCGTCGTCGACCGCGACAAGGTCTTCGAGATTCTCAAGGACAGCCGCATCGGGGCGTTCGGCGCTGCCTGCCTGTTCATCACGCTCCTGCTGCGGATCAGCCTGCTCGCGCGGCTCGGTGAACTCTCTCCCGCCACGGTGCCGGCGCTGATCATCCTCTCCCAGGGTCTCGCCCGCACGCCGCCGGTGTGGCTGATGGCCACGATTCCCTACGTGACGCAGGATGAAACCGCGAAGAGCAAGCTCGTCACGCGGGCGGGCCATGGGCAGGCATGGCTGGCGACGGCATGGTGTGGCGCCGGCATCGGCCTCGCGCTCCTGGCGGAGGCCGTCACGGTCGGCGAGTCGACCGCGGGCATCCTCGCGGCCACCGCCATCACCGTGCTGCTCGGCTGGCGGTTTATCCGGAGGATCGGCGGCCTGACCGGCGACTTCCTCGGCGCGGCGGAGCAGTGTGCCGAGGTGGCGTTTCTGCTCGCTATCGCTGTCGTTCGCGGGAGTGCCGGGACATGATCGTCGCCATTCGACACGGCCCCGTCGCCGCCGACGGCATCTGCTACGGCCGCTGGAATCCGCCGCTGGTCAACCCGCCGGAAACCGACGCCGGCACGATCCTCGAGGCCATGGCGGGCTTGCCGGCGACCGTCGCCCCGTCGCGAACAGCGGCCGGCGGCATCGCGAGGATCGTCTCCTCCCCAGCGGATCGCTGCTTTTCCATCGCCACACAACTCGCCGCCCGGCTCGGGCTCGAAGTGCACAAGGACCAGCGGATCGCCGAACTCTCGATGGGCGAATGGGAAGGAAAGCCGTGGCACTGGATCGAGGAGCACGATGGCGAACGGCTGCGGCTCTGGATGGAGCAGTGGCAGACTGCAAAGCCGCCTGGCGGCGAATCGCTCGCCGAGTTGGAGGCGAGGGTGCGTGCCGCAGCCGCCGAATCCGCCGCCGCATCGGCTCCAGGACGCCCGACTCTGTGGGTCACCCACGCCGGCGTCATCCGCAGCCTGCGTGTGATGCTGCACTCGGCCGACTGGCCCACCGTCATGCAATCGCGGGTGCCGCACCTTGCCCTGGAACTGTTTCGTGCCGGCGGCTGACACAACGGCCGCGTGTCATCATGACGCCGGCTTGAGCAGTCCTTTTTTGTGCATGATCTCGGGAGGCGGTCCCGGCTTCCACTGCTTCCGCTTCGCATCGTAGACCGCCGGCACGAGCGTCGGCTTGCCGGTTGTCGGATGGTCGAGCACGGCGCCTGTCATTCGCAGCGTGAAAACCTCTCCGCTCTCGCGACAGACGTACCGGATTTCGGACAACGAGTCCGCCACCACGGCAGGCGGGCGGGCGGGAATTACGAAGCGTGCAATCAGAACCGCCGCGATCACAAAGGCGACGGCAGCGGTCCACACACGGGCATCCTTGAGCATGGCGATCACCCTCCTGTGGCGGTCAGTTGCGGTCGTAGAGGGTGTCGCAGACTGCGGCATCCAGCGGATCGCCGTTGCAGACGATCCCGACACCATGAAACTCCATCTGCGGTATCTGCGCAGCCTGTGTCCAGGGCCCCTGCCGGAACCGCAGTGGATACGACTCGACGTGGCCGTCCAGAAAGGCGACGTTCGCCGTTCGGCCCGCGTGGCGAAAGTGCACCATGGGATCGGACTCGCTAGGCAGCAGAAGACCGCCAAGGTTCTCACGGAGCGAGTAGGGTGCGACGAAATCGACGAGCGCGCTGTCCGCGAACGCGATCGTCCGCGTCGGCTCGGCTACCTGTCCGATCGTGTACTGCTTGCAGCGATTCTTGAGCGACACGCCCGACCAGTCCGGAGCCCAGTCGTATTCGGTGCCGGGCCCGAGTTGGCCGTTGTAGTCGAAGCCCGTCGCGATTTTGCCGAACCGAACGACATCCACCGTCTCACGGCCGAAATTCGGGCACTGGAAGGCGGCCACGTTACCCTCCATGAAGGGCGTCAGGGAGCCGTTGGCGAAATCCAGACGCATCGCCAGTTCGGACTGGTTCTCGTCGACCTCGCCGAACCAGTAGCGGCTCTTTCCCGGGTAGGGGCTTTGAAAAGGGTTGGCCAAGGCGCCGGAGATACGAGCCGCGTCGTCGACCTTCAACGGCAGAAGTTTTCCGGCATGGGCGCTGATGGAGTTTTGCATCGCAATCCCCAACTGGCGGAGGTTGTTTGCGCACGTCGTACCCCGAGCGGCTTCCCGCGTCGACTGCACGGCCGGCAGAAGCAGGCCCACGAGCACCCCGATGATCGATATCACGACGAGCAGTTCCACGAGCGAAAAGCCCGATCGGCGCAGCCTCCAACCCACACATCCATTGCATGCCTGCATGACAACCTCCATGCGGTCTTTTCGCACATTCCCTTTGCGCAGCACGTCCCACGGGGGGCGTGAGCCCGGAGAATGAAAGGGCAGACCGATGTCCAGATGATCCAACAGCCTGCACACGCAGACCGTGCCCGTGCGACCGCCCTCGCAGTCGGCACGCGCTCCTCGCGAATGCTGGTAGGTCTTCTGACTCTCGGGCTCGACCGGCTGTCACCTTCTCGTAGCTGGGCCGCAATCGCCGCCCGTCCACAATGGCTCTGAAATCAGCCGGCCTGTCTCCTCGTCGCAGCCCGCATCTTCTCACGAAGGAGGCGAGTGCAGCGAAGAATCGCCCGAATACAGCGGCGGGGCCGTCCCGGAATCGCACCGGAGTTCCCTGTTTGCCGGTCGTTCGCAGCTGCGAACGGCCGGCCACCAGATTCGTGAGCGGAGTGTATCGGTCATACCGTTACTGTCAAGCTATGCCAGTCGGGCCACTACAACCCGCACAGCTTTCCACGCACCGGCAGCGAGTGTGAAACCTTGACGGTTGCGCAGATAAACCGCCTGAATCTGTAGCGGTTCTCCGGCCCTGCGCGGCACAGTTTACACACGCGGTGCGCACGGCATTCTTTGCCCACAACACGCCACAAGTCGTGTCTCGAAAAATACTTGGGTGTCGCTCAAGCCGCTTTCCCCTGCCCGCCGATAGCCCCTCATGTCCCCCGGGGCAATCACTGTGCCCGTCGGGCAACCAGGGGGCGGCAGCAACCTGAAAATACTTCGAGTCACGGAATGGCTCGACAGGCCTGCCGCAAGACAGTTCGTGGATCACAACCTCGGGGTGACCTCTACCTCGCGTTCGGGACGAAGACTCTCACGTGATCTACAAGCAAAGGAGATGTGGCTCGATGAAGCGTATGTTGTTCCTCGGTGCGCTGGTTCTCGGTGTTACCGTTTGTAGTCAGTCGTTTGGTTTCGAGCTCCTTGACCGGATGCTCGGCCACAAGGGCTGCGCCTCGTGCTGTGAGCCCGGCTGCGATGCCGGCAATGGATGCTGCGAGCCGGGCTGCGGCGCCGGCAATGGATGTGCGGAACCGGCTTGCGGTGCCGGCAATGGTTGTGCGGAGCCGGCCTGCGACGCAGGTGCGGGCTGCTGCGAGCCGAGCTGCGGTGCTGCGAAGGGTTGCTGCAAGAAGAAGCACGATCTCTTCGGCGGTCTGAAGGGTCTGTTCGCTTGCAAGAAGCGGCACCTCGGATGTGCGGACAGCTGCTGCGAGCCGGCGTGCGACGCTGGTAACGGCTGCTGCGAGCCGGCCTGCGGTGCTGGCAACGGTTGCGCGGAACCTGCTTGCGACGCCGGCAACGGCTGCTGCGAGCCGGCCTGCGACGCTGGCAACGGCTGCTGCGAGCCGAGCTGCGGTGCTGCGAAGGGTTGCTGCAAGAAGAAGCATCGGATTGTCGATCTGCTGAAGGCGATCCACAATGCCAAGAAGAGCCGTTGCCACAAGTCGAGCTGCTGCGAGCCCGACTGCAGTGCCAGCTGCTGCGAGCCCGGCTGCGGTGCTGAGCCGGCCTGCGGTGCGGCTGCCTGCGGTGCATGCGACTCGTCGGTTGCCCCGGCCCCCACGCCCGATGCGTCTGCCAAGAAGCAGACCACCGGCAAGGTGGTGGCGGTGAGCCGCACGGTTTCTGCCAAGTGATGATCGGACGATAGGTCGAGCGGAGATCTGTTGCCCGACTTCGGCCAGTGAGCTCCGCCCGGGACCAAAAGTCCCGGGCGGAGTTTTTTATTTTTACGTGGCAGCAGGTTTTTAACGTGCTCAATCGGCCGTGCTGCAATGACAAGATGCAATCTTGTCGCCACGGGTTCATGACAAGATGCAATCTTGTCGCCACGGGTTCATGACAAGATGCAATCTTGTCGCCACGGGTTCATGTCCGAACGTGGCAGCAAGTTTTTAACTTGCTCAATCCGCCTGGGGCGCATCTTCCCGGGGTGTCAGAGCATCTCCGCCGAGGGCCCCTGACGGGCGACTCGACCGGCGGCGAGCTCCACCACCCGCGATGCGGCTCGCCGCGCGAAGCCATGGTCGTGGGTGACCACCACCATCGTCTGGCCGGCCCGCGCCAGTTCGACGATCACCTCCGTTACCTCCGCCGCCATGGCCGGGTCGAGCGCGCTGGTCGGCTCGTCGAAGAGCATCACCCGGGGCCGCATCGCCAGCGTTCGGGCGATCGCCACCCGCTGCTGCTGGCCGCCCGAGAGTGTGGAAGGCCGTGCGTCGGCGAAGCCGCGCAGCCCGACCCGTTCGAGCAGTTCGAGGCCGCGGGCCCTGGCGTCGGCCGCCGACAGGCCCAGCACCACACGGGGCGCCAGGGCAATGTTGTCGACTGTCGACAAATGGGGGAATAGATTGAACTGCTGAAAGACCATCCCCACGTCGCGACGCAACCGCTCCAAAACGGCAGGGACGTGTGGCCCCGCCTCCAGCCGATGGCCGGCGATGGTAATGAGGCCCGACTCGAACGTCTCGAGGCCGTTCAAGCACCGCAACAGCGTGCTCTTGCCGCTGCCCGACGGGCCCACGAGGGCCGTGACGGTGCCCTCGGCGCTTGCGAGGCTCACCTCCTCGAGCACACGGAGATGCGCCCGCGACTTCGTCAGTGATGACACGGTGATCACGGTTCTGTCAGCCCTCCGTCGAGCCGCTGCCCGCGGCCGGCCGTTCGAGCCGCCGCTCGAACCAGCGAGAAAGCACCGCCAGCGGCCAGCTCATGCAAAGATAGAGCAGCGCCGTGATGACGGCCAACTCCACGATCCTGCCGGTGGAGAGCGCCAAGACGCTGTACCGCTTGGTGAGTTCGACGACGGTGATCGCCGAGCAGACGCTCGTGTCCTTGAAGAGCGCGATGAAATCGCTCGTCACCGGCGGCATCACGATCCGCACTGCCTGCGGCACCAGCACGTGCCGCAGAGCCTGCCACTTCGAGAGCCCGAGCGACAGGCTCGCCTCGAATTGCCCAGGCGGCACCGCCTTGAGCCCGGCCCGATAGATCTCCGACTCGTAGGCCGAGTAGTTGAGCGCCAGGCCGATGACCGCTGCCACCAGCGCCGGCAAGGCGAGGCCAATCTTCGGGAGCAGAAAGAAAATGGCGTAGAGCTGAAGCATCAGCGGCGTTCCGCGGAGCACCTCGACGTAGGCGGTCAACAGCGGCCTGAGGAACGGCGGCCCATACATTCGCCCCACGGCCACCGCCAGGCCGATGCCAACGGCCAGCGGAAACGAGAGGCATGACAGCAGCACGGTCATGCCAGCAGAACTCAAGAGCAGCGGCGCGGTGCCGCGGACGAGCTCGCCGAGAGTCTTCCGGCGCGCCGCCGGGATTTCGGTGGTGTCCCGGATCAGGAGCATCTGCTGCCGGCCGGCGAGATCCCAGCGGTCGTAGAGCGTCTTGAGTCGGCCGTCGGCGATCAGCCGTCCAATCGCCGCGTCGATCGCGGCCGACAGCTGCGGCGTGTCGCTTGAACTGAGGATCGTGTAGAAACCTCCCGCAAAGGGCCGATCCACGGTCCGTAGCCGGCCGAAGCGGTCGGCGTAGAAGTTGAAGATGCAGTCGTCCATGACGGCGGCATCGAGCACGCCCGTCGACACCTGTTCGAGCGAGTCGATCGTGCCGTCGTAGCCGATCACGTCGACCTCCAGATCGGCCCGGGACCGCATGACGCTCTCGGCGGCCGAACCGGTGAGCACGCCCACCCGCCAACGACCCTCGGTCCCCGGCGTGGCGAGCTTCGCAAACGCGTCCAATGCACCGTCGCGGCGGGCAAGCAGCTGGAGGCTGTACGCGAAATAGGGTCGCGAACAGTGGTAGTCGCGGCGGCGTTCCGGTGTCAGCTCGATGCCGTTGATGACGCAGTCGGCGGTGCGGCCGAGGAGCAATGGCAGGCGATCCCACTGTCCCTGCTGGAATCGTGCCTTCACCCCCAACTCCTCGGCGAGGAGCGCCGCGAGTTCGACCTCGAAGCCGGTCAGCCGCTGCGGATCGGCCGGGTCGGGGAACACGTGGGGGCCGCCCCCTTCCTGATCGGCGGCCCAGACCAGTTCACCGCGGGCCAGCACTTCACCGAGATCCGCGGCGGCGGTCGCCGCGGTCAGCCAGCCAACGATGGCAACGGCGCGCAGCAGGCTCCTCATCGCGAGTCTCCACGGAGGCGGCCGAGTCCGCCTCCGGGCTCGGCCAGCCCGGTGACGAGCGTCTCGTGGTCACGGCTGAGCCGGTCGGCCTGATCGATGAACGTCGCCGTGGCGTCGGCGGCTGCGGCGAAATCGGCCAGCAGGGGATTCGTCAGATGGGCCTTCGGGAGCCGGGCGACGAGCGTCTGGATGTCGCCGTCGAGCCCGACTCGGACGCGGGCAAACGCAATCCAGCGAAGCAGGAATCCCCACAGGATCACCCAGACGAACGCCTCCTGCAGAAAGCCGCCACCGTCCACGACACGGCCCTGCCAGAGGTGGCCGATGAAGAAATTCCAACCCGCCCGCACGAGCACCGCCACGAGCAGTCCCGAGAAGAGTGCCTCGCACACCCAGCGAAACACAGGCCCGTCGATCCGCCCACGCCGGTCGGCGACGAGGCGATCGATGCCGGAGGAGAGCCAGGCCCCGGTCCGTTCGAGCAGCGTGCCGACGGTCGCCGCGACGTGGGATTCGTCGAGCCGGGCCCGGCCCACCAGCGGTTCGGCCAACCGCGCCCGCGCGGCGAGCCCGCAGAGCACGCTCCGCGACTGTTCGACCTCCGCCGCGGAGAGCCCCAACTCCTCGACCGCCTGCCAACTTTCTTGTCCCGCGGGAATGGCTGCGGCCGGCTGTCCGGAGAGCAGTCGGCCGATCACGCCGCCGCTAGCGGCGCGCATGCGCGGCCAGAACGCGATGATCGACTCCACGAGGTGCAGAAAGGTCGCGAACGGTCCGCCGTGCCACCGTTCGACGATCTCGCTGGTCAGGATTCGCTGCCACGCCGTGCGGCTGGCCCGCAGTCGTGTGCCCACCGACTTCGCGAGAATTCCTTCGAGCCTCATGCGTTCGCTCTCCACGCCGGCGGCGAGCTGCGTCACGGGCCCGCGCAGCGGGGCGAGGCCATCCCGCGACTGCCGCAGAAACCAGCCGGCGAGATCGAGGCTGCCGGTGCGGCGGACGCGGCGGGCAGCCCGTCCCACCAGTTCTGCGTCGATCGCCTCCACCAGTTCGCGGAAACCGCCGTCGGGCTCGAGGCCCGCGGCAGTCCGTGTCGCCGCCTCGACCGCATCGAGTCGGAAGATCCGCGGCACGATGAAACCCTGCGATTCCAGCTCGCGCCGCCAATCATCCCGGATGTCGGGATCCCGCGAGGCGTGGGTCTGCACGAAGAGCAGCGGCCGACCCGGGGCAAACGCAGCGACCTCACGGGCGACGACCCACGAGCGGTATTTTTGCGCGGTCGACACGAGCAGCAACACGTCGCAGGCGGGGAGCACCGCCTCGAGGAGATCGCGGTTGTGGTTGCTATCGCTCGGCCGCGCGGGGCCCTGCGTCCCCTGCCCGCCGCCATACCGTGATTCGGCCTGCGTGTCGGGGTCGGGGCAGTCGACGAGCACGATGTTGGCGACCGCCGCGGCGTCGCTGCGGACCACGCGGGCGTTCATCGCTTCGACCGGCAGCCAAGAGAGATCGACGTCGCGGGCCGCGACCACCACCGGGTTGATCGTGGTCGGTCGGGCGATGTCACCGGCGGGGCTCAGGTCGCAGCCAGCCAACGCGTTGACGAGCGTGCTCTTGCCGGTGCCGGTGCCGCCGATCACGCCGACGACGAGCATCCTGGAAAGCTCGCGGCGGGCACGATCGAGTCGCGGCTCGATCTGGTCCCATTCGGCCCGCACCGCCCGGGCCGGCGCCCACTCCGGCAGCGAGCCGCTCCAGCGGCCGAGCGCCTCGACGAGTTCGTCGAAACTTGCAAAGTCGACCGGCTCGCCGTGCGGCTGTTCCTCGTGCTCGTTCATCGGGAGACCTCCCGTCCCGTATCCCGACCGATGTCGCGACCGCATTCCTCGAGCAGCCGCCGGGCCCGCGTTACCTCGGGCGCCGCGGCGGCGTTGGCGAGGCGGTCGATCTCCTCCAGCCGGTCGCCGAGCACGACGTCGTGCAGTGTCTCCGCGAGTACGCGGCCGCGTTCTGCCGACCAGCCGGCGAAGAGTGTCTCGATGAGCGGCTTGAGTCCGGCCACCGTGAGGCCGAGCGCGCCCTCGCCGGCGATTGTCGCGGCCGTGCCCACGACGACGTCGCCGACGTGATGCACGAGCACGGAGAGTCCGCCGGCCGATGCCGCCGCCGCGGGCACCGCCGCCGCGCCAGCCATGCCGAGCGCCACCGTGATCGCGGGCCGTGCCACGGCGCCGACGTTGAGCCCGGTGAGGATGAACCGCACCATGCCGGGATTCTCCTTCGCGAAGCGGTCGAGTTCATTGCGGACGAACGTGCGGTAGTCCTCCGACACCAGCGGCAGGCTCGCATGGCGGCGTTCGAGGTCGGCATACCAGACCGCGCGGTCGCCATCCACGAGCCGGCCCCCGAGCATCGCGGCGAGCCGAGGATTGCGTCGGCAGGCGTCGTCGAGACGTTCGACGAAGTCGCCGAGCGCGGTCTTGAGGGCCGCCAGTTCGACGGCCGAAAAATCCTCGCGGCGTTCCTCCTCGCTGCGGACCAGCCCCATCTGCCGCGCCGCCCAGCCCACGCCCGTGCCCGCTACGCGATAGATCTTGCTGACGGTGAGGTCGAGGCCCGACCGCCGCGGCTCGAGCCACTGCCAGATCTCGTTCCAGACGATCTCGCGGGGCGCGGTCGGCAGTTCCACCCGCACGCGGGCCTCGTCGGTGAGCAGTCGGCGTGCCTCCCGCCATTCGTTCGCGCTCGTTTCGAAGGAGTCGAGCCAGCCGCCGGCTCCGGTGGCGGGATCGAGCACGACGCGAAGGGCCCCCTCCATCGCCCGCAGCTTGATCGAATCGAAGTCGCAGTCGGCCAGACGGGCCGCGAGGTCGATCGCGGCACCGTCGGGCGTGAGTTCGGGCAGGGGATGGAATTCGATCCGCCCCGCCTCGGCCGCGCGGAAGTCGTGGGGCACGGCGTAGACCGCCAGCGGCACGACGCCGGTCTCGGCGGTGAACGTCGCCAGCCAGCCGCCAATGCGGTCGCGCTGCCGCGGCCAGTCGATCATGTTGAAGACGACGACGACGGCCTTGCCCGCGGCCGCCGCGGCGGCGAAGAAATCACGGACGGCGGCGTCGTTGTATTTCTGCTGGGTCAGCACCGCCACGATCACGTCGCAGGCGTTCCGTACCAGTTCCGCACGGTGCCAGTTTTCCCGCAGTGTGCCGTCGATGTCGGGCGTGTCGAGGAGCACGAGCCTCGCCGGCTGACGCCCGCTCGAGTCCTCACGCCAGACGAGCCGGTCGGCATTGCCGCTCGCATCCGGCCCGAGGTCGATCGCGTCCTGCACGCTTTCCCACGGCGCGAGCGAGAAACCGGGAAAGAGCGCCGCCAGGTCGGCGCGGGCGGCGAGCCCCTGCGGCAGGCTGGCGACAGGATGCCGTGTTCGCGCCGCCTCCGGTACGGAGCGGCTGATCTCAGCGGCCACGAGCGTGTTGGTGATGAGACTCTTGCCGGTGTTGGTGCCGCCGCAAACGGCCGCCACGAGCACGGGCTCCCGCGACACCTGCGGCCGGAGCTTGCCGAAGAGCACGCCGTGCCAGTCGTCGGCCTGCGGATCGGGGGCCCCAAGCGAGCGGGCGAGCGGCCGCAGGGCGTCGATCAGGCCACACAGCTCGTCCACGCTGCCGGCCCACGCCGCAAACCCCGTCCGAGGGAAAGATGCCATCTCGCTACACTTTGGATGAGAAACGTTTAAACTTCCCTGTCCAGTGTGTCTTCCGCCGGCGTTTGTCGCAAATCCGGCCGGGAGGCCGCGGCCGACTTTCCCGGCAGATTTTCCCCTCGCACGAACGATCCACGCCCATGCTTGAACGTCGTCCCGTCTTCCCCGGTGTCATCGAGATGAACCACCAGGCCGGCTGGCGGATCGGCTGCAATGTCTACCTGGTCTACGACGACCGTGACTGGGCGCTCATCGACATCGGCTACGAGGAGAGCGTCGACGAGATCGTGGAAATGATCCGCGAGATGGACTTCCCGTTATCGCAATGCAAGGCGCTCGTAGCGACGCACGCCGACGTCGACCACATCCAGGGGCTGGCAAAGGCGAAGGGCATCTTCAAGGCGCCGGTGCTGGCCCATCCGCTGGCGGTCGAGTCGCTGGAGACGGGCGACCGCATCAAGACCTTCGCCGAGATCGCCGCGCAGAACGTCCACCTCGACATGCCGACGGTGAAGATCGATCGTCAGGTGGTCGATGGTGACATCATCGAGATCGGCAGCCACAGGCTCGAGGTCTGGCACACGCCCGGCCACACCGACAGCCAGCTCGCCTTCCGCATGGGCAATCTGCTGCTCTCGGGCGACAACATCTACCGTGACGGCTCGGTGGGCGCGATCGACGCGCACCACGGCAGCGACATTCCAGCCTTCATCAAGTCGCTCGAGCGGATCGCGGCCAGCGACGTGGAGTGGCTTCTTCCCAGCCATGGGCCGATCTTCAGGAAGGACGACCGCCTGTTCGCGAAGACGCTCGAGCGGTTGCGGGGCTATCTGCAACTTGCCGATTTCGGCACGTGCGCCCAGCACTGGCCGCTGATCGAGGAGTGGGACCGGGAACTGGCCGAGGGCCGTCTGCCGTCGTCGAAGGCCTGACCGGCTGCGGAGTCCCGGATTCCCTTGCTGGCGCTGCGGGCTTGGATGCCCCCTCGCATGCAAGTAGAGTCGGGGAGTGGCGCGGTGGTTTAGGCGGAGCCTATCTATTTCCGGCTCTTTCGTCTGCCGGTGCCTCACTAGCTCCGCCATGCTCCGTTTCCACTCCCCGCTCATCGAACCGGACGTGCAGATCTCCCGCAT
>CAZOMJ010000088.1:0-10698 GCA_964581055.1 uncultured Candidatus Kuenenia sp.
GCGCGGGCATCGACGAGTGGCTGGACTACCTCGCCGACAGGCGTCGGGCACTGTAGGACAGGCTTCGACTTGCGGTGTGGGGGGATCTTGTGCGACGGGGGATCCGCTTTCTCCCCCGTGGCGGCAAGTTTTTAACTTGCCCGTGTCCCGCTCCCCCGTGGCGGCAAGTTTTTAACTTGCCCAAGTCCTCGGCGCGGATTCCGCAAGTTAAAAACTTGCGGCCACAGGTCTTCTCTTCCGGCCAGATCCGCCGTCGTGCCCCGTTTACCCGCCCCGTGCCAGCACGGCCTGGCCGAGCGCGAGGCCGCCGTCGTTCGCCGGCACCCGTTGATGCACGAGCACCTCGAAGCCCGCGCGGTGCAGTGCGTCGATCGCCATCTGCACGAGCAACGCGTTCTGAAACACGCCTCCGGTCAGCCCGACGGTCTCGCCGCCTCCCCGTGCCCGGAGCCGCGTGCACACGTGCGCGATCATGCGGGCGACCGCCGCGTGAAACCGTGCCGCGATCAGGGCTGATGGCAGCCCTGCCAACGCGTCGGCGGCGACGGCCAGCACGACCGGCTCCCAACCGACTTTCATCGGCGTGGCATCGTCGATCGCGAACGCATAGCCGCCATCGTCCACCGCTCCCGCCGCCATCGCCTCCAGTTGCATGGCCGCCTCGGCCTCGTAGGTGATCGACTGCATCACGCCGGCCAGCGCTGCCACGGCGTCGAACAGCCGGCCCATGCTGCTCGTGGCGACGCAGTTGAGGTTTTTCGCGAGCAGTTGCCCGAGCACGCGTCGCTCCGCTTCGGCGGCGGCCCGCACGGGAGCCAGGCGGTCGTCCCAGGCATGGCCCGCCGCATGCAGCACCGCCAGGGCCGTCCGCCACGGATGCCGGATGCTCATGTCGCCACCCGGCAGGGGAAACGTCGCGAGGTGCGCAACCCTCTGAAATCCACTGCCGTCGACCGCGAAAAACTCGCCGCCCCAGATCGTGCCGTCGCGGCCGTAGCCCGTGCCGTCGAAACAGACGCCCAGCACGCCGTCGAGCGGGCGGCCATGTTCCACAAGCAGGCTGGCCACGTGCGCCTCGTGGTGCTGCACCTGCACCAGGGCGATTTCGCGGTCGGCCGCGAAGCGACGGGCCCAGCCCGTCGAGAGGTAACCGGGGTGCAGATCGGCCGCGACGATCGCGGGCGTGGCGCCGAAGAGCCGCATCAGGTGGGTCGCCGTGCGGTCGAGCGACTCGAGTGTTGCGAGGTTGCCCACGTCGCCGATGTGCTGGCTCATGACCGCCTGGTCGGCGTGGGCAAGGCAGACGGCCGCCTTGTGTTCTCCACCGACGGCCAGGACGGCCGGACCGGTTTTCCCGAGCCTGATCGGCATCGGCGCATACCCGCGAGACCGCCTGATCGGCATCACGGCGCCCGCGGCACACCGCACCACGGAGTCGTCGCAGGCGACGTGGATCGGACGATCATGCATCAGGAAGGCATCGGCGAGCGGCCCGAGGATTCTCAGGGCCGCGTCGTTCTCGTGCACGATCGGCTCCTCGGACAGATTGCCCGATGTCATGACGAGCGGCGGCATGCCCTCGCAGAGCAGGTGATGCAGCGGCGCATACGGCAGCATGACGCCAAGGAAATCGTTGCCGGGCGACACCTCGGCCGATACCCCGGCGTCTCGTGGCCGCTTCCGCAGCAGCACGATCGGCCGCTCGCGGCTCTCGAGCAGCCGCCGCTCCTGCTCGTCGACGCTGGCGATCGCCCGTGCCACCGCGAGATCCTCGACCATCACCGCCAACGGCTTGCCGACACGCTGCTTGCGGCTTCGCAGGAGGCCGACGGCCGCGTCGCTCGTCGCATCGCACACGATGTGAAATCCGCCCACGCCCTTGACGGCAACGACCTTTCCCGATCGCAGCAGGTCCCTCACCGCCGTCACTGCCGCGTCTCCCTCGGCGACGCGGTCCGATCCGCGGCCCGTGAGCCAGACCGACGGCCCGCAGACGGGGCAGGCAGTTGGCTGCGCGTGGAAGCGGCGGTCGCCGGGGTCGGCATATTCGGCGGCACACTGTGGGCACATCGCGAAGCCGCGCATCGTCGTCTGCGGACGGTCATATGGGAGGCCGGTGATCACCGTGAACCGAGGACCACAGTTGGTGCAATTGGTGAACGGATACCGGAAGCGACGGTTGGCCGGGTCCTGGATCTCCGCGAGGCAGTCGAAGCAGGCGGCGATATCGGCGGGCACCGACGTCGTCGTTCCCGGGCGTGTGATGCTCTCGAGGATCGTGAACCGCGGCGGCAGCGCCGAATCGACCGGCACGTCGACGACGGCCACCCGCTCGATGATCGCCAGCGGCGGCGCCGCGGCGGCGAAGCCGTCGAGAAACGCCTCTACGCGATCGGCCGGTCCCTGCACCTCCGCGGTCACGCCGGCCGAATCGTTTTCCACCCAGCCGTCGAGGCCCAGAGCGCTCGCCCGCCGCCAGACGAACGGCCTGAAGCCGACCCCCTGCACGACTCCACCGATCGACAGTCGCTTGCGGGCGAGCGAGGCCACGTGATGGCTCCAGCGGGAAAAAGGCCCTCCATCCTATGGCGGGCAACACACCGCGGCGGCGGGACAGAACGCGAAGGCGCACGGGAGGCCCCGGCCATCGTCACCCGGCACGCACGGCCAGCGGCGTGCCATCGGCTATCTTCTCACCGGGATAGACGATCACCCGTTCAGTCCCGGAGAGTCCCTCGAGCACCTCCGCCTCGCGGTCGCCGCGACGACCCGTTTTCACCGGAACGAGCCTCGCTCTCGCACCCTCGACGACGAATACGGCCTCCTGGTCGCCGCGCCGAAAGACCGCCGCGAGCGGCACGAGCACGGCGTCGTGAGCCTGGTCCACGGTGATGGCAGCCTCGACCCGGAAGCCATCGCCAAGCGTTGCGTAATCCGTCGGCGGGACATCGATGTCGAGCACGACGTTGACCCGCTGTTCCTCGACCCCCAGCGGCGACACTTTCGTGAAGCCGCGAGGCTCGACGACTCGGACGTGGCCGGCAAGCGGGTGGTCGCCGCCCCATGACGTGATCTCGCAGCGATCTCCCGGCCTCACCTTCACCGCGTCCTCGGAGACGAGGTCGATCACCGCCTCGAGGCTCGCCGGATCGCCCACCTCGAGGATTCCCGCCCCCACCTCGACGGGACCGGAGTCCTCCCGGAGCACGCGCAGCACCCTGCCATGCACGGGCGAGCGGATGTCCATCCGCCACTCCGCTCCGAAGCTGCCGCCATCTGTTTTCCGCGACGTTCGCAGAAGCGCGGCCTCCGCAAGCGTCACCAGATGAACAGCCACCTTGAACTCCTGCTCGGCCTCGTCCAGATCCTCGGCCGCCATCCGCCAGGCCCGCTCGGCGGCATCCAACTCCTCGTGGGTGACGGCCTTCGAGGGGAACAACTGCTTCGCCCGCTCGAGATCCGCCGTCGTGTATTCGACCTCGATCTTGGCCCGGTCGATGACGTGTTCGGTGTAGGCCCTGATCGCAAGGGCGGTCTCGACGCGGGCCCTGGCTTCGGCCTCCGCCCGAGGATCCAGAAGCGAAGGATCCAGGGGTTCGATCGACGCGAGCAGGGTTTCGTCCGCCCGAACCTGATCGCCGGCGTGCAGCGAGACCCGAACCATTCGTCCGGCCAACGGCGCCGCGACGACATAGCGTTCCTTGATGCGCGTGACACCGTCGTCGCGCACGTGCACGGCGAGGGTTCCACGGCGAAGGGCCCGGGCTTCCGCGGGCACCCGCTCCGGTAGCAGCGCCCAGACGATGCCCCCTGTCACGGCGGCGAGAACGCCCAGGGCGAGCACACGCGAGGGAAGCTGTCGTTTGTTCATGTCGGTTCCGCGGCTCAGTCCCGCGCTTTGAGAACGCTCACGAGATCCAGCCTGTCGAGCAGCCTCCGCACGACGACGGCGGACGCCGTCGCGGCACACAGCACGGTGGCTGCGGCTATCGCATAGGTACGGGCATGCACGACGGTGGGAACCCGGAACAACTCGGTATCGTATCCCCATGTCGTGACGACAACGAACCCCGCCCCGAGCAGTAATCCGAGCGGCACGGCGGCGAGCGTGAGGATCGCCTGTTCGCCGAGCAGGATCGCCGCCACCTCGTGTCGCGTGAAGCCGAGCACGCGGAGGCTGGCGAGTTCGCGGGACCGCTCGATGACGCTCTGCCGCGCTGTCGTGGCCACGACGCCGCCGGCGATCACGATCGCGAACAGGGCGTTCACGGTCCGCATCCGCAGGAGGGTCTGTGCGATCGTGTCCCGGAACGTCTGCAACTGCAGGCCCCGCGACACGAATCCCGCGACCCGCGGACTGTCGGCGAGCCTGCGATCGAGGTCGGCGGCCTGGGCGGCGTCGACGGAGAGAAACACCCCCGACACCGTCTCCCCCTCGCCGAGAAGCGACCGGAGCGTGTCCATGTGGATCCATGCCGACGTGCCGATCATGTCGTCGACGGTTCCGACGATGGACAGTCGGACGCGCGGCCGCCGCCCCTCGTGGACATCCACCTCGATGGCATCACCCGGATTCGCGCCAAGCAGCTCGGCCAGCCGTTGGCTCACGAGCACACCGTCCCGGCGCGGCTGGTGGACGCGGCCGTGGCGGTCGACGATCCGCATCAGCTCCGCTCCTTCGGCGAGAGCGAGCAACTCCTGCCGCCGTTCGCGGGGACCGCACCGCATCGTCGTCATGACGGCCCGAAACGGCTCGGCCGCCACGACTCCGGGAAGCCTGGTGCATTCGCCGAGCACCTGCTGGCCGGCCGCCTCGACGAACGCCACGGAACGGTCGAACCGCTGCACCTGCGTGAACTGGAACTCGGCCAGATCCTGCACGGCATCGCCCACGAACAGGCCGAGCACCATGACCGCCGTCCCGAGGGCCAGCCCCAGGATCGTCAGGCCGCTGGCCAGCGGCCGCCGTTCGAGGTGGCGGAGCATCATGCGAGTGGTCGGAGTGAGAAACGGCGAAAGTCCAAGGCGTTCCGGCAACGACGCACGGTAGACGGCCGGGGGCTCCGACTGCATGGCCGCCGCCGGCCTGATCCGCACCGCCCGGAGGACCGCCTGGACGACGCCCGCGAGCGCCGCAGCCGCGGCCACGGCCAGCGACCAGACGATCGCCGCCGGGTCGGGATGAAACTCGAGTTCCGGGAAGCGGAAAAATCGGGCGTACATCGACGTCAGGTTGATTCCCAGCCACCATCCGAGCGAGGTGCCCATGGCCGCCCCGACGACGAGCACGACCAGCGACAACCTGACATAGTGCAGACCGATCTCCCGGTGCGTCATGCCAAATGCCGCCAGCGTCGCGATCTGCTCCCGCTGCGTGCCGATCAGCCGCGAAATCACCAGATGCATCAAAATGGCTGTCACGGCGAGAAACACGACGGGCGCCACGCGGCCCATGTTGCGGAGCTCGCGGAGTTCGTTCGTGAGGTAGCGATGCGACAACTGGAACTCACGGCCGAGTGCACCGAGGCCGCCGTAGCGGTCGAGTTCCCGGTCGAGTTCGCGACAGACGTCCCGCACGTCGACGGTCGGTGCGATAGTGGCCACGACGTCGTTGAACGCATCCTGCATGTCGAAGGCGGCCGCGAGACCATCGCGGCCCATCCACAACACGCCGAACGAACGATCGTCCGGAAAGATCCCGCCGGGCCCGATGGAGTAGACGTATTCCGGCGACGTGGCCACACCGACCAGGTCGAGCCGCGTTCGCCGCCCGTTCAGCACCGCGAAGAGGTGGTCGCCCGGCTTCAGGCCGTGCACCGCCGCAAACCCCATCCCCACGATCGCCTCCGACGGCCGCGACGGGTCCGGAAAGCGTCCCCGCAACAGGTGCAGCCGGTTCAGCCCTCCGCCGTCGTCGGCGGAACCATCGTTCGGCAGCGTGATCAGCCGGCCGATCGCAGGGGTGCGGTGCCGCGAGCCATCCGGCAGATCGAGCGTCACCTCCTCCACCACGCGTGTCTCCAACTGCGTCACGCCCGGGAGGGCGGCAAGCCGTCGCGCGACGATGTTCGGAGCCCTGCGGACATGGACGAACACGTCCGCGAACCTCGACTGCTCGTAATACGCCCGCTGGGTGTCGGCGAGGGAGCGGAGCATGCTCCACGACATGACGAGCACGGCCACTCCGCACGCCATGACGGTCGCCACGGCGGCCAGCTGGGGGGCCATGCGGAACGCATCGCGGATCACCTTGCGATCGAGCGTTTTCAATGAACCATCTCCTCGTGGCAGGATCACCACCGCAGGTCGCCGGGCACCGCCCTGTTCGCGTTGCGATGCTCGCCGCTGATCCTGCCATCGGACATCAGCAGCACACGATCCGCGATCGTGGCGATGCCGGCGTTGTGCGTGATGAGCACCGTCGTCGCCTTCAGTTCGGCGCTCACCCGCACGAGGGCATCGAGCACGATCACGCCGGTCGTGGCGTCCAAGGCGCCCGTCGGCTCGTCGCAAAGGAGAACCTCCGGACGCTTGACGATGGCCCGGGCAACAGCCACTCGCTGCTGCTCACCGCCCGAAAGCTGCGCGGGAAAATGGTCGGCCCTGTCCGCCAGCCCGACCATCGCCAACGCCTGCTCGGGCGGCATCGGCGCCCGGGCGATATCGGCGACCACGGCGACGTTCTCGATGGCCGTGAGCGCCGGCAGCAGGTTGTAGAACTGGAAGATGAAGCCGACGTGGTCTCGCCGGTAGGCCGTCTGCGCTGCGTCGTCGGCGGTCGTCAGGTCGTGGTCCTCGAATCGCACGCTCCCGGCAGTCGGGGCGTCGAGCGCGCCGAGGATATTGAGCAGCGTCGATTTGCCGCTGCCCGACGGCCCAAGCAGCACGACGAACTCCCCTCTCTCCAGGTCAAGATCGACACCCCTGAGGGCAACCACCTCGACCTCGCCCATCCGATAGATGCGAGTGAGGCCGCGCACGGTAAAGGCAGGGGCTTGCATGGTCACGCTCCCGTCCCGCGGTCGCTGGCTCGGCTATTCTAACGACCGGAATTCGGACCGATGGCCGCGCGACCGCCGTCGAAGTCCGAGCCCGGAGGCGGCAGCCGAGCGGCGCCGGTTGCCTTACGGACACTGCGGGGCGGCCCGATCCGGCGGCGGCCGCCGCACGGTGAGCTGTTCCAGAAACGCTGGAATCGCATCCCGCAACGGCGAGGTGGCGAGATACCGATCGGCCGCGTCCCGGCGGCCCCGGGAGAGCAGCGTCGCGTAGACGTGGAGTTCGAAGTGCAGCCGGAAGAGGCGTTCCGCCTCTGCATCACCTGCGACGCCAAACACGCCCAGGAGCGCCTCCGCCGTGGAGACATGCGCGGGGGCATCGTGTTCTCGCAGCCAATAACGGCTCGGCCCCGGTTCCGGCAGCCGCACGCAGCGGCCCAGTCCGTCGACGGCCCGCTGCATCTCCGCGGCCTGCCGCCACGTGCCGTCGAGCAGGACGATCTGCGGCGGCACCCGGTGGGCGAAGCCGGCGGCGGAAATGGGCTCGCCCTGGGGATGGAGAATCCACGTTTCCCGATCCGCGAGCAGCGCGGCTGGTGACAGGCTGGCCCCCGGGAAGAAGCGATTTTCTCGCTGGTAGGGATGACACCTGGCCCCATCCACGGTGCGTGCGATCAGCCGGCCGGTGCTCGAGGGCTTGTGCTGTTCGAGGCGGTGGATCAGCACGTGCACCTGGACCGCAGTGGCCACCGCGGGAATCGCGTCGCAGATGCACCACCGCGGCTGCAGACAGCAACGCGGGCAGCGGGCCGCACCGGCCAGAACGACGCTTCGTGGCATGCCCGCCTCTCCGATCTTGAAAACCAGATCATAGCGGTTCCTCACGGGCGGCCGCCTGCCGTCCGGCGTGACGTTGTTCACCATCGGCGGCTACACTGCCGATGATTCATACGAGAAGCCACCGCGAACGGCGACCACCGATGCAACGCTCGCCATCCCCGAACGCCGCCCGGTTGTCGCTGGCAGCGGCCGTGATTGCCGCCGTTCACGCCCTCACCTCTGCGGGCTGTAGCCGCCCCCCGGCGCCCGTTGCGGCCCCCCCGGTGGCCGCAGAGGTGACGGTCACTGGCCCCCAGCCCGTGCGGGTGCCCGAATACCTGGAAGTGACCGGCCGCTTCGACGCAGAACTCGTCGTCGACATCCGCAGCCGCATCACTGGCTACCTCACCAAGGTCGCCTTTCGTGACGGTCAATTCGTCACCAAGGGGGATCTGCTCTACGAGATCGACGTCCGACCCTATGCCGCGCAACTCGCCGCGGCTGCCGGCACGGTCGAGCAGTTGGCCGGCCAGCGGCGGTTCCTCGAGGTGCAGGTCGACCGCTACGGCAAGCTCGCCGCCAAGGGTGCCGCGAGCCAGCAGGAATTCGACAGCTTCAAGGCGAGGCTCGAGGAAAACACCGGCGCGATCGCCGCCGCCCGAGCCCAGTATGAGTCGGCGCGACTCAACGTCGAGTTCTGCTCGATCACGGCGCCCATCACCGGCCAGATCAGCCGCACGCAACTGCAAATCGGCAATCTTATCAACCAGGACCAGACCTCCCTCACCACGATCGTGTCAATCGACCCCGTCTTCGTCTATTTCAACGTCGACGAGCCGACGCTCGTGCGTGTGATGACCCATGCCCGTGAATCACCCGACGGCCTTGGCCTCCGCAGGAACGAGACGGTTGTCGACGTCGGTCTCGTTGACGACGTTGAGCGGAAGTATCCCCACCGCAGCCATGTGGACTTTCTCAACAACCAGCTCGACACCAAGACGGCCACGATCACGATGCGCGGGCGGCTCGACAATCCCCACTCCAGGGATCCCGCCGCGCCGCGGCCGCCGCTGTTTCGTCCTGGAATGTTCGCCCGCGTCCGGCTGCCGCTTGGCGACGCCGTCGAGCGGCTCTTCGTGCCGGAGGCCGCGATCGGGAGTAACCAAGACAGAAAGATCCTCTGGCTCGTCGGGCCGGGTGACGTGGTCAGTGCCCGCGAGGTGAGCGTCGGACAGAAGCTGGGTCCATGGATCGCCGTGTCGGCGGTCGATCCGGCCAAGCCGCTCGCAGCCACCGATCGGGTCGTCATCCGCGGGCTGCAGCGGTGCCGCGAAGGCAAACCGGTCAAGCCGGTGACCGCCGCGGAGAAAGACCTCGATCGTGGCGGCCTCGTGGCCCCCTCGCCAACTCCCGAAACGCCGGCGGTCCCACCACCGCCGATTCCCCCGCCCGATGCAGCCCGCCCCGCAGCCGCCGAGCCCCTGCCGGCGCCAGGCGAGGCGGCGCCGTGATCTCGCGGTTCTTCATCCAGCGGCCGATCTTTGCAGCCGTGATCTCGATCATGATCACGCTGGCCGGAGCAGTGAGCGTTTTCTCGCTGCCGATCTCCCTGTTCCCCCCGATCTCACCGCCGATCGTGCAGGTCGCCTGCTTCTACCCTGGCGCCAACGCGGCGGTCGTGACCGACACCATCGCGTCCCCGATCGAGCAGCAGGTCAACGGCGTCGACCGCCTGCTCTACATGCAGTCGCAGGCGGCCAACGATGGCTCCTACGTGCTCACGCTCACCTTCGAGGTCGGCGCCGATGCGAACCTGGCGCTCGTGCAGACCCAGAACCGTGTGCAGCTGGCGATGCCGCTCCTGCCCCCCGTCGTCCAAAAGCAGGGCGTGAGCATCAAGAAGCGGTCCCCCGACATCCTCATGACCGTCGACCTCGTCTCACCGGACGGCCGCTTCGATGACGTGTTCATGAGCAACTACGCCACGATCCACCTCCGCGACGAACTGTTGCGATGTCCGGGCGTCGGAGACCTCCTCCTTCTCGGTCAACGCGACTATGCCCTGCGCATCTGGCTCGACCCCGAGCAGCTCGCCGCGCGGGGGCTCACACCCCAGAACGTTCGCGACGCCATCGCCGAGCAGAACGTCCAGGTGATCGGCGGCCTGAGCGGCCAGTCGCCGGCCGCCGCCGATCAGCAGTTGGAACTGGCCGTCGCGGCTGTGGGCCTGCTCTCCACGCCCGAGCAGTTCGGCGACATCGTACTCAACGCCGATGCAACCGTGCCGGGCACGCCGCTTGTGCGATTGCGGGACGTCGCCCGTATCGAACTGGGCGCCTCCAGCTACGACCAGACCTGCCGATACAACGGCCAGCCGGTGGTGGCGTTGGCCATCTTCCAGCTGCCCGACACCAACGCGCTCCAATGTGCCCAGGCGATCCGAGAGAAGATGAAGGAGCTTTCCAGGCGGTTTCCCCCAGGCCTTGAATACGTCATCGGCTACGACACCACGCCGTTCATCACGGAGTCGATCTTCGAGGTGCTGAAGACGCTGCGGGAAGCGATCCTGCTGGTGGCCCTGGTCGTGCTCCTCTTCCTGCAGAACTGGCGGGCCACGCTCATCCCACTCATCGCGGTGCCGGTGGCGATCGTCGGCACCTTCGCCGCCATGGCTGCCATGGGCTTCAGTCTCAACACGCTCTCCCTATTTGGCCTCGTGCTTGCGATCGGCATCGTGGTCGACGATGCCATCGTGGTGGTGGAGAACGTCGAGCGGTGGATCGCGGAGGGGCTCTCCCCGCGGGAGGCGGCCGGAAAGGCGATGGACGAGGTCACCGGCCCCGTGATCGGTGTGGCGGCCGTGCTCTCCGCGGTGTTCGTG
>CAZOMJ010000089.1:0-31224 GCA_964581055.1 uncultured Candidatus Kuenenia sp.
CGCCTCACTCGCCCACGATCTTCCACTTGCCCCAGAGCTTGGGCGTGAGTTCGGCCTCGCTTGGCACGTCGGCGGTGATCGCCGTCGCCTTGTTGGCCCAGTAGACCCGCTGCGTCGTCTGGCCGTTCGTCCCGCGGAGCACGCCGATGTCGGCCTTGAATGTCTCGCCCGGCTTCGGCTGCCATTTGAGCACGTCGAGCGGCACAGAAAGTTCGTAGCTGCCGGCATTGTCCGTGGCGAGCGCGACGGCACTGCTCACGTCTTCGACCACGTCGATGTTCACCGTTCGCCACGGGCTGCTGAACGGAACCGGCTCCTTCGTGCCCGGCACCTTCGCCCGGTAGACGAGCGCCAGCGGCTTGTCCTTCACGCGGGTCACGAGCAGCCGCAGGTCGCCTGGTGCGGGGGCCGCGCGGTCGGCGGACGCGGTCGCATCGGTGGCGAGCATGATGTCGAGGCAGCCGCCGTGCTTGAATGGGGCGTTGGCCGTCTCGGCCGAATTTGCGAGCAGGTTCTTCTCGGTCGTCCGCCAGGCGGCATAGAGATTATTGCCGCTCACTGCAGCCGTGGCGATCACTTCGTAGGGCTTCGAGTCGCTGTTGAAATTCGCCTTCACGCCGCGGCGGTCGATGGCTGCCCAATCGGTGGAGGTGGGCCAGTCGTCGAGCTTTCCATCGACGGTGGGCGGCGTGGAGCGGAGAGGCACCGCGAGGATGCCGCTGCCCCGTTCGGCCTGCCGCTTCGCCTCGGCCCGCGCGAACCAGTCGGCCGCCCGGGCGAGATCCTCGGCCGTGATCGAGACCGTAGCCTCCGGGATCGCCTTCAGCGAATCGAGGCCGTCGACGCGGACGAGGCTCGTCCGTGCGCCGTCCACGAGAAAGACTTTTCCGTCGGCCGTCTGCGTGATGCTCGGCCAGAAGTTCTCGTCGTGAAGCGAGACGTCGGTCACGTTCATGTTTCGCGTGGCGACCGGCGCAGACCAGTTGGGCCGCCGGCGGATATCGTTGAAGAACGTGCCCACGAAGAGACCGTCGGCCGTGAAGAGATACATGTTGCCCATGTTGCCGTTGATGCAAAACATCGGCCCGAGCGGCCCCTTCACCCAGCCGCCCAGCAGCCGCGTGTGGCCCACCACCATGCCGGGCCGGTCGGGCACGGCCGCCTCGTGGCTGGCATGCAGCCCCGGCCAGGGGCTCGGATAGCTCCACCGCGGCTGGCCCTTGAACATGCCGCCCAAGCTGGCGGGGGAATACGGCGCCATCGCGTTGGTGGCGATCGTCCAGCCGCCCGGCTCGGCGAGCGCCTGGTTACCGCCGCTCGACGCCGTCGGATTGGACGGTGGGCCGAGCTGCTCTGGTTTTGTGATGTCATACCGCGGCAGGCCTGCGGCATCGATCGTGGCAGGAAACCGAGCGGCGACGCTCCCTGACTGGGCCACCACCATCGACAGGTCGTTCATCACCGTCACGCCCCGGCTGCGGCCAGCCGCAAACTGCATCTCGTCGGGCTGGGGCCGGCCATCGCCGTTTGCATCGCTCCAGGCAAACGTCGCCTGCTTGTCTGGCGGCGGCGAATCCTTGTCGGGCGTCGTGCCCTCGGGCCAGCGGCCGTGAAATTCTTCGCCACGGAGCACGGGCCAGGCATGGGCGTTGCCCAGGGCCGCGACGAGTTTCGTTCCAGCGTCGCCGTCGAGCCAGATGAAGGCGACGTCATCGCCGTTGGTCGGCGTGTGCGTGTAGCAGCTCGTGAAATAACGACGGGACGGTTTTCCGGCCGCGTCGGGTTTCTCGGCAGCTTTGGGATAGAGCGGCGTGTCGGGCGAGAACGGGCCGTAGTGGGCGGCGAGCAGCGGATCGTCGTTTCGCGAGAAGACACGAACGAGCTGATCGGTGCCCTTCTCCCAATCGAGCATGAATTCCATGCCCTTGTAGAAGAACCGCGTGCGGTCCTGCGGGTCGAGCGTGCCGCCACCGCCGTATTCAGTGGGGCCGTAGAAGGTCCGTGCAAGCGTGCCGTCAGCCGACCAGACCGACACCCGCCGCGGATGGTCGTCGGCCTCGGCCACCCAGGCGCGGCCCTGTGAATCCACGGCGAGGCCATTCGGGTGGTTCATGTGCAGCGGCTCGTAGGGGCCGGTCGCAGGTTTCCCCGCCTTGCCGATCGTGCGGCTCGGCTTGCCCGCCGCAGAAAACATCTTCACTTGATGCGAGTCGCCGCGGTCGCTCACGAGGATGTTTCCCTGCGGGTCGGCCGCCACATGCCGGGGATCGTCGAGCCCCTCTGTGATCACCGGCTCGGGCTGGCCGGCGAGCGTCGCAAACCGAACGAGTTTCTTCCCCGAGAGCGCGAGCAGCCGCCCTTCGGCATCGAAGCAGAGGCCGCGGGGATTGTCGAGGGTAATCCGCGACGTGATCTTGCCTTCCGCCACATCCACGACGAGCAGTTCGTTCTGCCGTACGAGCGACGAGACGATCTTCCCGTCGCGGGCGGCGATGCCGCCGAGCACCCAGGTCTTGTCGCCCCCTTCGAAGCCCGCGATCTTCGGCGGCGACGAGTTCGCCTTGCCGTTCTTGCCGCGTTCGTCCTCCGAACCGAACTTCTCCTTGAGGACTGCCTTGTCGGCGAGGGCCTTCGTCTTGGCTGTGAGCCGGAATTCGCCCTCCCAGATGCTGCCGACATAGCAGAGATGGTCGGTCACTGCCTTGGGCCCCAGATCGACGGCGAGCGTCGGCGCGCCGGTCCAGATGCCACCCACCCAGTGCTGACCGCCGATCTTCGTGCCGTCCTCGCGGATCCACTGCAGGCCGTGGCCGCCCTCGGCGATCGAGGCGCCCATGAAGATGAGCGGCTGGCTGTCGGTCGTCCGCGAGCCGGGCACCGCCGCGAGGCTCGTCGGTGGCGTGTGCGTCGTCAGCCAGCAGCCGGTGTTGTCGGCGGTCGTCCAGGCGGGCTTGCCGGCTGAATAGATGCTGAATTCGTAGTGCAGTTCGATTGGCTTCCGCCACAGGCCGCGGACCTTGTAGTCGCCGGGCGCGACCGGCCGCGTCGGGATCTGATAGAGACCGTGGTGGGCCGCGTCGGGATCCCGCAGCAGGTCGTCGCTGCCGTCCCACCACGCCGTGTTCTCGCCGGCCGGAAAGGGCGTCTCGCTGACGAGGTTGCGGATGCGGTTGCCGTCCTTGTCTTCGATCACGAGCGTGACGACGCCGGGCTCGGGCAGCGTGAACTTCACCGGAATGGGCGGCGGCTCCTCGACGGCCTTCGGCAATACGAGGCTCGCGAGCGTGGCGTCGTCGGCCACGGCCGCGAAGGCCATCACCTCGCCTAGCCAGACACGGCGGCCGTCCTTGATCTTGCCCTCGATGTGCGGATGCTGCTGCCCCTGCAGGGCCTTGGTGATCCGCAGTCGGATCGCCCGCGTCGTCACCGGCTTTTCAAGAGGAAGAAAACTCGGCGCGAGGACATGGGGATAAAAGGACTGCAGATCGCTCCGGGCTGCGACCTTCCGCCAGCTCTTCTCAGCCGCCTCGCGGACGATCTCGTCAGCGCCGCCCGTGAACGCATCGGCCTCGACGCCCGAGAACCCGGTCCAGAGCAGGCCGAGGCCGGAGAGCGTGACGGGCTTGGGCCACGTGAGCGTGATCACTTCTGGATGGTCTGGCGATACCGCGACCACGACACCGTTTTCGCCGTTGTCCCACGCTCCCCAGCTGTCCTGTCGCTCGTTGACGAGTTGGGCATTCTTGTCGTCGCGGCCGGCGGCCTGCGGGATCGCCTGCGGGGCGACGTTCGCGAACCGCCGCGGCACGAGCAGCACGCCGCTGAGCTGCCCCGACATCTCGCGATCGCCGGGGCTCGGCTCGTGGCTGAACCGCAGCGCCCGCGTGGTCGTGCCCGCGGGCAGGAGCCACGATGCATAGGCTCCCTCGCCCACCGGCTGCCGGCCGGGTTCGCCGACACCCGGTCGGCCGGGTTCAGTCGCCGTGATCCGCTCTGCGGGAATCCACTGCGAGTCGTCGGACAGGTCGCCAGGATACGAAGCCTCGGGCTTGAGCACACTCAGCCGGCCGCCGCCGGCGACGAGCACGCTGCCGAGCGGGATGCTTTTCGTAAAACCGATCCGCAGGTGACGCGGCCCGGTGGCCCGGCCGAGGCCGTAGCGGATGCCGTAGATGGCTTTGGGGTGGTTGCCGTCGGTCAAGACGACTGCCGCTGGCCCGTCCTTGGCCTGCTCGGGCGAAACGGGCATCTCCTTGCCGTCGACCCACTGTGCAAAGGCAGCCGCGTCGAGCATTTTTGCATCGAGGGGGCCGTCGGCGGCGGAGAGTTTCGTGGCTGCGCCGACTGCCGACAGGATCGACAGGGCGACAAAGAACGATCTATAGAATGGCATGATGATCCTCCGCAGGACATTAGCCGTCCCGCTGCTGATCACGCGGAAAAAGCTGACAGTCACCTTTTTGGTGGGCTTTTGTCAGGGGCGGTGTTCGGTTCGAGCACCAGTTCAAGGTGCGTCTTGGGAGGCTTGATCTCGACGCGGAGATCGCTCGTGGCCGCAGCGTGGTATTTCTCGTCGACGAGCAACGGCGGGGCCGGCTTGGTCTGATTCAGCTTCTCATCATAGGACCGCGTATCTTCCTCGGTGGCACCGAGGATGTGGACTGTATATGTGCCCGGCTTGGCGCCGTCAGTGGCCGTGAACGTGCCTAGCCGGAACGTGCCGTCCGGCTGGAGTTGACCGCGTGCGCCGTTCTCACCGCCGCCTGTGAGAAACACGTGGCCGCGGGCCAGCGGCGTGCCGTCTTGGAGCTTCGCGATACCGGTGACGGGAACGACTCCGCTGCCCGGTCCGCAGCCGGCCAGCACTACGAGCAAGGCGGTGGCCAGGAGCGGGCAGCAACGCCGGCCAGTTTGTCCGCCGAGTGCGTCAGTGTGAATCTGCGTGGGCATGGGAAGCATCCGTTTGGGCAGGCAGTTCATGGCACCTTTGCCGTCGAGCCGTCCTTGCGCTGCGCCAGTTGCTCAAGCAGTGTCTGGTCGATGCTCACCGACAGCGTGACGACCGAACCGTCGCAGAGCACGAAGTTGCAGGCACCGGGATGCCAGCTGCCAAATTGGGCGGCACCGGATGCATTCATGTCGGTGAAGACATCCTTCTCGCCCCGGCCGAGGGGATGATTCTTGAGGTTCCTCGCCATGAACAGCTCGCCACCCTGTGGGTAGACCCACCCGCCCTCAGGGCTCGCGGTCGTGCCATTCAATCCACCGTATTTCATGCCATAGAGGCTCGTGCCGTCGTTCAGTCCGCTGTGCGCAGAGCCCACCCATCGGACACGGGTGATGTGCTTCTCGCCGATCATCAGCGTCGACGACAGGCCGTCGGTGATGTCCTTTGTTTTTGAAGCGATGAATCCGCCGACAGTGCGCAGGCTGGTGTCGACGTTCAGCGGCCGCGCGGGCATGATCGCCTGCTCGCTGCCGCTTCGCAGCCAGCACTGCGTGTCGGCGCGGTACGTGACGACCGCGTAGTCGTGGGGATAGTACTTGTCGTTGTTGAAGACCGGCAGTGTGCTTGTGCGCCTCGAAGGGCAGAGGTACGTCGAGCCAACATAGCACTTCGAGTTTTTGAGCCACGTGTAGTTGCTGCAATCATTCCCGGCGTTGCCCCAGTACGAAATCGGCTCCTGGATTTTAAAATTGTTGTACACGGACTGTGCGTCGACGAAGGGCAGAATATGGACAAACAGCGTGGCGTAGCCGATCGTGTTGAAGGAGACCGGCGACGGCCATGTGTATCCGCTCGTGTCGATCTGCAATGGCGGGAGCTGGTTTCTGGCGCTCTCGAAGTTGAGCACCGCGAGACCGATCTGCTTGAGATTGTTTTGACAGGCGCTCATCCGTGCCGCCTCGCGGGCGGTCTGCACGGCCGGAAGGAGAAGGCCGACGAGGATGCCGATGATCGCGATCACCGCGAGCAGTTCCACGAGCGCAAAAAACCGCGGCTTACGAAAAAGTTTCTCGTCATGACACACCTCCAGAAGCGAGATTGAACCCTACCCCCAACCAAGTCGACAGTATAAGCAATGGAAGCCCGCAACACCACCAAGCACATCGCCCCTCGCGTGCGCCTCGGGCTTGCATGAAATCGAAAACGTAATGCACCGGTCCCCCATGGACGAAAGGATGCCAGCAATGATGCTCCGCCCGCCCCAGGTCGCCCCGCGTTCCCAGACGTTTATCTCGCGAGGCTCGAGAAGATTACGAATCTCGACCATGTGCTCCCGCTGCAAGTGGCCCAATTCGTCGCTCCAATGGGTCTGCCAGACCGCGGCGAGCTCATCGCTAGATCGCGGCGGATCGTCGGCGCAGTTGAGGAGCCGCCAGGGGATCGCGTATTCGAGGATGTAGCCTTTGCCGTCGGCATCGCGGGTGAACGCCCCGTGGTAGCCGCCGGGCTGTCCCGCTGATGGATTGACCTCCAGTTCACCAACGAGCATGCCGCGGTGGATCGTCAGGCAGGGCGTCTTGCTGGCCGCGTGGAACCACGTCGTCAGATGTGACAGCATCGGATTGTCCGCCACCGGCCAGCCCATGTGCCGATCGGTGGACACCCGCACCTGCACGCTGCCCCCGCGCCAGCCGAGGTCGGATTCGATGGCGGGATCGATGGAGTTCTGCATCGGGGGTGGATCGCCAACATGGGCGGCGATGTAGATATGGCCATCGTCATACATCATCCGGCCATCGACCCACTCGGGGCAGGAATCGGTGCCATCGCGGCTGCTCGTGAAGCCAGGAGCAAGCCGCCAGTCGTCGAGCCGGCCGGCCTCGCCCGCCTCGATCCGCGTGGGAAAACTGGCGTTGTCGCTAGCCGACATCGACGATGCCACCACGGTACCGTCGAAAACCTGCACGTTGGTCGTGGCCGTGTCGAGCCGGAAGCCGCTCATCCCCTTGGGCATCCGCACGACGGCGCTGCCCGCATGCAGGAAGACCGAGAGTTCACCACGCAGCTCGAACTCGCCCGGACCTTCGAGGGTGATGACGACGCCGTTTCTGAGCGTTCGCTCGACCGCACCGCCAAGGATCGCAACCCGTCCGGCAGCAAGCGGCCGGACGGTGGCGAGTGGAATAGCCGCGGGGACTGCCGACAGGATCGACAGGGCGACAACGATGGCTTGAAAGCGTGACAAGGCTGTTCCTCCGAAGGCTCTTAGCCGTCGGGCCGCCAATCACGCGGAAGAAGGTGCCGTCACCTTTCTCACGCACCTTTCGTCCGTCCGACTACCGTTTCGCGCCAGCCTCCTTCGCGAGTTCGAAGTCGAACTGGTTCGGCCCCTCGGTGGTCACCTCGACGGTGAGCGGCGTCGAATCGGCACCGCGAAAGATCTTGGGAATGTCAGGCCGCTCCGGCTCGGCGGTCGCGCCGGATGTGTCGCCGGCTCCCGGCATCCACGGGGTGACGATCACCTTGTGCCGACCGATGGAGGCGCCGTCCATCGGCCGCCGCGTGGTGAGACGGTAGCGGCCGTCGTCGTCGGTGCCGGCCGCAGCCATGGGCCGCGATTCCGGCACGAACCTCACGATCGCCTTCGGCACCGGCTGCCCCTCGAACGTGACACGGCCCGACACGGGCACCATGTCGGACCGCCGGCAGCCGGTGGCCTGCTGCGAGAGGATGACGAGCGCCATCGCCAGAGCGAAACGAACCGAGCAACCGTGGCCCGCCCACTGGGCGGGGCGGGCGAGCGAATCGTGATTCAACCGGCGATTCATCGCGAATAGTCCTTCACTGTCGCCGTGTCGACGATGGCAAGCCGCCGGTAGAGGGTGAAGTCGATGCCCTCCTCGATCCACGACACGCCGCCATCGGCCCACGCGAACTGGGCGCCCGTCCCGTGCGCCGAGCGAAATGCGGTAGTGACATCGAGATCCGACACCCAGGGGGTGGGGCGGCCTGAGCCCGCCAGCGCACGGCTGCACTCGAGCGTGCCAACCGGCCGGGCGATGATCGTGGACATCGAAACTCTGGATGCCCCGTCGCCCGGGCCCCCGGCAGCCCATCCGTGGTAGCCGCTCGCCGTGCAGCGGCATTGCTCGACGCCGTTACTGGTAGTTGCCCATCCCCAGTTCGATTGCTCGCCAATCGCGATGACTTTCGAGAGGCCGTCGGTCACTTGGTGAGGCCTGCGGCCGACGTCGGTGTAGGCGGAGGGATTCGTTGACCGAAACGTTGGTCCATAAAAAATGCCGTTCGTGCATGTGGAGTCGTCCGTGCCGGCCGCACCCGCGCACCGATCCGGATTCGCCGTCGTCACCGTTCGAAATACAGAGTCGGAAGCGCCGGCCACACCGGCATAGCTTGGGTCGAAGTGACTCTTGCCTGTGCCACCGGCGTTTGGACTCACGACCAGACCAATCGGGCTCGACGGACAACGCAATATCGATGACCGAAAACCCTGGATCGCGTTCCTGCTCGTGCTGCTTGGCTGAGGGTTACTTCCGGCCGGGTATCCGCCCAAGGTTTGATACCTGGTTCCTTGGGAGCCCTGCGGACTGGATGTCCAATACAGCCGGATGTCGGACGCAAGAGACGGTATCCGCGCATAGTCGGTCTGGTTGTAGGTGTCTTGCGCTTCGAGATAGGGCAGCGTGAGCACGACCCACGAGAAGTTGGCATGGATCGTGTATCGGGCCGGAAAATACCGCTTGGCCTCGAGATGATTGTGCATCGCCTGGCCGAGCTGCTTGAGGTTGTTGCCGCACGAGGTCCGCCGCGCCGCCTCGCGGGCTGTCTGCACCGCCGGCAGGAGCAGGCCGACGAGCACGCCGATGATGGCGATCACGACCAAGAGTTCGACCAGCGTAAACCCGCGACTTGCGAAGACCTTCCTGTTCATGACACACCTCCAGAAAAGAGATTGAACCCCACCCCCATCCAAGCCCGCGGCACCAGCAAGGGAATCCTCACGGATCGCGACGCCCCCGGCATATCTTCCCTCGGTTGCGATTCAGTCCTGCATGGAATCGAACGTCGGATCATTGACACTCCGCGCGACTCCAGGTCGCCCCGCGTGCCCAGGCATTGATCCTGAGCGGTTCGCGGTGATTGCGGATCTCGACCATGTGTTCACGGCTCCGCCCCCACTACCTGCCGGAATAAGTTAGTATATCTGCCAGACCGCGGCGAGAGCTCGTTGCCGGCCTGCGGCGTCGTAAAGCGATCCTCAGGTGCCGCGGGCCCGTGGCCCGGCCGAGCCCGAACCGGATGCCGTAGTGGGACTTGGGGTGGTTGCCGTCGGTCAAGACGACCGCCGCAGGCCCGTCCTTGGCCTGTTCGGCCGAGACGGGCGTCTCCTTGCCGTCGACCCGCTGGGCGAAAGCGGCCGCGTCGAGCGGCTTTACGTCGATGGGGCCGTCAGCGGCGGAGCGTTTCTGGGCCGCACCGACTGCCGACAGGATCGACAGGGCGACAAGAATCGCTTGAAAGCGTGACAAGGCTGTTCCTCCGAAGGCGCTTAGCCGTCGGGCCGCCAATCACGCAAAAAATAAATTGGCCGTCATATTCTCGCGTCGGATTACCGTTTCTCGCCAGACTCCTTCGCGAGTTCGAAGTCGAACTGGTTGGGCCCCTCGGGCGTCACCTCGACGGCCAGCGGCGAGGTGGCAGCAACGCGGACAACCTTGGGAATGTCGGGCCGGACAGGTTCGGCGGGTGCCTCTGAGGAGTCACCCGGCGCCGCAACCCACGGGGCGATCATCACCTTGCAGCGGCCGAGATAGGCGCCGTCCCCAGGCTGTCGCGTGGTGAGACGGTAGCGGCCGTCCGCGTCGGTGCCGCCTGCAGCCATCGGCCGCGAATCGTGCAGAAATCGCACGACCGCCTGCGGCACCGGCCGACCTTCGAACGTGACACGGCCCGACACCGGAACCATGTCTGACCGCCGGCAGCCGATGGCCTGCTGCGACAGGATGGCAATCGCCAACGCCAGAGCCAAACGAGCGAAGCGACCGTCATCGGCCCACCGGGCAAGTGCGGCGAGCAGATCGTGAGTCAAGCGGCGGGTCATCGCGAATAGTCCTTCACGGTCGACGTGTCGACGATGGCCAGTCGCTGGTAGAGCGTGAAGTCGATGCCCTCCTCGATCCACGACACGCTGCCGTCGCCCCACGTGAACTGTGCACCCGTTCCGTGCGCCGAGCGGAACGCAGCGGTGACGTCGAGATTCGACACCACAGGGTTCGGCCGGGTGGAGCCGATCAACGGCCTGCTGCATTCAAGCGTGCCGAGAGGCCGGGCGACGATCGTGGAGTTGGCGGCGCGGGATGCTCCGTCAGCGGGCGCGCCGTGAGCCCATCCGAAGCAGCCGGACGCCCGGCAGCGGCACTGCACCACGCCGCCGCTGCCGTCGGGTGCCCATCCGAAGCTCGACTGCTCGCCGATCGCGATGACTTTCGAGAGGCCATCGGCCACTTGCTGAGGCTTGCGGCCGACCTCCGTGTAGGCGGAGGGATTCGCTGACCGAAACGACGGTCCATAAAAAATGCCATTCGTGCATGTCCCGTCATCTGTGCCAACCGCTCCGCCGCATCGATCCGGATTGGCCGAGTTCACAGTCCTGAAAGCCGTATCACTCGCACCGGCCACGCCGGAATAGCTCGGGTCGAGATGGCCCGTGGCCGTGTCGTTGCAATTTTTGGTCACCGAACTGATCGGGCTCGACGGGCAGATGAATACCGAGGCCCGCATTCTCTTGACCGCGTTTTGGTTCGAAGTGCTCCCCTGGTTGTCGTATCCCAGCGCGTTGTACCTCGTCCCCTGGGAGCCCTGCGGGCTGGATGTCCACCAGAGCCGGATGTCCGACAACATGGACGGAATCAGCGCGTAGTCGGTCTGGTCGTAGATTCGCTGCTCTTCGAGGTAGGGCAGGGCCAGCAGCATCCATGAGTAGTTGGCGTGCATGGTGTACCGGGCCGGAAAATACCGCTTGGCCTCGAGGTGATTGTGCATCGCCTGACCGAGCTGCTTGAGGTTGTTGCCGCACGACGTCCGCCGCGCCGCCTCGCGGGCCGCCTGCACGGCCGGCAGCAAGAGGCCGACGAGCAAACCGATAATGGCGATCACCGCGAGCAGTTCGACCAAGGTAAACCCGCGATTTAGGAAACACTTCCTGTTCATGACTAGCCCCCCACGCAATGAAAAGATGAAGAGATCAACCGATGATTCCCTAATCACTGATACTCCGCCCGGCCCCAGGTCGCCCCGCGTTCGAAGACCTTGATCCGCCGAGGCTCGCTAGGATTGCGAATCTCGACCATGTGTTCCCGCATGAGGCGGCCCTGCTCGTCGCTCCAGATCGTCTGCCAGGCCGCGGCGAGCATGTCGCCGGCCTGCGGTGGATCGTCGGCACAATGAAGGAGCTGCCAGGGGATCGCGTATTCGAGGGTGTAGCCCTTGCCATCGGCATCACGGGCAAACGCCCCCCGAAAGCCGCCGGCTTCGCCCGATACCGGATTGACGATGAGTTCGCCGACGAGCATGCCGTGACAGATCGTCAGGCAGGGCGTCTGGCTGGCGGCGTGAAACCACATCGTCAGGTGGGCCAGCTTCGGATTGTCGGCGAGCGCCTTCTGCTCGGCAGTGGGCACGATCTTGCGGCTCCTGTAGTAGCTGGGCGAATTGCCCGCCACCGGCCAGCCCATCTTCCGGTCGGTCGAGATCCGCACCTGCACGCTGCCACCCCGCCAGCCGATGTCGGGATCGACGGCCGGGTCGATCGAGCTTCGCAGCGGCACAGGATCGCCCACCTGGGCGGCAATGTAGAGATGGCGATCGTCATACATCATCCGGCCGTCCACCCACTCGGGGCAGGAATCGGTGCCATCGAGGCTGGACTTGAAGCCCGGAGCCAGCCGCCAGTCGTCGAGCCGGCCGTCGATGGTGACCGGCTCGCGGGCGCGGCTCACCACGATCGCGTCGTGCTGCGGCCGACCATAGACGTGGGCGAGGGATGCTTCGTCGTCTTTGCCCCACGTGGTCGGCAGGCCGGTGTCGGGCGGCAGTCGGCGGATGAACCGGCTCTCCGCGTAAGGAATCGGCTGCGGTCCGTCCGCCCTCTCCGACGAGAACCGGGCGGCCTGCCCCGCCTCGAGCCGCGTGGGAAAGCTGGCTTTGTCGCCGGCCGACTTCGACGACGCCACCACGACGCCGTCGAACACCTGCACGTCGGTGACGAAGCCCGGGGCCGCCTTCACGGCAAACTCCGTGCCGAGGTCGAGCACGTCGGTCGTGGCCGTGTCGAGTCGGAAGCCGCTCGTTCCCTCGGGCATCCGCACGACAGCGCTGCCCGCGTGCAGGAAGGCCGAAAGCTCGTCGCGCAACTCCATTTCGCCCGGACCTTCGAGCGTGATCACGACGCCGTTTCGGAGCGTCAGCTCGACGGCGCCGCCAAGCAGGGTGATCTCCCCGGCGGCAAGTGCCTGGCCGACAGCCAGGGGTGTAGCCCCCTCATCGGCAAGCAGGAACCGCGTGTTCGTGACGATCGCGAGCGGTGGCGTCGCGGGCAATGCCGTTGTCGTTTCGGGTGAAAGGCCGCTCTTGAGTCCAGCACTGTCGAGCCGAGACCTTCCAAGACCGGCGAACAGAATCGCGACGAGACTCGAGACGACGGCCCCGGCGACCGCGGCGGCGATCCAGCGACGCTGCGGCCAGCGACGCTGCGGCCAGTGACGCTGCGGCCAGTGACGGCGAGTGTCGTGATCGGAACTCATGCCGCTGGCGGTTTTTTTGGCGGCCGCGGAAGCTTCGTCGGCGGAGGATTCGCCCCAGGCCAGCCGGGCGGCGTCGCGGCCGAGCCCGTCCACCTCGGCCAGCTCCCAGAACCGGCCCCGGGCCGCAGCTGAATCCCGCAGGAGTCCCTCAAGCTCCCGCACGCCTTCGGCCGAGAGCGAGTCGTCGAGATGGCCGTGAATGAGCCGGTCGAGGTGATCGCCGGGCAGCGATTCAGTGTTGATCGAGATGTCGCTCATGATTCACGTCGCGGTGTTGCAGATCAAAGGTGGTGGCAGATCGAGGGAATGGGGTTAGGAGCCGGTCGCCGGCAGGTCGGAAGGGTCGAGGTGACGGTTCACGCACTCCCGCAGGGCGACGCGGGCCTTGGCGAGCGCCACGCTCACGGAATTCACGGTCCGCCCAAGAAGCCGGGCGATTTCGGGGGGCGAGTGCTCCTTGTGGTAGCGGAGCCGGACGAGTTCCTCGGCCCGCGGCGGCAGCGACTTCAGGCACTCGGCGAGCGTGGCCAGCCGACGGTCCTCTGCCCACCCCTCGGGGCAGGCTGCGGAGAGCGACTCGAGCACGTCGGGGCTGATGGTGGGCTTGCGGGCGAGCCGGCGGGCCTCCTGCACCTTTCGCTGGGTGATCGCCCGCGACCAGGCGAGAAAGTTCGTTCCCTCCTGGAAGTCAGCCGCCTTGGTGGTGACGGTGAGAAACACGTCCTGCAGCACGTCGTCTGCCCGGCCGAAATCGGGCCAGATCGCAAGCACGAAGGCCCGCAGCTGGCCCTGGTGTCGGACGAAGAGCTGCTGCACCCGCAGCATGTGTGGATCGGGAGTCCCCATGCCACTCTATGGTCGCACCCCCCGAAAACTTATCCAAACCGCTCCGCGGGAAAGGGGTTTTTCCGGGAAAATCGCTGCCGGACCGCTGCCAGCCGGCCGGTCGTGCATGAGCCCCGCTGCGGACATTGCGGCCGTCGCCCGTTCGAGGTACTCGAAATCGGGGAATTCGTGCCGAGGGGCACGGACAAGTTAAAAACTTGTCCCCACGGGGAGAGATGTTGAGGCTGACTCGGCATCTATGACGAGACCGAAGGAGGTCGGCCCGTGGCCACGAGTTTTTAACTTGTGGAATCCGTGCCGAGGGGCACGGACAAGTTAAAAATTTGTCCCCACGGGGAGCGGGGGCACGGACAAGTTAAAAACTGCCGGTCACCGGGTCGAGTACGTCGATGAAGGGAAACCGGTTGAAGTCCCCGTCATTCGTGTAGATGGCACGCACGCCATTTTCCCGCATGAGCACGGCGGTGTGGACGTCGAAGACGACGTTGCCGACCAGGCGAGGCATCTGAGCGAACACCTCCTGTGCGACGTGCAGGTGTCGCTCTGTCTCCGTGATCATTCCGAGTGCGGGAGACGCGAACACGGAATCGAGAAAGGACCAGGCATCAGGTGCCGAGAATGGGCGGCGGAATATTGAAGGATGCGTCGTCACGCGGAGAAACTCGTAGACGATTCCACAGAGCAGATAGCACGGTCCGGGCTGGCCGCGGCAGCGATCGATCAGATCGTGGCAGGCGGCATGGTCAGCTGCGTCCCGATCGGCGGCATAGATGAGCACGTTCGTGTCGACGACGAACATGCTACCGCCCCATCGCGTCGTAGAGACTGTTGCGGTCGGATACATCCACGCGGCCGCCGCCGCTGGAAAATGACGGCATCGGCGGCAACTTCCCGGCGGGCTTCGACTGGCAGAGCGTCTGGCGGAGTGCCGACTCAACCAGTTCCGAAATGGTCTGCCCCCGTCTGGCCGCCTCCCGCTTGACGGCCCGCATCGTGGCGTCGCTGATTGACAGTGTCGTCTTCATATGGAAATCCCTGCGCAGAAAATGGAATTCCGTCAATGTTTCTGGCTGAACGGCCCACGGCGAATGGTCATGGACGTGCCACCGTCGTGAAGACGAGGCTGTAATCTGCATGCCCGAGATCATTTCGGCCATGAATCGATTGCTTCGCGAGCGACGGCTCACGAAATCCCCCAGGACAAAGGTGGCTGTCACCTCTCCCCAGTCGTCATCCGCGGCGATCGCGGTCCATGATATAACCACCCGGCCTCATCGCACGAGACACTTTCCCTCGCTTCTCACCGACTCATGAGCCTGCGGCTGATTCTTTCCGGTGCCGTATTAATCGCGATCGCCTGGCTGGGTGGCCCTGCGGCTGCCACGCCGATCGTGCCCGGGTTCGAGCGGTACGGTCGAGGCACGCTCGATCAGGCCGGAACCATCGAGAGCGGTCTCCTGCTGTTCGGCGAACTCGGATGCGTGAACTGCCATGCCGCGTCGCCGGAGGTCGCTGCCCACCTCCTGCCAAAGCGGGGGCCGAACCTCGATCGAGTCGGTGAACGACTCAGGCCCGAATGGATCGCCGAATATCTGAAGCAGCCCCATGCGGTGAAGCCGGGTACGACGATGCCGCATGCCCTTGCCGGCCTTGCCACCACGGAACGCGACCGCACCGCCACGGCGATCGCCCACATGCTCTCCGCGACAGGAACGTTCCAGGATGGTGCGTTGCCGGAGTCGGACAAGGCGAATGCCAAGGAAGGGGAGGCGATCTATGAACGCGCGGGCTGCGCCATCTGTCACGGATCGCGGAAGAAAGACGCGACGCTGTTGCCCGACCAGATGCCGCTGGTCGACATCGGTCGGAAATGGTCCCCCCGGGAGCTCGACGAGTTTCTCAAGAACCCGTTCCACATCCGCCCATCGAGCAGGATGCCGGCCCTGCCGCTGAAAGACCACGAGCGACGGCACGTCGTCGCCAGCCTGCTCGGCGACCCGCCCGCGGCCACCGTCGCGGCACCGGCAGCCGCGGCTCCCTTCACAGCCGAACCGTCCCTCGTCGCCGAGGGACGCGCGGCGTTCGCCGCCGTGGGCTGTGCCAGCTGCCACGAACTCAAGGGGCCCACAGGCACAGCAACCGAGCCGGCCGCGAAGCCGAGGCCGCTCGCCCAACTGGCAGCCGTCGATGCCGGGTGCCTGGCCGCAGGAAGCCCGCGTCCGGGTGTGCCGCACTATCAACTCGACGATGCCCAGCGGGTGGCTCTCACCGCGGCCATCCATTGGCTCAGGTCGCCCGCGGCCTCGTTGCCCACCGCCCGTGAGCAAGCCATCGACCGCACGCTGGCCGCGCTCAATTGCATCGCCTGCCACAGCCGCGACGGCCGCGGTGGAATCATCCCTGCAGTCGCCACAACGGACGAAGACGGCGAGCCCATCTTGAAGGACGTGGCCCGGGACGCTCTCTTCACAAGCGCTGTGCAGGAACTCGGCGACGAGGGCCGGCTGCCCCCCACGCTCACCGACGTGGGCGACAAGCTCACGGCTGGGTTTCTCCGCGAGGTGCTCGTCGAAGGGGGCAAGGATCGCGGTGCCTACATGCACACGCTGATGCCGAAGTGGCATCAGCCGGTGGTCGAGCCGCTCGCGAAGCTGTTCGCCGGAGACGTGAAGACCACCGTTCCGACACCTGCACTCGCCGGCCACTCCGAAGGTGACATCGCCGAACAGGCCCGCGGCCTCGTGGGCTCGAAGTCGCTCGGCTGCATCAAGTGCCATTCATTCGCGGGCGAGAAGGGGCAGAGCCTCGGCGTGATCGACATGACGCGGATGCCGAAGCGGTTGCGCCACGAGTGGTTTCTCGCCTACGTGGCCAATCCGCAGCAGTTCCGCCCCGGCACCCGCATGCCGGCCAGTTGGCCGGAAGAAAAGACGTTTTATCCCGACGTCCTCGACGGCACGGCCGCGGGGCAGATCGAGGCCGTGTGGCGGTATCTCGCCGCCGCGAAGCCACGGCCGCCCGTCGGTGCCAGCGCCAACCCGATCGAACTGGTGCCGACCGATCGCCCCATCCTTTACCGCAACTTCATCGAGGGGGCGGGCCCGCGGGCGATCGGTGTGGGCTACCCCGAGAAGGTCAACGTGGCCTGGGATGCCGATCAGATGCGGCTGGCGCTGGTGTGGCGTGGTGCGTTCATCGACGCGGGCCGCCATTGGACCGGTCGCGGGCAGGGGTTTCAGCCGCCGCTCGGCGATGGACCGTTCAAGCCCGATGCGGCTGCGGCCATCGCCGTGCTGACGAGCCCCGAGTCGCCCTGGCCGGCGTCACAGCCCGGCCAGCCTGCCGGCGAGCGGCCGGAGGGCCCGCGGTTTCGCGGCTACACGCTCGATGCACAGGGGCGGCCCACCTTCAACTGGTCGACTGACGGCATGCAGATCGGCGAGAAGATCGAGCCGGTCGTCGAGGGCAAGCGGACGATCGTGCGGCGCACGATCAGGCTGGCCCGCCGACCTGCCGCGGGCGAGGCGTTTTTTCGCGTGGCCCTCGCCACGAAGGTCGAGGACGTCGGCGACGGCTGGCTGCGGGTGGACGACTCATGGCGGGTGCGGGTGAGTGGCACGGGCGTCGGCCCGGCAACGAGCCGTACCGCCGACGGCAAGACGGAAATCCGCCGCTCGATCGTGTGGAGCCCCGGTGATACCGCTGAAATCGTCGAGGAGCTGGCATGGTGAACTCTGTTGAAAAGTCCATCATGAAGTCTGCGGCGCAGGCCATGGTGCACACGCTGCGAGCGTGCCTCTGTCTCGCGATCGCGTGGTCCGCCGCGGCGACGGCCGCCGCGCCGACCGAGCCGCCGCAGGAGAAAGACTTCTATGCGATCGATGCAGTCGAGGTCCCAACGGATGCAGTCCTCGAAGTGGGGGCGCTCGAATGGATTCCCAACGGCAGGCTCGCCGTCGCCACCCGCCGCGGCGAGATCTGGATCGCGAGCGATCCCGCCGCCGCCGCGCCGAGGTGGCAGCGGTTCGCCCACGGGCTGCACGAAGTGCTCGGGCTCGCCTGGCGGGACGGTTGGCTCTACGTGACGCAGCGGCCGGAGGTGAGCCGGCTCCGCGACACGACCGGCGACGGCGTGGCCGACGACTACGAAACCGTGAACGCCGGCTGGGGTGTGTCGGGCGACTACCACGAATATGCGTTCGGCTCGAAATTCGACCGCGACGGCAACCTCTGGGTGGCGCTCTGCCTCACCGGCAGTTACGACAGCAAGGCACCCTTCCGGGGCTGGGCCGTGCGGATCACGCCCGACGGTCGGATGATTCCCACGACCTCTGGCGTGCGGTCTCCGGGCGGCATCGGCTTTGATGCCGTCGGCAACGTGCTCTATACGGAGAACCAGGGGCCATGGAACGGCTGCTGCTCGCTGAAGCACCTCGTGCCTGGCGACTTCGTGGGGCATCCGGGAGGGTTCGCGTGGTATGACCAGGCGCCCGACATGGGGCCAAAGCCCGAGGAGCCCAAGAGCGGCAGCCGCTGGCCGGCCGAACTCAAGCGGATTCCGCGGCTGCGGCCGCCAGCTGTGATGCTGCCCTATGCCGACATGGGGAAGAGCGCCGCGGGTGTGGCCTGCGACATGAGTGGCGGAAGGTTCGGCCCGTTCGCCGGGCAGGTGTTCGTGTCCGATCAGTCGCAGTCGATTCTCATGCGGTGCGCGCTCGAAACGGTCGACGGCGTGCTGCAGGGGGCGTGCTTCCGCTTTCGCGAGGGCTTCCGGAGCGGCTCGCTCGCGCTACAGTTCGCTCCCGACGGCTCGCTCTACATCGGCGGCACGAACCGCGGCTGGGGATCCCGAGGGCCTGGCGACTTCGCCCTCGAGCGAGTGACCTGGACCGACAAGACGCCATTCGAAATCCTCGCGATGCGGGCCGTGCCGGGGGGCTTCGAACTCGAGTTCACGCAGCCGGTCGATGCCAAGGCGGCAGCCGACGTCACGAGCTATGCGGCGAAGGGATTCACCTACATCTACCAGTCGAGCTACGGGAGCCCCGTCGTCGACGAGGAGCCCTGCCCCGTAGACAAGGCGGAGCCGAGCGAGAATGGCCGACGGGTGCGGCTCACGCTTGGAAACCTGCGCGAGGGAGTGATCCACGAACTCAAAGCCACGGGGGTTCGCAATACCGCGGGCCTGCCGCTTCTGCACGACACCGGCTGGTACACGCTCAACCGGCTCGCCAAATAGCTGCGGCTGTGCTCAGCCTGTTTTCTGCGGGGCAGCGAGTGGTCACGGGTGCGGCACCGTGGAGATTCGCAGCGTGGCTGCGTCGTCAGGATTGTCGCAGAGCATGTCGCAGGAAAACTGCCACTGCCACTGGCAGTGGTTTGCCTTGAAGACGAGGCTGTTCCAGCCCGGCTTCAACACCGCCTTGCGGACGGCCTTCCGGCCCGGCTCGTTCGTGACCGACCCGGCGTAGAGCTTCTCGCCGTTGAGCCAGGCCACCACCCCCTGCTGGCCGGCGAAAACCTGCGAGCCAAAACGCAGCCCCACGGGCACCTCGCGGTCGCAGTGGATCCAGCGTGCCCCAAAGCCGGCCTCGAACGTATTCGCGAAGGAAGCTGCGCAGAGCGAGACATTGCCCGGCGTCGCACCGCCCGTGTGGTCGACGCTCGCCAGATAGCGGCTCCACTTCGGGGCAGGTCCATTCCATTCGCCTGGCGTGTGACCAAAGTCGTTGCCTGAGGCAAACCGTTCCTCGCCGGGCAGCACGCCCTTCTCGGGCACGTAGTCCTGAGCACCGCGTTCCCATGCCGCAGGGTTAGCGAAGCCGGTGCCGACGAGCCAGGGCGCGGGGATCGTGATCGTCGCCTCTTTCTTGTTGTCGCTCGTTGTGTGATCGCCCTGCGGGCTCCCAGCCGCAGCGGAGAGCGTGAAGACGTTCTCCAAACGGTCGGGCTTGCCCGAGACCACGAAGACGGCTTCGTTCTCCTGCGCTTCCGCAGGCGTCACCTGCCAGCCAGACGGAGCCTCGAGGTTGAATCGCGGAGTGCCGCCGGCCGCGGCGGGCGTCCAGAACGCCCGGATCTCGAAGGTCGCCTCGTCGGAACCGAGCGGAAGTTCACTTGGCACGACGCCATACGACAGGCAGGGCAGGTCACCGCGGGCCGCGTCGAGAGCTTTTTGGATGTGTTGCGTCGAGATCGCCTCGGCTGCCTGCGTCTCGCCGAGGCCGCGGAGCATCCCCGCGGCGATCGAGGCGTGGCCTACGCCACTGGGATGGACGAAGTCGGGAGCGACGTGGAAGTCGGGCTTGCATCGGCGGCCGGCCCGCAGCGTCTCCCAGATCGTGTCACCGCTCGGCAGGAGCACGCAGCCCTGTTCGGCTGCGATGGCCGCGACGCGGCGGTTTATCTCGGCGATGGCGACGTTCTTGGGCGACTTCTGGTCTTCGGTATTCGGCGTGATCGTGGCGAGCGCGGTCACCCGCGGCGTGGTGCGGGCCCGCAACGCGGCCAACAGTTCGCGGTAACGGCCGGCCCAGGCATCGAGGCTCGCGGGGCTTGCGTCCATGGAGGGAGAGAGGGTGTCGTTCATGCCGAGCATGACGATGAGAACATCGGCCTTGCGGTCGAGAGAGTGCCTCACGTCCACGTTCTTCACGTCGAGAAACACCTCCTTCTCGCGGCTCTGCTTCTCGACATTCTGCCAGCTGCCGACCGTCTGGCCGCTGCCGCCCAAGGGCACCACGGTCACGTTGCTGTCGGGCCGAGCGGCGTCGAGGCCCGCCTTGAAGAGGTTCACGAAGCCGCCAGGGCCGGTATTCATGCCCTGACCGGTGATGCTGTCGCCCACGAAGACGACTCGGTCGCCGTTCCGCACGAGCGACGACGGAGCCGCCACCGCCGTCTGGCCGAACGCCGCCAGAAGAAAAAGAAGACTGGCTCGTTGTGCGAAGCAAAAGGTGGCTCTCACCTTTTTCCTCCCACGGCCGCATCGCTGGGATCCAGCACGAGTTCCAGGTGGGTCTTCGGGGCCTTGATCTCCACCTGCAGATCACTCGTGGCGGCGGTGTCGTACTTCTTGGCGATCAGCGATGGCGGGGCCTTTCCGATGCCCATCGCCCTGTCGTCGTAGCTCCTCGTGTCCGGCTCGGCCGCCCCAACTATGAAGACCTTATAGCTGCCGGGCTTCGCACCGTCGGAGAGCGTGACCGTGCCGAGTGCAAACGTCCCGTCCGGCTGAATCTGGCCATTCGCCCCTTTTTCACCCCCCGTTAGAAAGACCCTGCCGCCCGGCAGCGGCGCGCCGTCCTTGAGCGTCGCAATACCGGTGACGGGGACAATGCCGTTGCTGGGGCCGCAACCGGCGCACGCCACCATCGCTGCCACGAGGGCCAGGCATCCAACACGTCCAGACGACGAACCATCACGCATCTCGTGGCTCCTTTTCGAACACAGGCGGTCTGTCACGGAATCTTCACCGAGAAGCCGTCGGCTCGCTGAGAGATTCCTTCCAGCACTGTCTGATCGATCGTGGTCGAAATCGTGACGACCGAGCCGTCGCAGGCCACGAAATTGCAGACGCCGGGATGCCAACTGCCCAACTGCGGGGCACCCGCCGTGGTGAGGTTTGAATAGGTGTCTGTCGGTCCCTTCGCCAGACTCCGCCCCTTCGTGGATCGCGCCATCCAGAGATCGCCGCCCGTGATGCGACCGCCCCCGGCCGCAATATTGATGTTTGGGAACGAATAGCCATAGAAGGGCGAACCGTCGTGATCCGAGCCGGTGCCGCCGGCAGTACCGATGGCGGTGACGTGCTTCTCCCCGATCATCAGCGTCGATGTCGTTCGGTCGGTAATGTCGCCGATCTTGGTCGACTTAAATCCAGAGACCCGGTTGGACGTGGTGTCGGCACTGGTGATCAGGCCGGGCATGATGGCCTGTCCGCTGCCGCTGCGAAGCCACGACGACGAGTCGCTGCGGTAGGTCACGACCGCGTAGTCGGTGACCTGAAAAATGTTGTACTGATCGCGGAAGTTCGTGGCTCCCGGCGATCGCCTTGTCGGGCACGTGTAGCTACTCACCCGGCACTTGGAGTTGCAGATGGCAGCCCAGTTGGGTACCGCGCCCTGTTCGCCGCCGAAGCCGCCGAAGTCCTTCTGCATATTGAAGCGAGACTGGACATCCTGGTGTTCGATGAATGGCAGGATGTGGGCGAAAAACGTGGCAAAACCGAGCATGTTCGTGCGGCTGTAGTAGGCCGTGCCGTCCCAGACGTTGTAGGGTGCGACCGTGTGATCGATCTGCAGCGGCGGCAGTTGCTTTTGGGCACTCTCGAAATTGAGCGCGCCCAAGCCGATCTGCTTCATGTTGTTCATGCAGGCGCTCGTTCGGGCCGCCTCCCGGGCCGCCTGCACGGCCGGCAGCAGGAGTCCGACGAGTGTGCCGATGATCGCGATCACGACGAGCAGTTCGACGAGGGTAAAACCGCGACGGCCACGCCGATCTTCTTCCATAAATCCCTTGTTGCCGATCGTCATGACACACCTCCAGAAGAGAAGAGAACAGAAGAGAAGAACATAAGAATGGGGGATAGGCACCGTTTACTTCGCACAATGAGCCAGTCCCTTTTTGATCACTGATACTCCGCCCGCCCCCACGTGGCCCCGCGTTCCCAGACATTGATCTCGCGCGGCTCGAGGGAATTCCGAATCTCGACCATGTGCTGTCGCTGCAGCCTTCCCAGTTCGTCGCTCCAATACACCTGCCAGACAGCGGCGAGTTCGTCGCCGGCCCGCGGCGGATCGTCGGCACAGTTCAAGAGCCGCCAGGGAATCGCATATTCGAGGGTGTAGCCCTTGCCGTCGGCATCGCGTGTGAACCCGCCCCGGTAACCACCGGCCTGGCCGGCTGATGGATTGACCTCGAGATCGCCCACGAGCATGCCGCGGTGGATCGTCAGGCAGGGCGTCTGGCTTGCCGCGTGGAACCACATCGTCAGGTGCGCCAGTTTCGGATTGTCGGCTGCCGGAGAACGCCGTGCACGAGGCCGACGGCAGCGTCCGCTGGGCGTGGCCAACCGAGGGGATCGGGGTGCACGCCCTCACCAAGGCACGGCCCTACACGCCGGCGCAGGTGGTCGCGGAGTTCGACGTCGTGGGGGTCGAGAAGGCGGCCGGCGGCGACCTGGGCGAGTTTCTCGTGACCAACAGCAACGTCGGCACCTGGCACATCTGGACGGCTGACGGACTGCTGGCCGGCCGGCTCTTCCGCGACCAGCGGGCATCCAGGCGGCAGGGCTGGACAATGCGGGAACACGAGCGGGGCCTGCGGCTCGACGACTGCACCATCGGGCAGGAGCACTTCAGCGGCGCCTTCTGCAAGACGGCCGACAACCGGTATTACGCCGTGGCCGGCCACAACCATGCCAGCGTCGTGGAGGTGCGGGGCCTCGATGCGTTCAAACGATTCGAGGGCAAGGTCGAGGTCACACCGGAGATCGTTCAGGCGACCCAAGCGTGGGAGCTTGCCCGCTCCAAACAGGTCGCCTACGAAACCGCCCGGGTGCTCGACTGCCGGCCGCGCGGCGACCGGGCGATCCGTATCGATGGCCGCGACGACGATTGGCCGGACGGCGGCGCCACGATCGACCTCGATCCCGCCAGAAGTAACGACGACGACGCCATCCTGTTCCGCATGGCGGTCGACAAGCGGATGCTCTATCTCTGCTATGCCGTCCACGGCCATGGACCGCTGAAGAACTCGGGCAACGATTGGCACACCTACTTCAAGACCGGCGGCTGCGTGGACCTCCAGATCGCAACCGACCCCAAGGCGGAACCCGACCGCCGCAGCCCCGCGCAGGGCGACCTGAGGCTGCTGATGACGATGGTGGCGGGCAAGCCGCAGGCGGTCCTCTACCGGGCCGTGGTTCCGGGCACATCGGCCGACGAGGCATGGACGACCAGCACGTTGGTGGGCCGCACCTCGTTCGACAGGGTGGAACGGCTCTCCGATGTTCAGATGGCCTGCGCCGACGACGGCGACGGCTACATCTTCGAGGCCGCGATTCCTCTGGACCGGATCGGGCTTGAGCCGGCGGCGGCGGAGCGGATCAAGCTCGACTGGGGGATCCTGGAATGCGGCACGGATGGCAGCGAGGTGTTGCAGCGGATCTACTGGTCGAACAAGGCCACCTCGATCTTAGCGGACGTGGCTCTGGAGGCCGCGTTGCACCCGGAGCTCTGGGGACACGCCCGGTTTTCGGGCGCCGACACGTCGCGGGCGGCGCCGAGCCTCGATCGCCTCGACTCCCCCGGCACCGACGAAGAGGAACTGAACGATCTGCTCGGCGAGTGAGCCGAGCCGACGAACGTGAGCGGCATGGTGTCCTTCTTCATCGACCTAGGAAAGGCGGGCTGACATTCCATGCGTATGCCTTTGTTGTCGGCGGTCATGTTGGCCGCGATCTTCGGACCGAGCTGCCTGGGTGCCGAGCCTTCGGAGTCGGTTCCGGTGGCCGGCCAGCGGGTCTTTGTCACGGCGCACAGCTTTCATATCTTCGTCGCCGACCGTCTGGCGCCTCTGGCGAAGGCGGCGGGCATCACCGGCCATGAACTGGTCGGCAAGCAGATGATCGGCGGTTCACGCGTGCGGCAGCACTGGGATCTGCCGGACCGGAAAAACCCGGCCAAGGCGGCGCTCATCGCAGGCGACGTGGACGTGCTGACGATGTCTCCCAACTGGTTGCTTCCGGACGACGGCATCTCGCTCTTCACCGATCTGGGCCTCGAACACAATCCCCGCCTGCGGGTGCTGGTGCAGATGTCGTGGATGGCATTTGACCACTGGGAGCCGATCGGCAATCCGGCGCTCTGGGATCCGTCCAAGAAAATCAATCACAACGGCGAACGCGACGCGCGCTCACTGGACGGCCTGCGTACGGCGCACACCCGCGTGAAGGCGATGTTCGAGAAGCAGGTCACCGGGCTCAACGCGACTCTGGGGCATGACGTCATTCACGTCGTTCCTGTGGGCGATGCCGTGCTCCGTCTCCGGGAGCGGGTGGCCGCAGGGAATGTGCCCGGCATCAGGCGGCAGTCGGAGCTGTTCACCGATCCCATCGGCCATGCGAAAGCCCCGGTCATGGCGTTGGCTACCTACTGCAATTTCGCCTGCATCTATGGCTGTTCACCCGTGGGGCTGGGCGACGGCGACCGCGAACTCGACAGGATCGACCCGAAGCTCCGATCGGTCTTGCAGGACATCGCGTGGGACGCGGTCACATCGCACCCGATGTCCGGCGTGACCAAAGATGGGCGGGGCCTTGTCGCCACGAGTGACGCCGCTGTCCGACCCGCCGCTGACGCGGGCCTCGCGCCAGCGGCGAAGTGACCTCCACATCGAGCGGATCGGTTTTCATGGAGAAACACCGAGAGTCGCTCGGTGGGCACGGCCTTCGGCGACACGTGTTCGGAGGGTGCTTTCTGCCGTGGGTGCGTCATTGTTCTTATACCGTGGCGGGTGAGGAATAACCCCACGCTTGGCCTGTGTGGAATGTTCAAGCTCGAATAGCCTCATCTGGGATTCATCCAATGCGCGCGCGTACGATCTGCGTTGTCTTGTGCCTGTCTGCTTGTTGCGCCGCGACAGTGTCCGGGGATGAGCCCACAGCCGGCGTCCCGATCACCTACACGCTCCCTGCGGACGGTCCGCTCCCGCGGACCTACCGCGTGACGCTGGCGATCACCGCTGCGAGCGATCCCAACTGGATCGTGAGTTCCTTCCTCTCCGGGGAGCCGCGGACCGTGACCGCTGAAAACAAGGGACAATTCACCGACACGTGGGACGGGCTCGACGACAACTTCATGCCCGCGCCGCCTGGGTCCTACGGCGTCAAGGGTATCTATCTTCAGGCGGACACCTGGCCCGTCGATGGCAAGCCGCATACGTTGACCGCCAAGCTCGCCGGTGGGCCGTTCGCGTTCCTGCCCCGGCCGGATCAGGACACGCAGCCGTCGAAGGTGATGGGCGACCCGGTCAATTCACCCCCCGGCGACGTGGGGACGTTCGGCGAGTCAGCGGTCTTCACGTGGACCTATCTGGAAAACGGCACCAACAATTTCAAGCTCGACCTTACAAAGCCGGTCGGGCTCGATCAGATCGTCGCCTCGTTCAACTCCGGCGGCGCCGCGGGTGGGCCGTGGACCGCGACCGATGGCGCGGGCATCTGGACCGTGGGCGAAGACTTCGGACGATCGTTCATCTACAAGGCGCAGGGCAAGTGGGGGGCCGAACGCGCGATGTACCGAGAGGGCGTCGTCCTGCTCGACGGTATCGCGTGCGGCCTGGCGGCGTCTCGGGAGGGCGACGCGTCGTTTGTCTATGTCGCCGAAGCGGCGAAGGTGGAGGTGAGCGGCAAGGACCACGCCGGCCGCAGCACATGGGCCGCGGGCAGCGACCGCATCGACCGGGTCACCGTGCTCGACGGGGAGAATGGCAAGAAGCTGGCGGCTGTCGATCTGCCCGCCCCCATGGCGATCACCGTGCGCAATGGAACGCTGTTCGCGCTCCAGCAGTCGGGCGAGACGTTCGCCGTTCGTTCGATGAAACTCGCGCAGGGTCTGCCGGTGGGCGAATGGTCTGCGCCGACCGTGCTTACCGGCGTGAAGGGCCCGACTGATCTGGATGTCGATTCAAGCGGCAGGATCTACCTGGCGGATCCGGCCGCCAACCACGTGTTCGTCTTCAGTGCGAACGGGAAGGCCCTGCGGACCATCGGAAAGGCCGACTCGCAGCGGCCCGGGCATTACGACCGGCTGACCATGATGGGCCCGCGTCGCGTCTCGTGCTGGAACGACGGGAAGCGAGATCGTGTGATCGTCATGGAGGGCGAGGGCCCGGGGCGGTTTGCGGAGTGGTCGCCAGAGGGCGAATTGGTTCGCGAATGGCCGGGGCTCGTGCCGCATGCCAACAGCGGTTATTCGGTCGATCCTGCTCACACCGACCACATCTACATTCAGGGGCACGGCGACTCTCTGCTGCGGTTTGTCATCGCGAACGAGACAGGGAAGTGGACGCTCGACGCGGTGTGGCCCCATGTCACCGGCGACCTGGGTAAGACGTGGCGGGGCGAGGGAAGCTTTCCGCGGATGATCAGACGCGACGGCCGGTTGTACCTCGCGTATGGGCGGGGCCTGTCGGTCTACCGTTTTGACGGCGATCGCTGCCTGGCGTCGGCGGCGCTCGTCCTCAAGGTTGATGGCAAGAACAGGAACTACTTCGTCTGGCACGACGCCAGTGGTGATGGAACGCTGCAGGACGGCGAGGTCAGCGCCGAGAAGATCGAGGTGCCTCGCGGTGTGTTCGGGTATCACGGCGACGGGTGGCAGGGCGACTTCTCGCTGCTTTGCCCGGGCGAGGGAACGCGGGACATCTGGCGACTGGCGCCGGAATCGTTCGATGCGCACGGGAACCCGGTGTTTGCCAGGTTCACGAAACTCCTGACCGATCCGATCATGGCCGCCAAGGCCGCGGGAAACGCCCCGGCGCTGCGGGGCGGCAATGAAATCTCCGACACGATCAACAGCGCCTGGCGACGCGTCGTGCTGACGCCGAATGGCGAGGTGTTTACCAACATCCGGTGCGGTGCGCTCTCGGCAAACCATGGTTCGGAGCAGAAGATCAGCCGCTACGTTCCCGACGGAAAGGGCGGGTATGACATGCGTTGGCGCATCGGTCGTTCCGCAAACATTCGTGTCACGCGCGACGGTTTTGTCGGCTCGATTCACATGACGGAGCCGATGCATGGGCTCATCGGTGTCGTGGATCAGTCACGCGCGGGCATGCAGGTGTTCACCGCGGAAGAGGGGCTCTATGTCGACACGCTGTTGCTTGACGGCAGTTTCGAAAAACAAACGATCTACGGCGTGCCGGGCGAATTTTTCGTGGGCGGCGCATTTCTGAATCAGGACAGCGGAAAGGTCGTGCTCACGTTCGGCAAAAATACGCCGATCCTGTTCGAGGCTGTCGGGTGGACGAAAGATCTGGCGATTCGCCGCGTCGCCGGACTGCCGAAGGCAGTCACGCTCACGGCGGGGCAGACGGCGCCGCCTCCGCCGATGGCCATGGTCGTGCGGGGCGGTGCGGGCAAGGCACCCTACGCTCGGTTCCAGCCCGCCCCGGGCGCGGCGCCGGCCCTCGACGGGGCGATCGACGGTTGGGAGTCGTGCGAGGCCGTCACCTTTGGCGAGAGAGAGTGCAAGGTCGAGGTTCGCGGGATGTACGACCTCGATCATCTGTATCTCCGCTGGCATGTCCGCAGCGACGCACCGATCCGCATCAAGCCACTCCAGCCGGTGGATCGATTGTTTACGCACGACCGCGGCGCGGACACGTTCGGCTTTTATTTTCAGGGCAGCCCTTCCGCGACGGGCAAGACTCCGGAGGGCAGACCCGGCGATCTGCGGCTGATATTCGGCCTGTTCGACGACGCCGGGAAGACCGTTCCGGCGGCGCTGGCGATGTATCCGTCGTGGAACGCGGCGGGAGCACATCCCATGACGTATGGTTCGCCCGTCGGGAAGACGACGCTGGCGCACGTCGCCCTCGCGACTCAGTTGCGGATGGCCCACCGGCTCGACGCCGACGGCAAGGGGCTGACGCTTGCCGCGGCGATCCCCCGCTCCGTCCTCCCCTCGGACACGCCCGATTGGAGCGAAGGGCTGCGAACGACCATCAACTTTGACGCCAACTTTGGCAGCAACCGCAAAATCTGGTGGTCGAACGCCGACGGATCCGCGAGCCGGGAGACCAACGACGAGCCAACTGAGGCACGGCTCTATCCGGGGGCCTGGGGTCCGCTCGAGCTCGCCGCGCTCTCCCGTGGGCTGTATGTGCGGCAGTGGCAGATCATCGGACCATTCGGCTTTGGAAAGCTTCCGCTGCTCGATCTTCGTGCCGGTCGGAACGAGATCTGCGCGACGCTCGCGGATCTGAAGTTCCCGCCCGAACCGCAGGGGGCTGCACGGGCAGGCGGCGCCCCGGCGGAGCCGACGCCGCGGGATCTTTCCGGCAGCTACGACGGTGATGTGGCGCAAACGCGGAAGATGAAGCGTGTGCTCACGTGGGTGCCGGTGGCGATTACCGAAGACGCGGTGGACTTTCGGAAAATTGACCCTCTCAAGTGGAAGCTGTACGACGACGAGGGGGTCGCGTACATGGCGACCTGGATCCATGCCGCCGAGACGTCGGAAGTCACCCTCACCATCCCAGATGTGCACGGGCACCGCGCGGTTCGCGGCTGGCTCAATGGCGAGCCGCTGCCGGTGTCGCTCGGCGAAGGAAAACGGGCCGCGGATCTGCGGCAGCGGATCGATTCCTCGCGGCCGATGACGCTCAAGAAGGGCTGGAATGAACTCCTGATCCGCGTCGATCACATCTGGGGTGATTCTGTGATAGCGGTGCGACTCGACGCTCCCGCCACGACATTATGGAAGCTGCGGACGAGCAACGAGCAGCCTGGGAAGTGATCGGTCACGCAGGCCGCACCGCCTATGGACTCCCGTTTGGGGCGGCGTGGCGGGAACCATAGAATGCCGGTTCCCCCACGAAGGAGCGTCATATCGTGACCAGCATCCATGTTTGCCGTCTTGTCCGGGCCACATGCATCGCCGTGCTCTGCTGGTCAGCGGCCGCGGTGCGTGCGGAAGAGGCCGCCACAGTCCGGATCGTGCCCGCGCCGGAGCTGCCTGCGTCGATGCCGTGGGACTTGGCCGCGCTGAGCCAGCCGCCGGCGTTCGAGTGGCTCGACGAAACCTCGCCGGTGCGGTCGCTGCTCTATGCGGGCGAGCCGTTTGAAGGGCATGCCACGCGGGTGTTTGCGTATTACGCCACGCCGGCGAGCATCGGCGGCGGGAGCGATGCTGGCCAAGCTGCCGCGACCGCGACCAAGGGGCCCTGGCCAGGCATCGTCCTCGTACATGGAGGCGGCGGGACGGCGTTTGCCGAATGGGTGACGCTCTGGGCGAGGCGTGGCTACGCCGCGATCGCTATGGACTTGGCGGGCAGTCGGCCCGACCCTGCGGGCACGAAGAAGAACGCCGTCGTCCGCATGCCCAACGGTGGGCCCGGCCAGGAACACACGAACAAGTTCGACACGATCGCCACGCCGGAGACAAGCGATGACTGGCCCTACCACGCTGTGGCCAACGTTATCCGGGCCCACTCGCTCCTGCGGAGCCTGCCCGGCGTCGATCCCACCCGCACCGCCATCACCGGCATCAGTTGGGGCGGCTACACCACCTGCCTCGTCGCGTCGCTCGACAACCGCTTCCGTGCGGCGGTGCCCGTCTATGGCTGCGGCCACCTCCGCGACAACAGCTGCTGGCTGGGCGATTTTGACCGGATCGGTTCCGAGCAGTCGACGCGATGGACAAAGCTCTACGACCCCGGCAGCTATCTCCCAAGCTGCCGCGTGCCGATCTTCTTCGTCAACGGCACCAACGACTTCGCCTATCCACTCGACAGCCATATGAAGAGCCATGCCGACGTGCAGCATGCGGCGAAGAACGTTCGCATCGAGGTGAACATGCCGCATGGCCACGAGGCGGGCTGGGCGCCGAACGAAATCGCCGCCTTCATCGATGCCACGCTGCTCGGGACGGCCGCCCTGCCGGTGGTCGACACGCCGACTGTCGATGACCGTGGCACGCGGGGCCGCGTCACGGGCGGCGGGCCGGTCGCGTCGGCGGCGCTCGTCTCCACGGCCCAAAAGGGGCCGATTAACAAGCTCACCTGGCAGGCCGTGCCAGCGGAGGTCGGGGCCGACGGCGCGCTCGCGGCTCCACAGCCGCCGGCCGACGTGAGGGCGTATTTCTTTACGGCCACGACCCCCGCCGGGCTCCAGGTGAGCTCGCCCGTGGTCATCGTGCCTGATCGGTGACACTGCCCTCTTGCGATGGCCCGGACATGGCCTATCATCCGGCCATGAACATCACCATCGCTGTGCTCCCTGGCGACTACATCGGCCCCGAGGTCATGGCCGTCGCCCTCCCGATTCTCGAGGCCGTGCTCCAGAAGTCGGGGCATACGCTCCAGTATTCGACCCACGACGTCGGCGGTGCCGGCATCGACCGGCATGGCAAGGCGCTGCCCGACTCGACGCTCGCAGCATGCCGGGCGGCCGACGCGATCCTCTTCGGCTCGGTCGGCGGGCCGAAGTGGGAAAAACTGCCGCCGCAGGAGCAGCCCGAGCGGGCGTCGCTCCTGCCGCTGCGGAAGCACTTTCGACTGTTCGCCAACGTGCGGCCTGGTTTGCTTTTGAAAAATCTCGTCGACACCTCGCCGCTGCGGCCCGACCGCATCCCCGACGGCGTCGACATGGTCTGCATCCGCGAGCTCACCGGAGGCCTTTATTTCGGCGCCAAGTCGACGCGGGAGATCGAAGGGGGCGACATCGAGGCGATCGACACCATGGTCTACCGCCGCTCCGAGATCGAGCGGATCACCGACGTCGCCATCGCGACGGCCCGGGCCCGCCGTCGGCACATCACGCTGGTCGACAAGGCCAACGTGCTGGAGACGTCGGTCCTGTGGCGGAAGGTGGTCGGCGAG
>CAZOMJ010000090.1:0-3544 GCA_964581055.1 uncultured Candidatus Kuenenia sp.
GCACCGATAAAGCTGATCAGCAGCAGCATGATCGCTGCGAGGTCGTCAAAGTAGACACCGAAGTTGAGGGCAGGCAGGCCGGGCACAACCGCCAAGCGAACGTCGATCGGCCCTCCGAAGGCCAGCCACACAGCAACGACAACAGCAAGTACCGCAGCCGCCACGGTCGCGGTTTTGGCCAGCCGCCGCATGAAATCAAGGTGCTCGTTCGCCCAGTCCCGCGGGATGAAGACAGCGGCCATCAGCATGAGTGCGGGAGCGGTGATCGTCCAGGCAAATAGGCTGTCCATCTGTGGGAATCCATTCAAAACGAGCCGGACACGTCCGCGACCGGAACAAGATACTCGGGAGTGGAGGATATTGCCATTCGCCCGCTCTGCCGAAAATCTACCCGAGCGACGCCAGATGCAGGCCGCCGTCCGGCGAATCTGCATATGTGCCAGATGCAGCACGCCCGGTCGAATTTCTACACCAGGCTCCGGATCAGGCGGGCCCACGATGGCCTGTGGGCCAAGGGGGCCGCGGTGGGCAACAAGGTGATCGGGTACAAAAGACGACCAACGGTGCCATCGACCGAAACGGAGCCGGCGAAGGGGCCGTTTTTCGACGAGATCAACGAGGAAACGGCCCCGGTGATCCGGGAGGTGTTCGAGCGGATCGCGAATGGTGAGCCGGCGTGGGCGGTGGGGGAGTGGCTGGATTCCATCGCGTTCGCGAAGGCGTCGTGGGCGCGGCAGGCGAAATGGACGGCTGGCAACGTCAACGCGATCATCCGGCGGACGATCTACCGGTGCTTTGAGACCAACCGCAAGAAGGTGGCGAAGCGTAAGCTCCGCACCGGCAAGTCGGAGTATGTCTGGAACGACGAAGACAAGATCCAGACCCGCGTCAGCGAGTATCTGCGGATCGTTCCCGATTGGCGCTGGTACAAGGCCAACGAGGTGGTCGACACGCGGCGGGTGTTCAAGAAGCCCGTCCGTGGTGCCGGCCATCCGCTCCGCGGCACCACCCGCGACCGCAAGGGTCTCTTTTCGCAGATCCTTGTCTGCGGGATCTGTGGAGCGCCGATCGAGGGGGGCGAGGGTGCCGTCGCATCGCTCTCCACCCGCCTGGCGGCCCGCGAGAAGGACCTGGCGGTGGTACGGTCGCGTCTGGATGAGCTTTCTAAACGGGCGGGCCACGGTGAAAAACTGCCGGGGCCGGCGGCGCTGCTATGGCATCTGGAGAGCGTGAAGGACGGTCTCGGCGGCAACGAGGCACGGGCGACGGTGATTCTTCGCAGCCTATTGGACGGCCCCATTCGCGTCGTGCCGTTCATGCGGATCGACGGCAAGAAGGTCGTCCCGCGGCTGGAGTTCACGCTGAAGCTGGTCGGTGCCCTGCCGCCGGCGATGGCCGGTGCGCTTCATGGTGACGGCGGTGCCAGCAGCGAGGCCGAGGCTGTCGGTGCAGCGGCCACGATGCTCAGACGGTCGTTTTGCCTGGATGTGTTCTTCCAGCCGCAGCTTGTCCGACATGCCACGCTGATCCTCGAGCAGCGGAGGCAGGGGAAGACGTTCAAGGCGATCGCGGCGGAAGTCGGCATGACGGACTACCACATGGAGAACGCCGCCAGGATCGTGAAGCTGATGGAAGAGCAGGGGCTCACGGATCCCTCCATCCGGCTGACTGACAAGCCGGACAAGGTATCGCGGTGGTGCAGCCGTCACTGGCTCAAGGCCGGGGACCGCAAGAGCGGCGGCCGGCGTCGCAAGGGGGCGTAGCCGGGGTGGCCATAGAACGGAGCGTGCAACAGGGGCGGTGCCTTCGGGTGCCGCCCCTGCCGTCTTTCGTCATGCAAGCGTCTCGAAGCCGGGTAAGCCGTGGACCTCGATGGGAGCATATGCTTGTGCAGTGACGTCTTCGAACCACTATGCCGACGCGTTATGAATCCCTCTGAAAAGCAAATGCACGTGCAAGCGACCGTGGGTGCCCACGGCTCCCCGACGCTTGACCAGCTGCCGTACGAGCCCGGCCAACGGGTGGACGCGACAATCAGCCCGATCAGTTCTCAGGTTGCTGACCAGACGAGGCGGTATTCACTGAGCGGGTTGAAGGTTGAGTACGAACAGCCGTTCGAGAGCGTTGCCACAGATGAGTGGGAAGCAACGAAGTGATCTGGTGACGATGGATCGGCGCATTCTGTCATATCCGCATGTGCCGCTGGCGCGGATGGATTAATCCAAGCCCGGCTTTGCGAGTGGTGCCTTCGGTTTCGGCTGCGGTGGCACCCGTCACCGGGCGTCATGACGTCAGGACCTCGGTGATGCGGCCGAGGACTTCGGCTTCGGCCGCCAGATTTCACGGCCAGAGGCGGCTTGCCGCTTTTTGGCGTCCTCGACGATGGCCGCAAGATCGTGCCCGAACTTTTCGGCGATGCGTCGCCGAGTCGCGTGAATGTCTTCGATCGTCGTGTCGCGATCAGGAGATTTCTGTGTCATCGCTCAGCAACTCCTCGGGGGTGCAGATGATCGGCTTCGCGAGCCCTGCATTATCCAGTACGTCAAAAACCTTAGGGAGGATTCGTGCATTCGCGATATGCGTGCAATTCCAAGTCAAAAGATCGTCTACGTGATGGTAGGCAACCATTGCGATATGAAGGGCATCGACGCTCGCGGATCGCGGAAGAATCGCTTTCCGCAGGATCTCTTCGGCGATGTCCAGGATCGCCTCCTCGAAGGGCAGGAGAGGGACGCCCGCCAGTTCCTCGAGTCGACGCTGAGCGAGGGCGGAATCACCTCGACCGCCGGCGATCAACGCCTGGATCGGCAACACCGCCCGGCTGCGGAGCAAGCACTACCACGGCGTGCGGGCGGAGGACTGGGCGGCCGTCACGGGCGTCGCCGGAAATCCGGCACCAATTCCGGCACCAACAGGGGCCGTCAGCGGTCATCAGGAGCCATCAACCCTGCGTGACTCCGGCCAAAAACGCCTTCACTCCCTTGAAGACGTTGAAAACCAATACCCTCGACAGGGATTCGTGGATCGCGGTGTTGCCCGAGAAAAACATCGGTTTCTGAAAGTTACTTCCCTCAATCCGCACCTGTTTCGGGGCAGGCCGTCGCCCTTGGCGAAAACCCGCTGCAAAGAAAGACTGGGATCGCTGGCGGGGAGGTCGAATATGCCGCAGGAGGTCGCACTGGGCCCCAAGCACCTAGCGGCAAAGGTGCCGGGGTAGCAGGCAAAGCCCACCACCCCGGCACCCCACCAGTGAAATCAAGCCACGGCGTAGAGCGGCTCCGACACGGGCGTCAGTTCGCCGAAAACCACTTGGAGGTCGCTGACGTCTAGGGTCCGTCCCTGTTCAGTTGGAGCAGGACAGTGCCACTGGGTTGTCATCGTGCGGCCACGAAATGAAGATAGGAGCATGGCCACGCTGCTCCCCAAGCCGCCCGGTAATCTCCATCCGCTCTCTCGCGAATTGCTCGAGAGCCTCGCCGGCCATGCAGAGGCCGCCGAGATCGTGATTGGCGGCGGCGTGGCACTCAGTCACTACCTGGAGTAT
>CAZOMJ010000091.1:0-15659 GCA_964581055.1 uncultured Candidatus Kuenenia sp.
TCCGTCTCCCAGCGGCCACTGCACACCTTCACGGTCTTGGTGTAGTGGACCGGCTTGCAGACGGTCTTGCAGATCTCACGCTCACGGGTCTCATACACCGGCTTGCAGACCGTGTAGGGGATCTCCTTGGTGCGGGTCTCCTGGACCGGCTTGCACACCGTGTAGGTCTGCTCACGGGTCTCATAGACCGGCTTGCAGACCGTGTAGGGGATCTCCTTGACGCAGGTCTCGTAGACCGGCTTGCAGACCGTGTAGGTCTGCTCGCGGGTCTCGTACACCGGCTTGCAGACGGTGTAGGGGATTTCCTTGGTCATCGTCTCGTAGACCGGCTTGCAGACCGTGTAGGTCTGCTCACGGGTCTCATACACCGGCTTGCAGACGGTGTATGGGATTTCCTTGGTCATCGTCTCGTAGACCGGCTTGCACACCGTGTAGGTCTGCTCACGAGTCTCATACACCGGCTTGCAGACGGTGTAGGGGATTTCCTTGGTGATCGTCTCGTAGACCGGTTTGCACACCGTGTAGGGAATCTCCTTGGTCATCGTCTCATAGACCGGCTTGCAGACTGTGTAGGTCTGCTCGCGAGTCTCATACACCGGCTTGCAGACGGTGTAGGGGATTTCCTTGGTCATCGTCTCGTAGACCGGCTTGCAAACCGTAGGTCTGCTCGCGGGTCTCGTAGACGGGCTTGCAGACCGTGTAGGGGATCTCCTTGGTGATCGTCTCCCACACCGGCTTGCAGACCGTGCTGCGGATCTCACGGGTCTTCGTCTCGTACACGGGCTTCATGACCGTGTAGGGAATCTCCTTCACGACCGTCTCCCACACCGGCTTGCAGACGGTGTAGTTGATGGTGCGCGAACGGGTCTCCCACACCGGTTTGCACACGGTGTACTCGACATCCTTGAACGACTTCTCCGTCTCGTAGCGGACGCAGTCGATCTGCTTCTGTTCGACGACCTTCTCACAGATCGTCTTGTAGCAGGTGTACTGCTTCTGCTCATACACGACGTCCTTCACAAGCCGTGTGCCGCAGCACGAAGGCTTGCTGGCACAGCTCGGCTCGCTGGCGGACGTCTCACAACTCGAACACCCTTCACGAGCGTGCGCGAAGCTGACCGTGGTCATCTTCGTGCCGTCGTGTTTGTAGCTGGCAAGCCCGCAGTAGGCCGCGTCGGCGCGTTGGCCCGACGAAGCGATACTGACGAGTGCCAGCAGACAACAAAGCCACGTACTTTTCATGTCTGCTGCCTCTTGCGAGGACGGCTCCTGGAACTGGAAGGAGAGAAAGGGAACGAACCACTGGGGGGCGGCGTGGCAATCCACGGACGCACCTTCTCAAGAATCGGCCATAAACTCGCCGCAAGTTGACAAGTCCCCGCAATCGGCGCTGTTTTTCCAGAGCCCCAGGCGCGTTACATTCGTCGTTGGCGGCATTTCCGTTACCTCTTGGTTGGTATTTGGGGGGTATCCCGGTAGATTCAGGCCCGTTCCGGCCCAGGGGCTTCCCATGCCAGACCAGCGACCGCCGAGTTTGCCTCCGGGCGAACTCCCGTCCGACGCTTCCGTGCCCAAGGTGGTGGTGAGCCGCCTCAGCCTCTACCTGCGCGAACTGCAACGGCTGGAGGCGGCGGGCCAGCAGACGATCTCCTCCGGCCAGTTGGGCACCCTGCTGGGCTTCAGCGATGCCCAGGTCCGCAAAGACCTCGGCTTCTTCGGGCAGTTTGGCTATCCCGGTGTCGGCTACCGCTGCGATGAGCTGATCCGGGCGATGCGGGACATCCTCGGCACGAACCAGCCGTGGCCGGTGGTGATGGTCGGCGTGGGCAACCTCGGCCAGGCACTGCTCGGCTACCGCGGCTTCGGCAGGCAAAACTTTTCAATCCATGCGGCGTTCGACGCCGATCCTGCCAAGGTCGGCCAGATCATCCAGGGGATCCGCATCAGGCACCTCGACGAACTGCCGGAGGTGCTGAAATCCTCGGGCATTCGGCTGGGCATGATCGTCGTGCCCGCGGCCCATGCCCAGGCCGTTGCCGACCGGCTCGTGGCCGCCGGTATCGAAGGGATCGTGAACTTCGCGCCGGTCACACTCTCCTTGCCGCCGCAGGTGCAGGTCGTGGCTGTGGACCTGGCGATCGAACTGGAGCAACTCTCGTTTGCAGTGACGAACAAACTCGCCAAGTCCGCCCTCGATTCGCCCCACGTGCCGGTGCAGGGTGGCCCGCCATCTCCATGAGCGGGCCGGTGTTCCAGTGGTCGGATCAACGGAAGCGTGGCGTGCTGGAAGGGCTCACCTTCTGCTCCAGGAGATAACCGTGAATCGACACCTTCTTCTGCTCCCGTCGCCCGCGTGCTTGTGGCTGATCGCCGCCCTGGTCGGAACCGCCATTCCCAGCCCGGCCGACGAGACCGCCGGCCCGGCCACGATCGTGGTCGACGAAGGTGGTCCCGGCTGGCGGGATCTCACAGCCGACGACTTCGAGAACGTCAACGGCGAGCCTGGCACCTGGACATGGCAGGGCAACTCCGTGTGCTGCACCGGTCAGCCGGTGGGGGTGATCCGCAGCAAGCGGCCGGTGACGAACCTGGAACTCTCACTCGAGTGGCGGCACCTCACCAGCGGCGGCAACTCGGGCGTGTTTCTCTGGGCGCCCGCCGCCGCGCTTGAAAACCTGCCCCCCGGCAGGCTGCCTCCGGGCGGCATCGAGGTGCAGGTGCTCGACCACGGCTACACGGCGCAGTACGAAAAATCCTCCGGCAAGAAGGCGGATTGGTTCACGACCGACGGCGACGTCTTCCCGGTGGGCACCTCATCCATGAAGCCCTTCCCCCCGGTCGCTCCCGATGGGAAGCGGAGCTTTCCATCGGCGCGGCATTCCCGCGGCACGCCCGAGTGGAACCACTACTACATCCGTGCGATCGACGGCGAGGTGCGGCTCTGGGTGAACGGCCACGAGGTGTCGGGGGGAAGCCGCTGCACTCCGGCCGCAGGGTTTCTCTGCCTGGAATCGGAGGGGGCCCCTGTCGAGTTTCGCCGGTTGCGAATCCGTGAACTGCCCGGAGGCCATGCCCAATGAGTTCCATGCGCTACGCGATCTGCAACGAGACGTTTGGCGATTGGCCGCTCGCGAAGGCCTGCGAATGCGCAGCCTCGTGCGGCTACACGGGGCTGGAGATCGCCCCCTTCACGCTCGCGCCGCTCGTCACCGACGTTTCCGCCGCGGCCCGCACGGAGATTCGTCGGACGCTCGCCGCGGCCGGGCTCGAGTGCATCGGACTCCACTGGCTCTTGGCGAAGACCGAGGGGTTTCATGTCACGCACCCCGATCCCACCGTGCGTGACCGGACGGTCGCGTATCTTGGCGACATTGCCCGTCTCTGCGCCGATCTCGGTGGCCGCGTGCTCGTGTTCGGGTCGCCAAAACAGCGGAGCCTGCTGCCCGGCGTTTCGCACGAGCAGGCCACGGCCCATCTCCACGAGGTGTTCTCCCGGCTCGTTCCGGTGCTCGAATCCACCGGCACGGTCGTGGCGCTCGAGCCACTTTCGCCGGTGGAGACCGACGTGCTCACCACGGCGGCGGAGACATGCCGGCTGATCGAGCTGATCGGGTCGCCCCACGTGCGACTGCACCTCGACGTGAAGGCGATGGCGAGCGAGATGCTCTCGATTCCGGAGATCATTCGCGAGAGCGCCCGGCACCTCGAGCACTTCCATGCCAACGACGTGAACCTCCAGGGGCCGGGCTTTGGCGACGTCGACTTCGTGCCGATCTTCAAGGCGCTCGCGGACGTCCACTATGCCGGATGGGTGAGCGTGGAGGTCTTCGACTATGCACCCGGTGCCGAAAGGCTCGCCCGTGAAAGCATCGATTTCATGCGGCGAAAGGCCGTCTGCTGAGGAGACGCCGCACATGATTGTTCAGAAGGAAGAGATTGCGATGGGCATCACAACGACGATTCGCGACAGCCTGCTTGTGTGGCTGGTCGTTTTCCTGCTCAGAGCGGGCAGTGCAGTCGCTGCCGAAACTGCCGCCGAGACGATCCGGCTCTGGTCGGGCGATGCGCCCGGCGCGCTTGGCACCGCCGACCAAGACATCCCCGTGATGTTCTGGTGGCCGGCGACCGACGCCAAGCAGCCGACGGCCGCGATGGTGGTCTGCCCCGGTGGGGGCTACGGTGGTCTCGCCGACCACGAGGGCAGCGACTACGCCCGCTGGCTCAACTCGCAGGGCATCTCCGCCTTCGTGCTTCGCTACCGGCTGGGCAGCAAGGGGTATCGGCATCCCGTCATGCTCGGCGACGTTTCGCGGGCCATGCGGCTGGTGCGGGCGGAGCATGCGCGGCTGGGCATCGATCCGTCGCGTGTGGGCGTGATCGGCAGTTCGGCCGGCGGCCATCTGGCCGTCACGCTCCTCACCCACGGCGACGATGGCGATCCAGCCGCCGCCGACGCCGTCGACCGCCAGCCGTCGCGGCCTGCCCTTGGCGTGCTCTGCTATCCGGTCGTGAGCATGCTCGCGGCCAACACGCACGCCGGCTCGAAGCGGAACCTGCTCGGTGAGAATCCTCCCGAAGACCTTGAACGTGAGCTTTCCGGCGAACTGGCGGTGAACGAGAAAACGCCGCCGGTGTTTCTCTGGCACACCGTCGAAGACAAAGTGGTGAAACTGGCGGGCGTGCTCGATCTGGCGGCGGCGCTCGATCGGCATGGGCGGCCCCTCGAGCTGCATGTCTACGAAAAGGGTCCCCACGGCATCGGCCTGGGCGTGCGGCCCTACGATCCGGCGAAGCTTCACCCCTGGACGGTGGAATGCCGCCGCTGGCTGCGGGAACGGGGCTTCGCTGGCGAGTGAATCGGTCTGCGAGCCGCTCTGGGGCGAAAACACCGCGCCTCACCATTCGGCCGGCGCGTGTGCTAAATTGTCGGCATTGCCCGATGGTGTAACGGTAGCACAAGGGATTTTGGTTCCCTTTGTCTAGGTTCGAATCCTAGTCGGGCAATTTGCCGTTTTCCGCAGCTGCGGCCAACGCTGACGAGCGAGCCATGAAACCCGATCGGTTTTCCTCGCAGCAGCAGCAGGCGACCCGTCCCGTCGACGCTGACAGTTCCCGGTTGTCGGGTGCCTCCGACGTGTTTGGCATCGGCTCCCCGCCGGGGGCGGCCCACGATCCCCGCCCCGATCCGCTGATGGGCGCCGACCTGGACGGCGTGACGATCGTGCGGCTCGTCGCCGAGGGGGGCATGGGACGGGTCTACGAGGGCTGGCAGGAACAGCCCGGTCGTCCTGTGGCCGTCAAGGTGATGCGGGCGGGCATCGCATCGGGCTCGCTTCTCAAGCGGTTCGAACACGAGGCGCGGATTCTCGGCCGCCTGCGGCATCCCGGCATAGCCCAAATCCATACGGTTGGCATCCACGATGCGGCAGGCCGGCAGGAACCCTATTTCGTGATGGAGTTCATTCCGCATGCCGCATCGATCGTGGCCTATGCGGAATCGCACCAGCTCTCCGCGCACGAGCGGCTGGAACTGTTTCGGCAGGTCTGCCTCGCCGTGGCCCATGGCCACCAGCGAGGCGTCATCCATCGCGATCTCAAGCCCAGTAACATCCTCGTCGATGCCGGCGGTCAGCCCAAGGTGATCGATTTCGGCATCGCGAGAAGCACCGATGCCGACATGGCGCTCACCAGTCTGCACACCGACGTAGGCCAGCTCATCGGCACGCTCCAATACATGAGCCCGGAACAGTTCGACGCTGATCCGGATGAACTGGATGTGCGGTCCGACGTATACGCGCTGGGCGTCGTGCTCTACGAACTGCTCACCGGCCAGCCTCCCTATGAACTCCGGCAGAAACCGCTCTACGAGGCGGCCCGCGTCGTGCGGGAAGCCACGCCGACGCCGCTTTCGGCGGTCAACCGAACGCTCCGCCGCGATGTCTCGATCATCGCCGGAAAGTGCCTGGAGAAGGATCGCATCCGCCGGTATGCCAGCGCCAGCGAACTGGGGGCGGACATCGGCCGGTATCTCGCAGGCGAGCCGATCCTCGCGGCCCCGCCGAGCTTTTCCGACTCGCTCCGGAGGCTCGCCCACCGGCATCGGGCCGCGGTCGCCGCCCTCGCTGGCACATTCGTCGCGTTGGCCATGGCTGTCGCTGGAATCTCGTTCTTCTATCTCCGGGCGGAGCAGCAGAAACAGCAGGCGATCGTCGACCGCAACCGGGCCGTCGAGAAGGAGGCCGAGGCACAGACGCAGGCGGCCGAGGCCAACCGGCAGAGGCTGCGTGCCGAGGCTGAGACGGCGAGAGCAAACGATCGCGTTTATGTCGGCAACCTCTATCGGGCCAGCGACAAGGTTGCCGAGCACAATTTCGACAAGGCCCGCAGCCTGCTGCAGGAAAACCATGCTCTGGCCGAAGGTGCCGACAATCCGATCGAACTCCGCTGCCTGGAATCGCGGCTCGACTGCGCCTATGCCGTGCTGCGCGGCCACGTCGACGGCGTCGGCTCGGTCTCGTTCGGTGCGGATGGCAGCCAAGTGATCACGCGAGGCGCGGATTCCACGCTCCGCACATGGGATGCCGACAGCGGTAAGTTGATCAGTTCACGGGCCGACTTTCCCACGGCGATGCCCTGGGGAATGCTGCTTCAGAGGCCGCTCTTCCAGCCTTGGTTGGGCCTCCCGTCTACGGCGGTCCAACGACCGCGGCCGTGGTCTGGCGGCAGACTTCCGGTCATGCGGATCGACGGTGTTGTGGCAAGGGCGTTCAATGGAGATGGCACTCGCGCCGTGACCTTCAGCGCCGATGGAATCGTGCGGCTGTGGAATGCCACGACCAAGGAAAAGTTGTCCGCCTGGAAGCCACCCGGATCGGCTGGCGACCGATCCCTTGCCGTCACGCTGCTCGCCGTGAACATCGATGCCAGCCGTGTGGCGGTCGTCTGCAAGAATCGTCGTCTCCTGTTCTGGGATCCGCTTTCCGGCGACGTTGCCGAGGCCAGCGGACATTCCGACGACATTCGTGCCATGACATTCAGTCCTGATGGCACGCTCCTGGCAACCGGATCGGTGGATCGGACGGCGCGGCTGTGGGATGCCGCCACGGGAGCACCATTCGCAATGTTGGATGGACATTCCAACGGTGTGACGGCCGTCGTGTTCAGTCCCGATGGAAAGCGGGTGGCCACAGCGTCTGGGGGCTCCTTCGACAGTACCGCCCGGCTCTGGGACGTGGTCAGGGGTGGCGAACTCCACACGCTCGCGGGACACAGCGACAAGGTCGTCGCGGTCAGGTTCACTCCCGATGGTGCCCGGGTCATCACGGCGTCGGCCGACCGCACGGCACGGATCTGGGATGTGCCCACGGCCCGCGCAATCGCCGTGCTCGCGGGCCATGACGGACCGCTCACCGGGCTGGGGGTCAGCGCCGATGGCGGGCGGATCGCCACGAGTTCGACTGATGGCACGGCGCGGCTCTGGGATGCCTTGAGTGGACGGGAACTCGCCGTGCTGAAGGGGCATGAGAAGGGCGTCACGGCATTGGCTCTCAGTCCGGACGGACGCCGTCTCGTGACAGGCTCCGAGGACAGGTGCGGTCGCCTCTGGGATGCGGCCACGGGCAAGACACTCGCTGTGCTCGAGGGGCACGCGGCGGGCATTACCTCTGTCACATTCAGTCCTGATGGCAAACGATGCGTCACCGGCTCTTCCGATCGCACGGCCCGGATCTGGGACACGGATACGGGCGGATCGATCGCCATCTTGCAAGGCCACACCACCGGCATCGCGGCCGTCTCCTTCAGCCCCGACGGTAGCCATCTGGCCACGGCTGCCAATGGCGTCTGGCAATCGAAGAGCGATACGGCCCGACTGTGGGATGCCGCCACGGGGCGGGAGATCGCCGTGATGGCATGGGATGGCGGCACCGTGCATGCCATCGACTTCAGCCCGGATAGCCAACGGCTGGCAACTGCCAACTTCAGCAGCACGGTCTGCCTCTGGGATGCGATCAGCGGCAGGTATGCAAAGCCGCTGCTCGGGCATTCCGACAGCGTCTATCGGCTCGCGTTCAATCCCGATGGCAGGCGGCTCGTGACGGGGGCGGCCGATCACACCGTGCGGCTGTGGGATGTCGCGAAGGGTGAGGAACTAGCCGTGCTGCGTGGCCATACCAACCATGTGATGGCGGTCGCCTTCAGTCCCGACGGGACGCGGCTGGCCACCGCGTCCGACGACCACACCGCCCGCATCTGGGGGCTTTCCAACGCCGAGATCCATCGTGCGAGATTGGCGGCTGACGCCGGCGTGCTCACCCGCGCGAGTCTCGAATCAGCGCCGCCCGCTCCAGTGCCGCCACCGTGAAGGCCAGCGGGTAGATCTCCTCGTCGTACCAGAGCTTCGCGAAGTAGAGGCCGATTGGGGCGGCGGGGAAATGCGTTCCCGCGGCGGTGTGTTTGAGCAGCCAGGCCACGCCGGAGGCGACGGCGGCGGTCGCACGGCCGCGCAGTGTGGCATCGCGTGACTCTGCCGCCACGCGGGCCAAGGCCTCGACCGTGAGCGCGGTCTCCTCGATCGATGCCGCCAGTCCCGGGCCGCCGCCCACCCCACCATCGGCCCGCATGCAGGCGAGGAGCCATTCGGCGCCCCGTGGGTCGAGCGTGGCCAGCACCACCCGCGCGGTGCCATAGGTCGGGTTCGCCTGTTCTTCATGATGCTCGTTGCCAAACCAGAGCGGAGACCACGACCCGTCGCCGGCCTGTGCGTTCACCAGATACCGTCGCGCTGGCGCCAGCATCCGCCGCCAGGGCAAACGTGCGTCATGCGGCCCGCCATCCGCCCCTCGCGCAAACGGCGACCAACACTCCGCCGCCCTGAGGGTATGCGCGGTGATGTCGGGGCAGGACGTGTCGAACGGCAGGCGGCCCCAACCGCGGCAGAAGGTGGGGAGGCCGCCGTCGCGGTTGGCAAGATCCGCCAGCCATTCGAGGCCCGCCGCGGCCGCTCGCCGCACCTCGTCGGATGGAACGCAGGCCTCCACAGTTTCGAGTTGTGACAGCGCCACCACGGCACCGCTCGTGTCGTCGGCATCCGGAACGCCGCCGGGCAGATCGGTCCACGCCCAGCCGCCCGCCGCGGCGCCGGTGTAGGGATGCACGCGCCGCCATTGCTGGCCAAGCAGCCAGTGGCGGATCGCCTCCCGTTCGCGCGGCCCGAGATGCTCCGCCAGCCGGCCCCCGGCGGCCAATGCCGCCACCGATTGTGTCGTCACCCAGGTGGCGAGATTCGTGTCGATCGGCCACGCGCCGTCGGGCCGCTGCGACTGCGTGAGAAAAGCCACGCCTCGGCGGGCCACCGAGTGCTCGGCGAGTCCCATGCCGGCGAGGCTCATCGTCACGAAAGACGTCAGCGGCGTCGCCTCGAGGTAGCCGCCGTTCTCTGGCTGGATGGCGGCGAGCGTGCGGAGCGTCGGCTGCGTCGCCGCCTGCCGAACCATCCCCAGCAGGCCGCTGGACCGTCCACGGGCATGCCGCACCTGCCCAATGGCGATGAGCGCGGGGAGCGCGTAGCTCACGACCTGCATGTCGACCAGACGAAACCATGCCTGCGGGAGTGATGCCAATTCGAATGGCAGCTGCGGGATCACCCGCCAGGCCTCTGGCACCCGCGGATCACCGAACCCGCCACACAGTGCGATGTGCGTGAGGATCGGCACGCTGAACGTGCGGTCGCGGCCGTAGATCGTCGCCAGCGCTGCGGCGATCGCCTCGGGTTCCAGGCTGCCGGCTTGCCCGCGGATCCAGGCGGCGGCACGCCCGAGGGCGGCCGGCACGCCGTCGTCGGTGGTGCGGCCTTCGGCCAGCGGCCCGAGGGCTGCCCAGCAGAGCAGCGTCGTGGAGAGGTTTCCCCTGCTGGCGACGGTGTCGCCCCAGCTGCCGTCGGCCAGTTGCGTGGCGGCGAGCCATGCCGCGCCAGCCTCGATCCGCGCGGCATGGGCACTGGCATCGACGAGCCGTAGGGCGGTGATCGCCGTCGCCGTGGAGAGCGCGCTGGATGAGAGGCGTCCGATCCAGTGACCGTCGGCGTTTCTTCTGCCGAGGAGTTCGGCCACGGCCGCCCGGCGGAACGTGTTGAATTCCGTGGAGTGGATGATAGATTGCGGGGAGGACATCGCATCATCATAGTGGGGCGATAATCCGTGGCCGCAAGTTTTCAACTTGCGGAATCCGGCATCAAGCATCGACAAGATGCAATCTCGTCGCCACGGGGGGGCCGAGGCACGGCGCATTGCAATCCCGTCCCCATTTTCTCACACGCTGCAATGGCCGAGGGCGACGAGCCCGTAGAACGTGTACTCGGCGTCGGGTTCGTCGTCGGCCCACGAGCCGTGGAAGGCCCCCTCGGCCGTCCAGAGCGTGTCGAGAAAATCGAGCATGCTCTCGCGATGCTCTCGCCACGGCGCCTCGAGCGCGTCGAGCGCATGCAGCGCGACCGCGGTCGAGAGCAGATCGGGAATCGGCGCATCGGGCGCGGCCGTGAAGCCGCCAGCCGGATGGCGTCGGGCCAGCAGCCACTCTCCAACGCCGGGGGGCACCGGCCCCCCGAGGGTGCGGAGCGTGGCGATCGCGGCTGCCGTCGCGGTCGTGGAGCCCTCGGGCTGATCGGCCGAGTTTGCCCAGCCGCCATCCGCGGCGCGGAGTGAGTGCACGCACGCCGTTATCTTCCCGGCTTCCGGTCCGGTCTCGGTCAGCGGGTGCCTGAGATCGGCACGGGCGTTGATCGCCAGGAAGCAGCCGTAGGCGGTGCCCCGGGCCGCGCCCGATCGCGAGTTGTAGCCGCCGTCGGCCGAGCGATGTCGCTCCACGCCGGCCAGCAGTCCCGCGCGGCGGTCTGCGGGAAACGTGTCCGCGGGCTGCGACGCCCATGCCCGTGCGAGGCAGCAGCGGTGGACAAAATCGAGCCCGCTGCCGTCGCCAAAAGCATCGAGATAGTCACGAGTTGCGTCCGCCTGCTCGTTGCCGGCAGGCAGGGCGTCGAGTGCCACGAGGGCGTCGAGCGCGAACGACGTGTAGTAGAGATCCGGCCGGCCGCCGCGATTGCCGTATCCGCCGCCGGGCGTCGCGAGCGACTCGAGAAACGACACGACCAGATCGGCAGCGTCTCCCAGCGTCCGCCGGGCGAGACGTGCGACCTGCAGCATCTGGAGTCGCTGGCTCATGCCGTCGCAGCCGGACTCACGGCGGCCGTTTTCGGCTCATGGCGTTCCTCGCGGGCCACCTTCGCCTCCTGCTCCCGGCAGTAGCCCTCGAACGTGAGTTCGTTGAACATCTTCGCCAGCACGCGACGCAACAGGCCCTTCAGCGTCGGGTCGGAGAGGCCCTCGAGCGCCCGCACGGCCTGCTCCTTGTAGCTCTCGAGCAGCAGCGCCGCCTTTTCGTCGGCCTTGGCCGTGCGGATCGCCTCCCGGAGACGGTCGGGCGTGGCGGCAGGATGTGGTTTTCCTGAGGTGATGGCCGCGAGCATCTCGCGGTCGTCACCGCGGGCACGTTCGGCCGCGAGCGCCAGCACGACGCTCGGCCGCGATTCGACATTGCTGACGAGTCCCGCGTCGTCGAGCATGTCCTCGAGGTCGTCCTTGATCTGGTAGGCGATCCCAACAGCCTCACTGTAGGCCCGCAAGGCGTCGGAGACCTCGTCCGCTCGGCCGGCGCCGATCGCGGCCAGTTGCAGGGCCACGTCGAACGCCGGTGATGTCTTGAGCCGGAAGATCTCCAGCACCTGACGGCCGGCCAACTGCGACGGGCTGCGGCTCCAGGCGAGTTCGGCTCCCTGTCCCTGACAGAGCAGTCGCTGCGCGCCCGCCGCCTCACGGACGGCGGCGCGAATGCGATCGGCATCGAGGCCCGACTCCGCCAGCAATCGATAGCCCTCGCCGATCAGGAGATCGCCCACGTTGAGCGCGATCGGGACGCCGTGCGCTCCACAGAGCGTCGGCTCGCCATAGCGTTCGAGATCGCCGTCTTCGATGTCGTCGTGGACGAGCGATGCCTTGTGAAAACATTCCACCGCCACGGCGATCCGCTGGATCGCGTCGAGCGCATTCGGATCGCCATCCTTGTTCCCGTCGCTGGTTCCATCGCCGCCGCCGGGGCGCAGCGCCTCGAACACCGCCGCCGCCAGGAAGGGCCGCCAGCGCCTGCCGCCGACGGCCAGCCACTCCCGGCCGATCTCCTCCGCATGGCCCACCGGCGGCCCCATCAGCCGATCGAGGGCGGGCCGGTCGAACCACGTCTTCACGGTGTCGTGCAGCCCGCCAAGATCGAGCCGCCTCGAACGGTCGGCGGCCTCCAGATGGATGTAGTCCCAGACCCAGTCGACGTCGACGGTCGTGTCGATGCAGTCATCCTGAAGCAACGGCACGGCCACCGCTGGAATCGCGGCCGCCTGCACGTGCGGGAAGGTTTTTTCGAGCACCGGCATGCAACTCACGCCGACGATCGCCTCGATCGTGCCGGTCTGCACCATCGCCATCACCAGCGCCGAGCCCTCGGCCACGAGCACCGCATAGCCGAGCCGCTCGGCCTCGGCCTGGAAATCCTGGATCGAGCAGAGACCGCACTGCTTGCAGAGCAGGCCGAACTCATCGAACGGCGCCGGACAGCGGTTTTCCACCCGCAGGCACTTGGGCATGAGCAGGAGTCGGCGCTCGAAGGGCACGGCGGCCAGGGCGTCGCGCCACGACTCGTTGTTGACGATCACGACCGCGTAGTCGAGGTATGTGTCCGCCAGTCCCGCCTCGGCGAGAGCCGCGGTCGCCCGCCGGCGGAGTTCGTCCATGCCCAGCGGCGGCACGGCGCGGTCGCGGGCCATACCCCGCCGCACCGCCTGCAAAAGCGCATCGCGATCGGCCTTGGTCTGGGGGATCGAGGGCTGCGGGGTCCGTGACCGGATGAGCGCCGGCGGAACGGGCGGGGGCAGGATCGCAAGCGCAATCGACGGGGGGTCTGCTGTGGACATTGCCGGCACCTCTCCTGGGGAAGATACAGTATGCCGTTCGGCACGATCTTCGTCAGGTCGATCACCCTGCTTCCGCGGCCCCATCGGCATTCGCGGCGGCATTCACGGCGGCCGCCGCCTCTTTTGCGGCTGCCGCACGGGTCGCCGCCGCCTCCACCCGCCGCTGGATCTCCTCGGGCGAGGGCAGGGCGTCCAGCACCTCGCGGGGGATCTGTGCCGCGTCGGCGAGCTTCGTGAGGCACCGCCGCCGCTCGGCCAGCGCCTGGTCGGCACTTCGCTCCTTGGAGAACCTCGTCTTCGCGTCGGCGCTCCGCTCCCGCAGTTTCGCGTAGATGTCGCCGCCAAGAAGCGCCGAGATATCGACTTTCATCTTCTCACGGTGAACGTCGGCTTCCGCCACCGGGCTGCCGTCGATCGGGCCGGTGTGATACTTCGGGAACATGATCGCCACTTCGGGGCAGACTCGGGAACAGGCGGGGCAGTTGACCTTGCAATTGGCCGGGTTCTCGACGCGAAGCGTGTGGTCGGCCGCCACGCCGTAGACGTCGAACAGGCAGAAGCTCAGGCACTGCATGCAGTTGGTGCACCGCACCGTGTCGATCACCGGGAACCACGGCTTCCATGTCTCGGCGGTGTTGGCGACCGGTCCGTTGGCGACGGCGCTCGCCTCCGGCGGCCGGTTCATTCGTCGCTCGCCGCGGGCCGCCTCGACGACGGTGACTGTCTCGGCGACCGAGAGGCCCGTGACATCGCGGACGGCCACGTCACACCGTCCACTCGCATCACCCACCACGGGCGGCCCATCGGGGAAACAGCCGATCACGATCATCGCGCCGCCGAGGGGCATGTCGGCCACGCCCGCCCCGGCCCGCACCACGGCGTAGCCACGGTCGAGGAGCGCCGCGAAGATGCCGGCCCGGCTGGCGGTTGGCAGCGGAGAGGCGCCCGTCCCCTCGTAGACGATCACCCGCGGCGGCAGCAATGCTTCAGCGATCATGGAGCAATTCCTTCGGATGGAGCCGCGAGCACGCCGGCCAAAACCGTCTCTGCGGTGTCGGTCCGCATGTTGAGGATCTCCACTCCCTGCGGCGGCAGCGGTGCGTCTGCCAGCACGAACAGTCCCTGCACGGCTCGCGGCCAGCAGGCGAATATCTTCAGCGGACGATCGCCACGGGCCAGTTCGGCCAGGTGCGGGTCACGGCGGGCGGCCATCTCGCAGAGATCGGGCACCATCTCGAAGCCGCGGCCCGCCGCAGCCAGACCTTCGAGCACGGCATCCTTCACGGCGGCCGGCACGACCTGTGCGTATGCGCACCGGCAGTAGACGATGCGGACTGCATCGGCTGATGGCGTGGCGGCTGTTTCAGCTCGCGCTCCGGACGGTGTTTCGGACTCCGCGTGGGGCTCGGTCATGGGTGGACCCTTCCCGCGGCCGGATACGTGCCGAAATCGTTGAACCAATACTTTTTCGCGAAGCGATACATCCAGTGCTGCTCGGGGATCTCGCGGCCGGGGAGATCCTGGCTCGACCGCGGCGTCATGGCCAGCAACTCCTCGCGGGCGGTGCCCCGCTGGGTGGTGTCGTGGGCTCCGTGGCGGTCGGCGATCTCGAGGATCAGCCGCGGGTTCTCGAGCACCACGCAGCCGCGGCTGTGGCGGGCGGCCGCGTCACGCATGTCCTTCAGAAACGCCGACTGCGTCACCTGCTCGTAGAACGAACCCGTGCCCACCTGTTCCACGGCCAGCTGGATGATCGGGCAGGGTTCGATGCCTCCCGAAGGGCCGACGTGGTGCGTGAGCCCGATCGCCATCGGGCAAAGGGCATCCCCCTTGTCGTCGTAGTAGGCGTCGACGATCGCGATCGGGAGTCTGGCCCGCTGTTCCACCACGAACCGCCGCACGCGGACGAGTTGATCGGGCGTGAGCGCCAGCTCAGGCGACGCCTCCGATCCGACGGGGCGATAGCCATGAAACCAGGCGTAGTGCACGCCCATGTCAATGAGTCGCCGGAGCCACGACTCCGTGAGCATCGTGTCGATGTTGGAGCGGCAGAGGCTCGTGGCCACGCCCGTGATCAGCCTTGCCTCGAGGCAGAGTTCGAGGCCGCGGAGCGAGCGGTCGAGCACGTGGCGGCTGCCACGGCGGATGTCGCTCGTCGCCGCGTCTCCCTCGATGCTCACCAGCGGCGTGGCGTTGCCGAGTGCCTGCAGGCGGCGGGCGATCTCGGGCGTGATCAGCTGGCCATTGGTGAAGATCTGGAAATAGCAGTCGCGGTGGGCGGCCAGCAGGTCGAGCAGCCGCGGGTGCAGGAAGGGCTCGCCGCCGAGCAGCCCGAAGAACACGTTGCCGTGTGCCTTGGCGTCGCTGACCAACGCGTCAAGCTCCTCGAACGGCACCATCGTCCGCGGCGCCTGCACGTCGACCCAGCAGCCCTGGCACTTCAGGTTGCAGGAGTTGATGACGGAGAGGTGGAGAAACGGCGGGAAGATGATCCCCTTCCGCTGCCTCGCCTTGAATTTCTCCACGGCGATCAGGCCCTTCACGCCGAAATTCCAGCCGAACTTCCAGAGGCAGTTGGGCGCCACCGACGACAGCATGTGGCCGGCCATCCGGGGCAGAATCATGGGCTGATGCTCGAAGAGTG
>CAZOMJ010000092.1:0-14609 GCA_964581055.1 uncultured Candidatus Kuenenia sp.
CCGACCCGGCGACCAACGTCCGGGAGGGCTATCGCACCCCGCTCATCACCGCGGCCTACGCGGCGAAGAAGCCGGATATCGACGGCACGATCGGCGACGCCGAATGGGATGGGGCCGAGAGCGTCAACGCCATGCAGACGACGAACAAGCGGGTGAGCCCACGGCAGACGCGGTTCTGGATGTCATGGGACGAAGATAACCTCTATATGGCGATGCGGTCGCCCCTTCGCCCTGGTGAGCGGATCGTCCGCAACCTCCGCGACACCTCCCGCGACATCAACGTCGTGTTCGACGACAGCTACGAGATCTGGATCGACGTCGGCTCGAAGAGCCCCGATGGTCAGCCGGTGTTCTTTCAATATCTCGCCAATTTCGACGGCGGCCGCTACGACCTGATGCACGAACCAGCAGTCGGCAACAGCCGCCTCGGCTGGACGGCGGGCTGGGACGTCCGCAACCGGATCACGAAGGACAACGCCTGGGAGATGGAGGCGGCCATCCCGCGGAAGAGCATGTATCGCGAGCAGCCGTTCGCCGACGGCCAGTCGCTGAGCTTCCTCGTGGCGCGGAATTTCAAGAAGCCGTGGGAGCAGAACAGCTTCGAAGGCACCAGTACCTTCGCCGCACTCGACACGCACACCCGCGTGGTGCTCTCGAAGGCCGCGCCGGCGATCCACCTGCTGCGGGTGGCCGACCCCGAGTCGCAGACCTTCGGCCTCGAACTCGCGGCCTTGAGCCCGCAGCCCACGAAGCTCGCCTGGCGGTTCGATAGCGATGACGGGGTGTCGAAGAACGGCACGTTCGACCTGCCCGGTGGACGACTGACGGCGGCCCCCGGCACGCGGCTCGATTTCGACAAGCCTGGCAAGGGAGGATTCCGGATTCGCGTCACCTCGGCCGATGGCAAGACGACCTATCTCGACTGGGCCTCGACACGGGAATTCGGCGACCTGAAAAACCTCTCCCTCGAGACGCCCGACAGCAACGACAAGATCGCGGTGAACTTGTCGCTCAATCCCCTCGACGATTACCTGCGTGTGACCGGTGATTTCGTCGACTTCTCCCGCCGCGGCGAGGTGGCGGATTGCCTGGTGACCGTGCGCGACGCCTCCGGCAAACAGATGGCCGATGCCCGCTACACGATCGACGCCAACGACTACGTCCGCGGACTGATGCCGCTGCCGGACCTGCCCCAGGGCGAATACGTGGCGAAGCTGAGCGTGTTTGCGAAAAACGGGAAGGTGCTGCGGGACGTCGAGGCCACTTTCACGAAGGCCGACCCGGCGAAGAAGTTTCCCTGGTGGAACACGAAGGCCGGCGACATCGAGAAGGTCATTCCGCCCTGGACACCGGTGAAGGTCGAGGGCGACACGATCGGCGTCTGGGGCCGCACGATGACCGTCGGCACCGCCGGCCTTCCCGCCCAGATCGTCTCGCAGGGGCAGCCGCTCCTCGCCGCACCGGCCGTGCTCCGCGCGACAAAAGCCGACGGCTCGACCGCGGAGGCGAGGAACGAGAAGCGGAAGATCGTCTCGACGGCAGACCACCGCGCCGTGGCCGAGGCCGCCGCCGCGCTCGAGGGCATCGACGTCACGAGCCGCGTCACCGCCGAGTTCGACGGCATGTACAAGGTCGAGATGACGCTCACCCCGCGGGGCAAGACTGAGGTCAAGGGCCTGCAGGTGGTGCTGCCGCTCGCGCCTGCCCTCGCCGATTACGTCTACGGCAAGGGGGAGGGCATTCGCTACGGCTTCGACATGGGATTCCTGCCCCGCGACAAGACGGGCCGGATCTGGTCGTCGCTGCGGGTCGATTCGCAGCCGATGCTGGTGGGCTCGTTCATCCCCTATCTGTGGGTCGGCAACCCCGACGTGGGCCTGGCCTGGTTCGCCGACAGCGACAAGGGCTGGGTGCCCGGCGACGCGGCGCCCGCCATCGAACTGGTGCGCGGCGAGAAGAGCGTCGACATGGTGCTCAATCTGATCGCGTCGTCGTTCACGCTCGATGCCCCGCGGACGATCGTCTTCGCTCTCCAGGCGAGCCCCGCCAAACTGCTCACCGGCGGCTGGCGGGCCGAGCCGTGGTGGTGCGGCCACACCTTCGGCTGGGGCGGGGGCTGCTGGGCCTACCCCGACGGCAAGGGCAGCACCATCTGGCAATCCCGCCCGAACACCACGAACGTCGAGCTCTGCCGCAAGCGGAGCGACGAGGTGCACAAGAACGGCGGCATCTGCGTGCCCTACTTCGAATACAACACCATGAGCGACAACGGCGAGCAGGCCTATTTCGGCGAGGCGTGGAAGGCCTCGAGCGGGCCGCTCTGGTATGGCAAGTCGCTCACCGACTACGTCATCTGGAACCTCGACCAGTGGGTGAAGAGCTGCCAGATCGACGGCTGGTATCTCGACAACGTCCGGCCGGTCCACTGCGACAACATCGACGCCGGCCGCGGCTACCGCCTGCCCGACGGCCGCGTGCAGCCGGAATTCAACATGTTCACGATGCGGGAGTTTTTCCTCAGGCTGCGGGCGGTCTGGCACGAGAACGGGCGGAAGTCGCACATCGTCAACCACATGACCAACAATATGATCCTGCCGTGGAACGCGCCGGCCGACGTGGGCTACGACGGCGAGCACCATGTCATCTACCCGGAGATGGGCAAGGATTTCATGGACATGTGGTCGCTCGAGCGGATGCGGACGGCCGTGCCGGACACCTGGGGCGTGAACGTCAACTTCATGAACGAATACCAGGGGGCGTGGGATCCGGAGGTCAAACGCAAGGCGATGCGTGCCTATAGCGGAGCGGTGCTGATGCACGACGCCCTGCCCACGGGCAACAGCGCCAGCGACCGGGACCAGCGGGATCTGCTGGCCGCCCGCGAGCGGTTCGGCATCAGCGGCGACGATGTCTCCTTCATCGGCTACTGGAAAAAAGATTCCGGCCTGTCGAGCCCGACGAAGCACGTCCATCTCGCGGGCTGGGCCAAGCCCGGCAAGCTCCTTCTCGGCGTGATCAACTGGGGAGAAAAGACCTCTGCCGAGGTGCAGCTCGATCTCGGCAAGCTGGGCCTGCCCAAAGACTGCAAGGCGACCGACGCCGAGGTTCCGCCCGGCAAGCCGGCGGTGGAGTTTCGCGTCGAAGGAGGCAGGCTGGTCGTTCCGGTGGAGCGGCACGACTTCCGCCTGATCACGATCGAACGGTAGCAGCCTAGCAGGGAGCATCTCATGACAGTCAACAGACAGAGTCGACTCAAAACCGCCGTGGGTTTTCTATTCGTGGCCTGTCTGCTGGCGGCCTATTCCGATGCGGTGCCGGCTAGGCAGCCGGCACCGAAAGAGCCGGGCCTCGAGGTGAAGTTCGACGCCGACGGACTGGCCTCAGTGCGGCACAAGGGCGAAGAGTTGGCCAGACCGGGCGACCGCCGATTCAGGGTCTTGGCGGTCAAATTCCGCGACGACACCGCGACAAACGGCTGGCGGCAGGTGTACGAGCCGAAGCCGACCGCGACGACCTTCGACCCGGACAAGAAGGTGCTGACACAATCATTCGACTGGGGCCGCGTGGAGTGCACCTTCACCGTGCAGGGAGAACGGCTCGACGTCGAGGCGAAGGTTTTGAATGGCTCAGGTGATCCGATGGTGCATTGTGTCTGGCAGCCGCTGTCGCTGCGGCTGCCGCACCTGCCGGAGAACGCCGGCGAGCACGACCGTGCGGGCGGCCCCTTCGTCGACATCTATCGTCATGCGAAGGGCACGATCGGGCTCGTCGACTGGAACCAGAGCAGGAACTATCTGCAGCACCGCGACAAGGGCCGAGACGATGCCCGCATGGTCACCGTGGAGTTTTTGCGGGCGGAGAACCAGCCCAGGCACCCGGTCGTCGATGAAAAAATCTTCTTCGACCCGGGCCACGTGATTCCGCCGGGTGAGACGGGCACCTGCCGCGTGTCGCTGGCGTTCGGCCCGCCGGCCGCGACCCGTTATGAACTCTGCCCCGAGGCATTCGAGGCGTTGGCAAAGGCGCGGCCTATGGTGCTCGACTGGCCCGACCGCAGGTGCATCGCCACGGCCTTTCTCTGCAACCCAGCCACGGGCTGGCCGACCAACCCGCGGGGGTTCGTGTTTGGCAAGCGTGACAAGAACGACGTCACGACGGAGGACGGGCTGAAGGTATTTGGCGAGGCACTGATGGAGTATGCCGACAACTGCATCGCCCGCATGAAGGCGATGGATGCCCAGGGCATCATCGTCTGGGATATCGAGGGGCAGGAGATGCCCCACATGATCTCCTATATCGGCGACCCGCGGATGCTGGCCGAAGTCTGCCCGGAAATGGACCGCTTCTCGGATGAGTTCATGCGGAAGTTCACCGCAGCCGGGCTCCGCACCGGGATCACCATCCGGCCCACGGAGGTCTACAAGCCGACGGAGCCGGGGCAGCCCCGCTGGAATCAGCGCGAGGTGCGGGATCCGCTGGCCGTAATGGATGAAAAAATCCGCGTCGCGAAGAAGCGGTGGGGATGCACGATCTTCTACCTCGATTCCAACGTCTTCGGCGACGGCCTCCTCTCGGCCGAGCAGAAGAAGGAGATGAAGGGCGTGCCCTGGACGATGCCGGTGGCCATGATCGAGAAACTCCAGAAGTCGCATCCCGAATGCCTGATCATTCCGGAGTGGTCAGGCTCCTCCTACTATGCCGTGAGCGCGCCCTACAGTTCGCCCAATCTGGGTCAGCTCGGCACCGACCCAGTGACTCGGCAGATCTGGCCGAAGGCCTTCCGAGCCGTGGCCGTGAGCAACTCGCTCATCGAGCGGCATTGGGAGGATTACCTCGCCGCCGTGCAGGGGGGCGACGTAATGCTCTATCCGGCCTGGTACGACGCCGCGGAGAACGAGGCCGTGCGGCTGTTCTACCGCGAGGCTGAGCTTCGAAAGCGGTTGAAGACGGAGGCGGGCGAGGAGCCGACCTTGGAATCCTTGGTGGCTCAGGCCAAGGATTCTGACGAGGGTGTCCGGCTGCGTGCCGCGACGCTGCTCCAGAAGAGCACGTCTCCACAGGCGGCGGCCACGCTCGTTCGGCTGGTGGAAGACCCGAGCCCGATCGTGCAGCGGCAGGCACTGCGGTCGATCGCCGCCAGCGACGCGCCGCAGGCGAAGAAAACCATGCTGGGCCTCGCCAACTGGATCAGCACCCGCAAGAACAACGCTCTCCAAAACGCCTTCCGGCCCTTCGCGGCTGATGCGTTGGCCAAGGCCGGCGAGCCGGCGCTGCCCGTGGTGCTCGAACTGCTCGCGGGCAAGGAGGACAACGCATGGCCGTATGCGCTCCGCAGTCTGGGCGGCATCGGCATTTCCAACGAACGCGTCTTCGGGGCCCTGCAGCCCTTTCTCGACGCGGCCAAAGACGAACCACGGGCTCGGCATCGCCTCGCCGCCGTGGAGGTGGCCGGACAGGTGCGTTGCCGCGAGGCGGTGCCGTCGCTGCTGCGACTCCTGGCCACGCCGGGCCGCGACGCGGAGGAACTCCACGTCAGCGTGGTCAGGGCACTCGGCCGCATCGGCGACCCGGCGGCCATCGAGCCGCTCGTGCGTGAATTCGACGCCCCCTACAGCACCGTCATGGTCTACATGTTTCGCCCCGCCATCGACGCGGCACTGCGATCGATCACGGGAGAACAGGGCATCGTGGGTAAAGACGAATGGAAGGCGTGGTGGAAGGCGAAACAACCGTCGTGAATGCACGATGCGTCCGCCGCGAACGCCGGATAGTTCGCGTCCGTGACCGCTCCCCTCCCCCCCCCCCCGCCTGACCATACGCAACGAGGATCGACCGACCCGTGAGCCAGCCGCCGAATTCGTTTTTCCACGGTTCGCTTCTCCACGGACTGTTCTTCAGACTGTTGCTCACGACCGTCGTGGCCGTGGAGGCCTGCGCGGCATGCGCCGACGTCCGGCTGCCGCGTCTCGTCTCGGACGGCATGGTGCTTCAGCAGGGGGTCCCTGTGAAGATCTGGGGCTGGGCGGAGGAAGGGGAGCAAGTGTCGGTGGGTTTTCAGGGGCAGAAGGTTTCCGCCATCGCGAAGGGAGGCCGATGGGAGGCCGCACGTGCGCCGCTGAAGCCCGGAGGCGATCGCGGAAAGCGGGAGCTTTCCGCAGATCCGTCTGTTCAATGAGGGGAATGCGCAGGCCGCCACGCCCGCAGAGGACGTTGCAGGAAAATGGACGGCCGCAGACCGTGGGACACTCGGCGGGTTCTCTGCGGTGAGCTATTTCTTCGGCCGGGAGATCAACAAGCGGCTGGGCGTGCCAGTGGGCCTGATCAATGCCGTGGCGATCGTGCCGGGAGAGTCATGGATCGACGAGTCAACGCTCCTCTCGACACCCGCCCTCAGCGGGATGACCACCAACCCGATCAAGCCAGTCGTCAACTTCAACGGCATGATCGCGCCGCTGACGCATTCCACGATCAGGGGAGCGATCTATTACCAGGGCGAATACAACGCCGGCCGGGGCCGCGAGTATCGCGACGTGTTGGCCGATCTCGAGCCCCGATGTTCCCGAGCCGGCTTTTGTTCGCTACGCGTGGGCGAACTGTCCCCGCTGCAATCTCTCGAGCACCGAGGGGCTGCCCGCGTCGCCCTTCCGGGTCGCGATCCCCGGCAGGGCATACCAGATCGACGTCTCGACGACCCCGTTCAGGAACCCCGGCTTCGAGGAGACCGACGAAGCGTCGGGCCAGCCGCTGCATTGGATCGGGAAAAACGCCTCGGAACGGGTCGGCACGCTCTTCGCGAACAAGAGCCCCTCGGGCACGCTGCTGCTCGACAATCTCGCCCCGATCGCCGTCGTGCGACCGAGGCTCGCCGTGAGCGACGTGCGGCCGATCGCGATGGGCCGCGTCGCCGTCGGGAAGCCGATGGAATCGCAACCGCGGACGATCGCCAACGGCCAGGCCCGCACGCTGCCCGACAAGCGCACCGACGAGCAACCGCCGACCCGGGTTGCCACGGTGCTCTACGGCTTCGCCAATCTGAAGGCCAGTCCACGGTGGGGAATGTCCCATGTGTGGGGAAAGAACGACCACGTGGGTGCGGTGCTGATAGGAGCCGATGCCAAGCACTTCGAGTTCGGTTCACCTCGCCCGACAGGGAATCCGCGGGAACTTCGGCTCATCGGCTCCGATGGCGACGGTGCGAATCGTGACGCAGGCCGGCAATGCCGGCATGCTCTCGCAGGGCATGGCCGGAGAGCCCTTGGGGAATCTCTTCTACTTAGATATTCCCGTCACGGCGGAAGTCGGTAAGTGATCGACGCTGCCCCATCGGCGCCGGCACACGAAGGAGATTCCCAAGTAGATTTCCGGCGGACACGTGCAACCACTTCCGCCGCGAGGGCAGAGATCGGGCTTCCGCGAACCGTCAGCGCTGCTTCTTCCGCGACTGCCGCTTTTGCCGCGCCGCGTCGCCCGCCGGAACCGGGGGTTCCTTGCCGCCGAGCTTCGTGAAGGGCACGTTGATCACCCTCCCGTTGCCGGCCGCCCCGCCTCCCGAGGCCACGCCCGCACCGGCCGTGGCGGGGAGCGTCTGCGGCAACCAGAGACGCTCCGCGATGCCCCACAGCGTCGATGCGATGAAGTAGAGGCAGAGGCCGCACGGCACCTTAAAGAACATCAATGCCATGAAGAACATCATGTACTTCATAACCTGCTGCTGCACCTTCGACTGCTCGTCCACCGCCGGCGGCATGAAGAGTTGCTGCTGCCAGAGAAACAGGCCGATCGTCGCCAACGGAAAGAGATTCAGGTAGGGGCCCAACCACGCCTCAGGGGCCGACAGGAACGGCGGGAGGATCTTCGACCAGTCGTAAAACATGTCGGGCGCGGCGAGATTCGAGCACCAGCGCATCGCCGAACTGAAGAGAGGCGCCTGCCGCAGTTCCACGTCGGTGGCCAGCGACCGGTAGAGCCCCATGAAGATCGGGATCTGGATGAAGACGAGCAGGCAGCCGCCCATCGGGTTGTAGTCGTGCTTCCGCCAGAGTTCCTGCGTGGCCTTCGTCCGCTTCTCCGGCTCGCTCTTGTACTTCTCGGCGATCGCCTTCATCTCCGGCTGCAGCACCTGCATCTTCTGCGACGAGAGCGCCTGCTTGCGGCTGACGGGAAACATCGCCCCGCGGACGAGCACGGTCAGCAGCAGGATCGCCAGCCCATAGTTGCCGATCACGGCATGAAGCGCGTGCAGCACAGCGATCATCGGGCGGGCAACCCAGCCAAACCACCCGTAGTAGACGAGGTCGTCCATCGCCGCGGTCTTCAAGCCATACCGCTCGAGCAGTTCAGGCTTCTTGGGACCGGCGAAGATCTCGTAGCGGTGGGCGACGGTCATTCCCGGCTCGACCGCCAGTTCCTTCGAGACGAGGCGGCTGGTCACATCGACGAGCTTGCGGCGGGCCGCGGCCGGGATGTCTCCCACCACCAGCGGCCGCACCTCGTCGAGGGCGGGCACATCCGCCCCGGTGGCGGCGGGAATCAACGCCGAGGCGAAGTAGAGGGCATCCACGCCGGCGAACGACAGCGGCTTGCCGTCGCGGACGGCCGAGGCCGGATGATCGAGCGTGCCGTCGGCCATCTTGAGCCCGCTCACCAGCGTGCTCTGCTCGCCGGCAAACCGCATCGCCACGTCACGGACCGCGAGCGTGCCCCAGTCGCGGGCGATCCGCGAGGCATACCACCAGCCCTCGGTCGGCAGCCCGGTGGGGCCGTCGAGAGCATAGGCCACGCGGGTCGGCCGGTCACCGCCGATCAGTTCGACAACGAGTTCCAGCCGCTGGGCCGGCCCGCTCGCCGCGCCGACGCGGCCGCCTTCATCGGCAGGAGCCGCCACAAGCCGATATTCCTTGGCAACGGTCAGCCCACCCGGTAGTTGGCGGGTGAACCGCACCAGACCGCCATCGGCAGGGGCCTCGGCCTTCCAGTCACGATCGGCCAGCTCCTGCCCAGGGATCTCGAGCAACGGCTCGCTCCGTTTGCCGCCGTCACGGGTTTCGAGCGACAGCCGGAATGAGAACGGATCGCACGGTTCAGCCTCGGGATCGACGACGGGCTGCGTGCGATACTCCGGTCTCACCACCTCCAGCGGCCGACGCTCCAGCGTGACATCGCGAGTGATGGCCTGACCGTCGCGGCGGATCGCGACGGCCACGGAGTCCCCGGGGTGCGTGGCCACCAGCGTGTCATGCAGGCTGCGGGGATTGGGCGTGGCCTTGCCGCCGACCTGCGTGATGATGTCGCCCGGACGAAGACCAGCCCGGTCGGCGGGTGTGCCCGGTCCCACGACACCGATCCGACAGCCCTCGTCTGCCACCGCCTCGACCGCGAGATGGCCAAGATATCCCGAGCGGTCGTCCTGATCGTGGAAGCTCTCGCTGGCGAGTTCGATCCGCTCCACCGCCGCACCGCGGCTGGTCAGCGTGACGAGCATGCCCGCCTTGCCATTTGGATCGAGCGAGCCGAGCGTGTGATGCTGCCGCGTCGCGGCGGGCACTGCCTCCTCCGTTGCGGGGATGGAATCCGCGTCGCGATCCGTCTCACCGGCGACATCGGCCGGCTTGGCCACGCCCTCGCCCTGCTGATCGCCGGGATTCACCGCGGCGGCGGCCACCTCGGCGGCCTGCTTTTCACGCAGCGGCTTGGGAAAGAGCCAGAGTTGCAGCAGTTGACCTGCCAACACGATGGCCAGCGAAATGGCGATGAACTGGGCGTAGCGACGTTCCACGAATGACTCCGGATGAACCCACGACCCGCCCGAGCCGGAAGCCGGCCCGAACGTGCGGGGCTAGTCCGGAGTATATCGGCTCCGGCGTGCGCTATCTGCCCTGAGTGAGCCGATCCCCGAGAAAATTATCGAGGTCGGGGATCGCATAAATTTTCTGGCAGGTCGCGGCCCAGGGATACTCGATCCGGCGATACCGGACCGACTCATCCTCCAGGATCAGGTAGCAGGCACGGGGATCGCCGTCTCGCGGCTGCCCGACGCTGCCGCAGTTCACCATGGCCTTGCCGGCCGGGAGGGCCAGCCGCTGCTCCTGGTTCGGCCCCGACTTCGGCACCGACGGCGAGATGAAATCGGGCGCGGTCGTGAAGATGCCGGGGATGTGGGTATGGCCCTGGAAACAGTATTTCCCGAACAGCTCGAAGATGTGCTCCATCTTGAGCGGGTTGTAGATGTCTTCGGGAAAGACATATTCGTCGAGCGGGCGACGGGCGGAGCCGTGCACGAACAGCAAATCTGCCTCGGCGTGCGTCCGGGGAAGTTCGCCGAGAAAGTCGGTCAGCGGGTCGGAGGCGTTCCGCGGGAGCCTGTCATGCTGCTCCATCTGCGCGCGGGTCCAGCGGATCGCCTTCTCGGCGCCCACGTTGAAACCATCCGGGTCGAACAGCGCTCCCTGGTCGTGGTTGCCCAGCAACACCATGCTGCAGCGTTCGCGGACGAGTTTCACGCACTCGCAGGGATTCGGACCGTATCCGACCACGTCGCCGAGGCAGTAGATGGCGTCGACCTGCTGCCGGTCGATATCCTCGAGGACCGCGCGGAGGGCCTCCAAGTTGCCGTGGACGTCGCTGATAATGGCCCGTTTCACTGGAATCAAACCCGCTCCGCCGGGCCTTGACGCACGATCTATATACAGTGGAGCCTACGAACGCCCCTCCCTATGGTCAAGCGACACGTCCCCCGCTTCGCCACGCCTCCACCGGCAGCCAGCAGATGAATCCCCTCGTAAAGCCTCTCGTGAAGACCCTCGCGATCGATACGAGCCTCGCGACGGGAGCCGTCGCCGCGATGGATGGCGACCGGATTGCCGTGCGATCGCTTCCCACCGCCGGCGAACATGCCCGGCTGCTGGCGGCCATGATCGAGGCGGTCGCGGCAGAATTGGGCTGGCCTCCCGCCGCCGCCGACCTGGTGGCCGTGATCCGCGGGCCGGGGTCGTTCACGGGCCTGCGGGTGGGGGTGACCACGGCCAAGGCGATCTGCTGGGCCACTGGCAGCCGGCTGTTGGGAGTGTCGTCGTGCGAAGTGATCGCGGCGGGCACCGCGTCGGCCGTGGGGCGGCGCAGCACACCGGTGAACGTTGTATTCGACGCCGGCCGGGGCGAAGTGTTTGCCTCGCTGGTCATGCCCGACGATGGCTCGCCGAGCGGATGGCGCACAGAGGCGGGCAGGCTGGCCGCGTCGCATGAATGGCTTGCGGGCATGGCTCCGGGCAGCATTGTGACCGGGCCAGGTTTGGCTTTGCTCGCCGAGCCACTCGCCGACCGGCCCGACCTCGTAATCGCACCGCCAACAGCCTGGATGCCAGCCATCGCCGATCTGGGCCGCATCGCCCTGCTGCGTACCGTGGCTGGCGAGGCCGACGATCCCGCGTCGCTCGTGCCGGACTACATCCGCCCCAGCTACGCCGACGAAAAACGGTAACGCTGGTTCGGGGCTTTTTACCGACGAGCCCTGCCGGAACGCAGGGAAACCTGTGGGCGATACGGCGGCTTTCGCCTGCCCTGTTGCCGATTCCGGCGCACGGTAGGATTGGGGCCGAATGAGCGGTGTCTTCGTCCGTTCTGAGTCGTTTCTCGAAGGAAGTTTTCGATGCGTCCCATCAAGAAGCTGCTGGTGGCCAACCGGAGCGAGATCGCGATCCGCGTCTTTCGGTCCGCCCACGAACTCGGCATGCGGACCGTGGCGATCTACGCCCACGAAGACCGCTTCGCCCTCCACCGCTTCAAGGCCGACGAATCCTATCTCGTCGGCCGGCCCGGCGAGCCGATCCGCTCCTACCTCGACATCGAGGGGATCGTGGCGATCGCCAAGGAGCATGATGTCGACGCGATCCACCCGGGCTACGGCTTCCTCTCCGAGAATCCCGACTTTGCAGCGGCCTGCCAGAAGGCGGGGATCGTGTTCGTCGGCCCCCGCGTGGAGCTGCTTCAGACGCTCGGCGACAAGACCGCCGCCCGCGAACTGGCGAAGCAGGCCGGCGTGCCGATCCTGGCTGGCAGTTCGAAGCCGGTCATCGGCTTTCAGGACGCGCTTAAGATCGCGAAGGAACTCGGCTGGCCGGTGATGATCAAGGCGGCCCACGGTGGTGGCGGCCGCGGCATGCGGATCGTGCGCGGCGAGGACGAGTTGGCGGTGGCGCTCGAAAGCGCGCAGCGGGAGAGCAAGACCGCCTTCGGCAGCGCGAGCGTCTTCGTCGAGAAGTTCATCCAGCGGGCGCAGCACATCGAGGTGCAGCTGCTCGGCGACATGCACGGCAACCTCGTCCATCTCTTCGAACGCGACTGCTCGGTGCAGCGGCGGCACCAGAAGGTGGTGGAGATGGCCCCCGCGCCCAACCTCGCCCCCGCCATGCGGACTGCCATCTGTGAGGCGGCGCTCGCGATCGGGCGGTCCGCCCGGTACGAGAATGCCGGCACGGTCGAGTTTCTCGTCGACGCCGACGCCAACCGCTTTTATTTCATCGAGGTGAATCCGCGGATCCAAGTGGAGCACACCGTCACCGAGGAGATCACCGGCATCGACATCGTCCGTCGGCAGCTCCGCGTGGCCGAGGGCTGGAAGCTCTCCGATCCGCAGATCGGGCTCGGGGACCAGTCGCAGATCAAGTCGATGGGCGCGGCCATCCAGTGCCGCGTCACCACGGAGGATCCCGAGAACCGCTTCCTCCCCGACTACGGCCGGATCACGGCCTACCGCTCGGCCAGCGGCATGGGCATCCGGCTCGACGCCGGCACCGCGTTTTCCGGCGCGGTCGTCACGCCCTACTTCGACTCGCTGCTCGTGAAGGTGACGGCGCGGGGGCTGACCCACGAGGAGGCCGCGGGCCACATCGAACGCTGCCTGCAGGAATTCCGCGTCCGCGGCGTGAAGACCAACATCCCGTTTTTGATCAACCTCGTCACGCACCAGGATTTTCTCGCCGGCCTCTGCACGACGCGGTTCATCGACGAGACTCCGGCGCTCTTCGACTTCCCGATCCGCCGCGACCGCGCCACGCGGGTGCTCGAATATCTGGCCGACGTGATCGTCAACGGCAACCCGCTCGTGAAGGGCCGGCCGCCCGCCGCCCGCCGCAGCCCCGCGCCGATTCCGGAGTTTGACCGCCTGGCGCCCGTCGCGGCCGGCACGCGAACGAAACTCAAGGAGCTCGGGCCCCAGAAGTTCGCCGCCTGGGTCCGGCAGCAGAACCGGCTCTTCATCACCGACACGACCATGCGCGACGCCCACCAGTCGCTGCTGGCCACGCGGATGCGTTCCTACGACATGGTGGCCGTCGCCGATGCGTATGCCCACCTGGCGCCGGGCCTCTTCTCGCTGGAGATGTGGGGCGGAGCCACATTCGACACGTCGATGCGGTTCCTCAAGGAATGCCCCTGGGACCGGCTGCACCAGCTGCGCGAGCTGGTGCCCAACGTCCTCTTTCAGATGCTCCTGCGGGCGAGCAATGCCGTCGGCTACACGAATTACCCCGACAATGTCGTGCAGGCCTTCGTGAAGGAGTCGGCGGCCAGCGGCATCGACGTGTTCCGTGTGTTCGACCCGCTCAACTGGGTGCCGAACATGAAGGTGGCGATCGACGCGGTCTTGGAGAGCGGTGCGATCTGCGAGGCGGCCATCTGCTACACAGGCGACGTGCTCGATCCCAAGCGGACGAAGTATTCGCTCGACTACTACGTGAATCTCGCCAAGGAGCTCGAGAAGCGCGGCGCCCACATGCTCGCCATCAAGGACATGGCGGGCCTCTGCAAGCCGTTCGCCGCGGGCCGGCTTGTGAAGGCCCTGCGGGACGAGATCGGCATCCCGATCCACTTCCACACCCACGACACCTCCGCCGCCTCGCTGGCCAGCGCCCTGGAGGCTGCCCAGGCGGGGGCGAGCGTGGTGGATGCGGCGATGGCGAGCTTCGCCGGTCTGACCAGCCAGCCAAACTTGAACGCGATCGTGGAGGCGGTCCGCAACACGCCGCTCGACACCGAACTCGACCCTGAGCCGCTGCGGCACCTCTCCCACTACTGGGCCGCCGACCGCGACCACTACACGGCCTTCGAGTGCGGCATGAAGGCGCCCGACGCCGACCTCTACCTCCACGAGATGCCAGGGGGCCAGTTCACGAATCTCCTGGAGCAGGCCAAGTCGCTGGGGCTGGGCGATCGTTGGGAGGAGGTCTGTCGGGCCTATGCCGACGTCAATCAGCTGCTCGGCGACATCGTGAAGGTGACGCCCACGAGCAAGGCGGTGGGTGATCTCGCGCTTCTGCTCGTGACCAACGGCATGCAGGCATCGGAACTGCTCTCCGACTCTCGCGAGATGTCGTTTCCGGAATCGGTGGTCGATCTGCTGGCGGGCCGGATGGGCCAGCCGCCGGGCGGCTTCCCGCCAGAGGTGGTGAAGCGGATCGTCCGCCAGGGCGACGTCGTCACGGGCCGTCCGGGCGAGTCGATGCCGCCGGCCGATTTCAAGGCGGCGGAAAAGAGGGTGACGGAGATCGTCGGGCGGACGGCATCGCCGCGGGAGGTGCTCTCGTGGCTGCTCTATCCGCGGGTGTTCCAAGACT
>CAZOMJ010000093.1:0-3490 GCA_964581055.1 uncultured Candidatus Kuenenia sp.
CGTCTCACGGTTCGACACCCTTCGCGTGCTGGAGAACGGAACGTGGCGGATTGCCGAATCGCGGGTAGTGCCCGGCCCGCGGGCCGCCTTGTCAGACCTCGCCTGGTTGATCGGCACCTGGCAGTCGACCGATGCCAAGACTGGTTCCACCATCGATGCCACCTACGAGAAGAGCCTCGACGGCCATGCCCTCGTCGGCCGCATCAAGGTCAAACGGAAGGACGGCTCGACCGTCGAGTCGCTCGACGTCATCCACGCCGACCGCTTGACTGGCCGGGTGCGGTCATGGAACTTCGATTCGACCGGTGCCCGTGCCGAGGGCACCTTTTTCAGCGACGGCACCTCCTTCGAGCGGAGGCTCGCGGGCACGCCCGGCGACCCTGCCGTAGGCAGCCGAGCCGCATGGGTGCAGGTGCTCACGCCGCTCGGTCGCGACATGCTGTTGTGGCATTCGATCGAGCGGACGATCGACGGCCGTGCCGAGCCCGACACCGAGCCGGTGCACCTCCGCAGGATTCGCTGACGGCCTCCCACGGCCCCGATATTGCCCCTCATTCAACGCCACCCTTTGGAGCCTGTCATGTTCATCACCCTCACCCGACGCTGCCAGACCGTTCGCACGGCGACGGTCGTTCTTACGGTCTTCGCGCAGGCATGTGCGTCTTCCACGATCGTCTTCGCCCATGGCGGTGGCGGTGGTGGTCACATGGGAGGTGGTGGCCACATGGGCGGTTTCAGCGGCGGCGGTGGGCGTGGTTTCGATGGTGGCGGCCGCGGCGGCTTCGACGGCGGCGCGAGGGGTTTTGAAGGCGACCGCGGCTTCGATGGCGGACGGGGCTTCGATGGCGGACGGGGACTCGACGGGGGTGCCCGTGGTCTTGACGATGGCCGCGGGTTTCGCGACTTCGACGGCGGCCGTGCTCTGGACGGAGGGGGCCGGTTGGACGGCGGTGCCCGCCTGGACAACGCTGGTCGGCTCGATGGCGGTGCCAGACTCGACGGCGGTGCCAGACTCGATGGTGCCGGCCGCTTTGCCGGCGACGCGAATCTGGCACGGGTCGCCGCCGTGGGCGACCGGGGCATTCGTCCCTATTCGATGAACACGCTGGCGGCTCGTGGTGATGCCGTTCGCAACAACTTCCGCAACACCAACTGGTACCGCGACCGCGCCTGGTACGACAACCACTTCAACCGGTGGTGGCCGGGTGGCTGGTGGTTCGGAGGGGGCATGATGACGGGCCTGCTCTGGGCCGACCTCTTCGCGTGGGGCGGCTACGGTGGGTATGGCGGAGGAGCAGGGGGGGGCGGCGGCATGGCCACGATCCCCTACGACTATGGCACCACGGTCGTCTACCAGGATGACGGCGTCTACGTGCAAGGCAGCCGCGTGGGCTCGGCGACGGAATACGCCCAGCAAGCGACGGCGATCGCATCGCAGGGCGGCGCCGACGCGAAGATTGCGGACGACGACGAATGGCGGTCGCTCGGAGTGTTTGCGATGACGCGGTCGCAGGAGACCGATGCGAGCAACTTCCTCTCGCTTGCGATCGACAAGAATGGAATCCTGCGAGGCAGCTATTACAACGCGATCTCGGATGAGAATTCCCGCGTGACGGGAAAGGTCGACAAGAAGACGCAACGGGCGGCGTGGACGATCGGCGACAAGAAAGAGCCGGTCTACGAGGCGGGGATCAGCAACCTCACGAAGGACCAACTGACGATCCTGGTTCACAAGTCTTCAGACGCGGCCGACGGCAAGGTGGAACAGATGCTGCTGGTTCGCGTGCAGCAGGGGGTGCCTGGCGCATCCTCGGGGTCGAAGCCTGCTGGGGTGGGTCAAAAGGCATCCACGGCGGGCGCGGACAAGTCCGCCAACGGAGCCGCGCCGCCGGAGAACGATCAGCCAATCCGCGTCGCCGCACCTCCGGAAGATGACCCGAACGAAAACTAAGCCAACGAATTCCCCGCGAGCCAATCGATGTCCCACTCGCCCCGCTTGATCTTCGACATCCACCTCGATCTTTCCTACAACGCGCTCGACTTCAACCGCGACCAGCGCTGGACGCAGGAGCGAATCCGCCGCCGCGAGATCGGCATGAAGGATCAGGTGTTCCGCTCGCGGAATACGGTCTGCTTTCCGGAGATGCGCCGCGGCCGCGTGGGGCTCTGCGTGGCCACGCAGATTTCGCGATCGGTCGACTATTTCTCAAGGCTGCCCGGCTGGCAGAGCCCGGAGCAGGCTTGGGCCCACACGCAGGGCCAACTCGCGTGGTATCGCGAGATGGAGGCCTGCGGCGAACTTGTGCAGATCCGTGACCGCGCCGGTCTCGACCGCCATGTGGCCCTCTGGCTCGCCGATGCCGATGCCGGTGGCCAGGCGACGCTGCCGATCGGCTACATCCTCAGCCTCGAGGGAGCCGACTCGATCGTGAGTTTTCGGCACCTCGAGCGTTCGTACGCGGATGGCCTGCGGGCGCTCGGTCCGGTGCACTACGGGCCGGGCGTGCACGGCATGGGCACCGACGCCGAAGGACCGCTCACCTCCAGAGGTCGTGAACTCCTTCGGGAGATGGAGCGGCTGGGCATCATCCTCGACGCCACGCATCTCTGCGACGAGAGCTTCCGCGACGCGCTCGACCATTACTCGGGGCCGGTCTGGGCGAGCCATTCCAATTGCCGCACGCTCGCCGACTGGAACCGCCAGTTCACCGACGAGCAGTTCAAGGAGTTGATTGCCCGGGGGGCCGTGATCGGCATGGCCTTCGACGCGATCATGATGGTGCACGGCTGGGCCCATCTTCGGTCGAGACCGCAGGATTTTGACCTGCGGATCGAGAAAATCTGCGAGCACATCGACCACATCTGCCAGCTGGCCGGAAACGCGAGGCACATCGGGATCGGCAGCGATCTCGACGGCGGCTTCGGCACGGAGCAGACGCCGCTCGACCTCGACAGCATCGCCGACCTGGGCCGCCTTGGCGGACTGCTCGCAGCCCGCGGCTATTCGGCGGCCGACATCGAGGGGATCTTTTTCGGCAACGTCGTCAATTTCCTGCGGCGTTCGTTGCCGCAGTGAGGCGGAGGGCATGGGACTCGAACCCACAACCGGTTTCCCGGCACGACATTTCCAGTGTCGCCGCTAGCCATTCGCTTACCCTCCAAACGTTGCGTTTTCGAGCTGCCCTTACCGCGACCCGGTTTGGACTAGCACCAGACAGACCGAAAAACACCGTTCGAAGGCCAGAGTATAGCCACCGCCGGCCGCCGATGGCAGGGCGGGTCGGAACGGGCCGAATGAACGCGGGAACCGCTGCCCATACCGCCCGGTAAGGGCAGGGCAGGGGCTCGGACCGGGGCACCCGCGCTGCTGCGGTGGCCGCGGCGTTCCTGCAAAAGCCGTTGAGCGACCGCACAACGCTTGTGAAAGTGCCATTGACTGCCTTATCCTCCAGACACGCCCCACTTTGTTGCGATGCCGGGCGGCGAGCGA